>NZ_JBFUMN010000023.1:0-79854 GCF_054049335.1 Roseateles sp. P5_E1
CGCTGAGACGCCTCCATCTGCGCGGACACGGTCTTCACCGCCGTGGCCGCCTGCTCGCGCGACTGGCGCGTCGTCATGCCGCTGGCGTTCAGCTCGGCCTGGCGTCGCTCGTCGGCCTGGGCCTGGGCGAGCTGGGCGCGCACCTGGCCGAGATTGGCTTCGGCCGTGCGTATCTGCGCCTGGGCCGCGGCGAGGCCCGCCTTCAAGCCGGTGTCATCGAGCCGGGCCAGGACCTGCCCCTTCTTGACCTTGAAGCCCTCGTCGATGAGCACCTCAGTCAGCGTGCCGGTCATCTGGGCCGAGACGGTCGCCATGCGGCGCGCCGTCACATAACCCGTCGCCTGCAGGACTGCATCGGCGCTGGCGCCCTGACCGTTGGCGCGGACCGTGACCGTCTGCACCGGGATCGGCTTGTTCCCCGACAGCCACCACCAGGCCCAGGCGCCGCCCGCGGCCAGCAGCACGACGGCCACCACCAGGGCCCAGACCCACTTGGGCGGCCCGCCGTCGCCATGGTCCTCGCGATGCGCACCGTCGATGCGCAACTCTTTCAGCAATCCGGTATCGATGACATGCCCCCTGAACAGTTGGCTTGGGCGGACCCTCAGGCCCGCAGCAGCACCGGTCTTTCGACCACCCATTTGGAACCGGGGCGGATTGTGCAGTGGCTGCTGCCACAGCATGTCATCAATCGATGGACGGCGGCTGGCGGTGGCGAATCGACAGCCAGGGGCGATGAACGGCGGCCGTCAGGCTTGGTGCGCCGGCGTCATTCAGCTGGCGACGAGTCCGTTGCGGATGGCATAGACCGTCAACTCTGAGTTGTTGCTCAGGCCCAGTTTCTCCAGCATGCGGGCACGGTAGACGCTGACGGTCTTGGGGCTGAGCATCAGCTCCTCGGCGATGTCGGACAGCCGCTTGCCCGAGGCGATCATGACCAGGGTCTGCAGCTCGCGGTCGGAGAGCTTGTGGTGGGCCTGCTCGGTGACGGGCGCGGTCAGGCTTTCGACCAGCATCTGCGCGATCTCGGGCGTTACATATTTTCGGCCCTGGGCCACGGTGCGCACGGCCTGCACCAGCGTGGCGGGGTCGCCGCCCTTGTTGACATAGCCATAGGCGCCGGCCTTGAGCGCGCGGATGGCGTACTGGTCCTCGGGATACATGGACACGATCAGCGTGCGTACCGGGTTGCCCTCGTCCTTGAGCACATGCAGCACGTCCAGGCCGGAGCGGCCGGGCATGTTGATGTCCAGCACCAGCACGTCGCAGGGGTTGTCCTTGCCCAGGGTGTGCAGCAGGCCGCGCAGCTCGGTGTAGTCGCCGGCCTCGCCAATGACCTCGATGTCCTGGGCATCCGCCAACGTGTCACGGATGCCGCGGCGGATCAGGCCGTGGTCGTCGCAGAGGATGACCTTGATCACGCGCGTCCCCAGATGGATTGGCCGTCATCCTTGCCGAAGTCGGTCGAGTCGTCCAGTGCGTCGATGGCGTCCTGGGCCAGCGGCACGGTCAGGATCAGGCTGGTGCCGCCGCCCGGCGGGCTGGACAAGTCGACCCAGCCGCCCACCGTCGCGGCGCGCTCGTGCAGGCCACGGATGCCGAAGGACCGCTCCTTGGCGAGGTCGCCCCGCCCCATGCCGCGCCCGTTGTCGCGGATCTCCAGCGTCAGCACGCCGGAGTCCTGGCTGAGTTCGATGTCGACCCGGGTCGCCAGCGCATGCTTGGATACATTGGTCAGCGCCTCCTGCGCCGTGCGGTAAGCCACCAGCGGCACGCCGGAGGGCAGCGCCAGCCGCTCTTCGCCGATGCGCAGGCCAGCCTCGATGCCGGTGCGGCGTTCGAAACGGGCCGTCATCCACTGCAGGGCGGCAACCAGGCCCTGCTCCAGGATAGCCGGACGCAGGTTGTGCATGATGCGCTGGCTGGCCTCGATGGCGGCATTCACAGTCTCCAATGCCGCGGCAACGCGCTGGCGCACCTCGGGCTCCTGGGCATGGCGATCGATCCAGGCGAGGTCGAACTTGACGGCGGTCAAGGACCCGCCGACGTCGTCATGGATCTCCCGCGCGATGGCGGCACGCTCCAGCTCGACGCTGGTCTGCAGGTGGCCGGCCAACTGGTGCAGGCGCTGCTTGGACTTGACCAGTTCGTGATCGGCGGCCACACGGGCCTTTTCGTTCTCGGCGGCGTCGATGGCATGCAGCAGGGCGGGTGCCAGCCGGTTCAGGTTGTTCTTCAGCAGGTAGTCGGAGGCGCCATTGCGCATCGCGCCCACGGCGGTGTCCTCGCCGATCTCGCCGGAAACGAGGATGAAAGGCGTCAGCAGCTGGCGCGCCTTCACCGCCTCCAGCACATCCAGGCCCGAGTAGCCAGGCAGGTTGTAGTCCGAGATGATGGCGTCCCAGGGGCGCTCCAGCGCGGCCAGCACGGCGGGCAAGGCGTCCAGCCTCTGCATCTCGACCTTGAGCCCCGCACGGCCGAGCTGGGCAAGGATGAGTTGATGGTCGAGTTCGGAGTCCTCGACATGCAGCACACGCAGGACCCGGGGCGCCTGCTCCATAGCAGAAATCGTCATGGGGGCGCAGTATGCCGCCGCTCGCGGCAGGTGGCCCGGCGCCACACTTGACGCGGGTCAGAGCGGTAATACGGCTCGTTCTCGTGACATCTCCAGGTCGACAGGGGCCGAAAAAGGAGTGAACATGCCATGATGCATTCGCCCTGAGGGTATCCACAGGGCTGGGACAAGAAGCAGCATCCCCTCGCGGAGACACGATGCAGACAGAACCTTCCACCGCCGCCGAATTCGATGGAGCCGTGGCCGCCATGCCGCTGCTGGCGGCCGCGGAACTGCAGGATCACCTGATGACGGTGACGAACGACCTTGAGCGCCTGCAGCGCCTTCTCGACGATGCCGGTGAAGCCCTGTCCACGCATTTCTACAGCGCGTCCGGCGAGGTCATGTCCCTGCTCAGCAGCAGCGACGGCACGCCGGCCTCCGAAGGCCTGAAGCAGATCATGCAGGACATTGCCGGCGCCATCACAGCGCTGCAGTTCCAGGACATGGCAACCCAGCTCATCGCCCACACCAGCCAGCGCCTGCGCAACTGCGCCGACCAATTGGCCCGCGACGCCTTCGGTGCGGATGACGAGGACGGCGCGGCCGTCGTCGAGATCGCACCGCTGCGGCCCAACCCGGTCACGCAGGATGAGATGGACGCCGGCTCCATCGAACTTTTCTGAATCCCCCCAAGCTAAATTCAGCCCCCAGGCAACGTTCTCTCGGAGAAAACTCAAATGCACTCAATCCTCGCTGTCGACGATTCGGCCTCGATGCGCCAGATGGTGGCCTTCACGCTCAAGAACGCCGGCTTCAACGTGGTGGAAGCTGTGGATGGGCAGGACGCCTGGGAGAAATCGGGCCAGCGTGACTTCGACCTCGTGCTGACCGACCAGAACATGCCGCGCATGGATGGCATCAGCCTGACCAAGAAGCTGCGCGAGAACCCCAAGTTCAAGACCACGCCCATCCTGATCCTGACCACCGAGTCCAGCGATGCGATGAAGCAGGCGGGCCGGGCTGCCGGCGCCACCGGCTGGCTGGTCAAGCCCTTTGACCCGGCCAAGCTGATCGAAGTGATCGGCAAGGTCATTCGCTGAAGTTCGGTCCACCGGAGCAACAGCCATGGGCGACATGACCACAGAAGGCGCCAGCATCAGTGCTGGCATCGACCTCAGCCAGTTCTACCAGGTCTTCTTCGAGGAAGCCGGCGAGAACCTCGACAACATGGAGCGGCTGCTGCTCAATGTGAACGTCGAGGCGGCCGACGACGAGGAGTTGAACGCCATCTTCCGCTGCGCCCACTCCATCAAGGGTGGCGCGGCAACTTTCGGCTTCAGCGATGTCGCCGAGCTGACCCACCAGATGGAGACGCTGCTGGACAAGCTGCGCCGCCACGAGCTGCAGCCCAACGCCGCCATGGTGGACGTGCTGCTGCAGTCCGGCGACGCGCTGCGCACCCAGCTCGCCCGCCATCAGGGCTCGGGCGGCGACGTATTCGACACGACCGACCTGCTGGTCAGCATCAAGAGCTTCGTCGAAGGCGGCGGCGCGCCCGCACCTGCAGCAGCCGCTCCGGCACCCAAGGCGGCAACCGCGCCTGCTGCCGCGGCGCCCGCCGTACCGCTCAAGTCCGGCGCGCGCCTGCTGGAACTGCAGGTCGGCCCGCTGACCGACCTCAGCCTGGCCGACAACCTGGTCGAGCTTTTCAAGGAAATCACCGACCTCGGCAACATCGAGCCGCTGGACGCCGGCCAGAGTTCCGACGGCATGCGCCGCTTCAAGGTGCTGACCAGCTCGACCGACAACGACCTGCTGGACCTCTTCACCTTCCACGTCGCCCGCGAGCAGGTCAAGCTGATCCCGCTCGGCCCCGGCTTCGGCTTCTACGACGGTGCGCCCGGCGCACCACCGGCCGAGGCACCGTCCGCCGACCCAGGCTACGGCTTCTTCGATGACGCCCCCGGCGTGCCCGAAAGTGTCGCTGCGGCAGCGCCCGCCGCGGAGGCCGCGCCCACGGCCGCCATCGTGCCGACCCGCCCCGCCACGCCGGTCGCCAAGGCCGAGGCCAAGCCCGCGGCCATGGACCAGACGACGCTGCGCGTGTCGATCGAGAAGGTCGACCAGCTCATCAACCTCGTCGGCGAACTCGTCATCACCCAGGCCATGCTGGCCCAGAACAGCCGCGAACTCGACCCGGCGATGTACCAGCAGCTGACCTCGGGCCTGGCCGACCTGGAGCGCAACACGCGCGATCTGCAGGAATCGGTCATGTCGATCCGGATGATTCCGATGTCGACGGTCTTCAACCGCTTCCCGCGCATGCTGCGCGACCTGGCGGCCAAGTTGGGCAAGAAGGTCGAACTGGTCACCCAGGGTGAAGCCACCGAACTGGACAAGAGCCTGGTCGAGAAGATCACCGACCCGCTGACCCACCTGGTGCGCAACAGCTGCGACCACGGCATCGAGATGCCGGAGGACCGCACCGTCCGCGGCAAGCCAGAGCAGGGCACGATCACGCTGGTCGCTTCTCACCAGGGCGGCAGCATCGTCATCGAGGTTCGCGACGACGGCCGCGGCCTGAACCGCGACAAGCTGATCAAGAAGGCCCGCGAGAAGGGCATCGACGCGCCGGACACGATGACCGATGCCGAGTGCTGGAGCCTGATCTTCGCGCCCGGCTTCTCCACGGCCGATGTGGTCACCGACGTGTCCGGCCGCGGCGTCGGCATGGACGTGGTCAAGAAGAACATCACGTCGCTGGGCGGCACGGTCGAGATCGACTCGGCGGAAGGCTACGGCATGAAGGTGTCTGTGCGCCTGCCGCTCACACTCGCCATCATGGACGGCATGAGCGTGGGCGTTGGCGACGAGTGCTACATCCTGCCGCTGTCCTCCGTCGTCGAATCCTTCCAGGTGCAGTCCGACACCATCAAGACCGTCGCCGGCTCCGGCCGCGTCGTCGAGGTGCGTGACGAGTACATGCCCGTCATCGAGCTTGAGAAGGTGTTCGACGTGCCGCGCTTCGACTTCGAGCACGTCAGCTCCATCATGGTCGTCGTCGAGGCCGAAGGCGGCCGCGTCGCGCTGCTGGTGGACGAACTGCTCGGCCAGCAGCAGGTCGTCGTCAAGAACCTCGAAGCCAACTACCGCAAGGTCAATGACGTGTCCGGCGCCACCATCATGGGCGACGGCCGCGTGGCCTTGATCCTGGACGTCGGCAGCCTTGTGCGTCGTTCGCGCCATTGAACCATCACACACATAACTAGGAGGTCTGCATGGAAGCCAGCAACGTCCCTGCCCTGCGCCAACCCGGTGCCCTCAGCGCCAAGGCCCACGGCCCCAAGAGCGGCGAGTACCTGACCTTCCGCCTGGGCTCCGAGGAATACGGCATCGACATCCTGAAAGTGCAGGAGATCCGTTCCTACGAGCAGCCCACGCGCATCGCCAATGCGCCGGACTTCATCAAGGGCGTCGTCAACCTGCGCGGTGTCATCGTCCCCATCGTCGACCTGCGCCTGAAGCTGAACTGCCCGAGCGCCGAGTACAACAGCTTCACGGTCGTCATCGTGCTGAACGTGAAGAACCGCGTCGTCGGCGCCGTCGTGGATTCGGTCTCGGACGTGCTGGAGCTGGGCCGCGACGCGATCAAGCCGGCCCCCGAGTTGAGCTCGGCGTCGGTGGATACCAGCTTCATCACCGGCATCGGGTCCGTCGGCGACCGCATGTTGATCCTGATGGATATCGAAGGCCTGATGAGCAGTGCCGAGATGGGCCTGATGGAAGCGGCCATCGCCGCTTGACCGCCCTGCCCTGATTCCTGTTCACGTGCCCCCCGCAACGAGGCGGGGTGTGCGGAGCCTTGCTTGCTTTGGCCCCTGGAGATTCGCATGAGTCAGCCCAACAACTCCATTGCCCGCCAGGTGTCTCTGACCGGCGCAGTCGCCGTTGCAGTGGTGCTGCTGGGTGTCAGCCTCATCGTCGGCACGCTGTTGAAGCGGTCCGCCAATGACCAGGTGCAGACCTGGGTCGGTGACAAGGCCGAGTCGCTGGTCGATGCAATGCAGGCGATGGACGATGTCGCCGCCAAGCAGATCCAGCGCAGCTTCGGCTCCTTCCGCCAGGATTTCGGTCCCAGCTTCACGCTGGACGAGGCCACCGGCGACCTGCGCGACTGGGGGCCTAAGCTCAATGGCAACTTCACCCAGGTCGACAAGTTCGCGGCCGTCAACGGCGGCGTGGCCACCGTCTTCGCGGCCAAGGGCGACGACTTCGAACGCATCACGACCTCGCTGAAGAACGAGAAGGGCGAGCGTGCCATGGGCACGATGTTGGGCAAGCAGCATCCTGCCCATGCCACGGTTTCCGCCGGCAAGCCCTACACCGGCCGCGCGCTGCTGTTCGGCCGCGCCTACATGACGCATTACGAACCGATCAAAAGCGACGCCGGCAAGGTCATCGGCATTCTCTTCGTCGGCTTCGACCTCGACGCCTTCGAGCTCGCCATGGACCGCATGGCCGGCAGCGCCAAGTTCTTCGAGCACGGCGGCACCTATATCGTGGCCGTGCCCAAGGACCCGACCAAGGCCCTGCTCGCCGCACACCCGTCGGCCAAGGGCAAGCTGCTGTCCAGCGTCGCACCCGGCTTCGAGAAGACGCTGGCCGAACAGACCGCCAGCGCCGTCGTGCTGGACGACGTGCCCGATGTGCTGGGCAACGGCAAGACCGACAACTTCGCCGTGGCGCGCAAGAGCGAGAAGACCGGCTACTGGGTCGTCGCCCAGGTCTCACGCGGCGAGGCTCAGGCCGCCGGCCGCACGACGCTGTGGTTCTTCTGGGGCGCCCTCGCACTGACTGCCGTGGGCCTGGGCTTCGGGTTGATGTGGATGATGCGCCGTTGGGTCGCACAGCCGCTGGCCTCGCTGCAGAAGGCCGTCGGCGCGATTGCCGAGGGCGACCTGACCCAGTCGGTCAGCAGCAGTCGCAACGACGAGATCGGCTCACTGATCCAGGACACCGAGGGCATGCGCCAGCGCCTGGCCACCACCATCGGCACGGTGCGCAATTCAGTCGACAGCATCGGCACGGCCAGCACCGAGATCGCGACCGGCAACCTGGATTTGAGCCAGCGCACCGAGCAAACAGCCAGCAACCTGCAGAACGCTGCTTCGTCCATGAGCGAACTGACCGGCACCGTGCGGCAGACCGCTGACTCGGCCCGCACGGCCAACCAGCTCGTGCAGTCCGCCGTGGCGGCCGCGACACGCGGCGGCGAGGTCGTCGGCCAGGTCGTCACGACCATGGACGAGATCAATGTCGCCAGCAAGAAGATCTCCGACATCATCGGCACCATCGACGGCATCGCCTTCCAGACCAACATCCTGGCGCTGAACGCCGCTGTGGAAGCGGCGCGCGCCGGCGAGCAGGGCCGCGGCTTCGCGGTCGTGGCCGGCGAGGTGCGTTCCCTGGCCGGCCGCAGCGCGGAGGCGGCCAAGCAGATCAAGGCGCTGATCGGCAACAGCGTCGAGCGCGTCGAGAACGGCGCCCGTCTGGTGCAGACGGCCGGCACGACGATGGGCGAGATCGTCTCCAGCGTGCAGCGCGTGCAGGACATCATTGGCGAGATCAGCTCGGCCGCCACCGAGCAGAGCGAGGGCATCAATTCGGTCAACACCTCGGTCGTGCAACTCGACCAGATGACGCAGCAGAACGCCGCCCTGGTGGAAGAGTCCGCCGCTGCGGCCGAGAGCCTGAAGGAGCAAGCCCAGCGCCTTGTCGAGGCCGTCGCCGTGTTCCGCGTGGCCGGCAGCGAGCCGCAGCGCAGGGCCAGCGCCCCGGCACCGACGAAGGCGCACGCACCCGCTCCAAAGGCCGCAGCACCCAAGGCGCCTTTCAAGGCGGCAGCACCCAAGCCCGCTGCCGCGAAGCCCGCCTCCGTCGTCGCGCCCCGCCCTGCCCCGGCACCGGCACCGGCACCGGCGGCCGCCGAAGGCGACTGGGAAACCTTCTGAGCCCTGGGCGCTCCTTGTTGATGCCCGCCTAGGGCGCCATGGCCTTGAGCGTGGCAACTGCCACCGCGCGGACGGCTTTGTCGGCCTCGACGTCCTCGCTGGCGTTGCTGGTCACCAGCACGGCATCTTCGGTGTCCGGCTTCAGCACGATGAGGGCGAACCAGGCCTGATTGCTGCCGGTGTGGGCGAGGTGGCGGGCGTTCACGCCGGCCATGCTGTTCTGCGCCCGCCAACCAAGCGCAAACTTGCCGCCTTCACGCGCCGGTTGGTGCAACAGGTGGTAGGTCTGCGCCTTCAGCAGCTTGCCGCGTCCGTGCTCGCCGGCCATCTGGTCGACCGCGAACTTGGACCAGTCTTCCAGCGACATGGTGATGCCCCCGGCCGGCGCAATGACGGCGGGGTTGCCCGCCTCCACGCCTTCGACGGGTTCGCCAGCCTTGTGCCCCAAGGGCTGGCCGCGGTGGGTGGCACCAAACCCCGCGCTGCGCAGGCCCAGCGGCTCGAACAGCTCGCGTTGCAACAGGGTCTCGTAGGGCAAGCCAGCGGCGCGCTCGGCGGCCAGGCCGGCGATCAGCACACCCGAGTTCGAGTAGCCGTCGCCGGCACCGCGTGCAAAGGCGGGAGGCTGCGCCAACGCGATGCGGGCGAAGGCCAGGCGCTGTTCGTGCAAAGGGCGCTTGTCTTTGTAGAACACCGCCATCCAGGATTCATCAATGTCCGCTTGCAGGCCGGCCTGGTGTGCGAGCAGGTCACGCAGGGTGACGTCACGATAGGCGGTCTGCATGTCCACGGCCAGCTCGGGTAGCAACTGACTCAGCGGGGCGTCCCAGGACAACACGCCCCGTTCCACCAGCCGCGCGACCATCGTGGCCGTCATGGCCTTGCCGTTGGAGCCGAGGTGCCAGACATCGCCCGGCCGGACCGGTTCGGCGTCGCCCTTGGCGCGCAGGCCGGCCACCACAAGCTCCGTCACCTGGCCACCGCGTATCACCACGGCGCCCATGGCGGGCACCTTGCCGCCCACGCTGGTTTCGAGGCGAGCCTGCAGACCGAGGGTGGGCGCCGCCTTGACCGCAGACGCGGGCGCCTGCGGCGCATCGGCTGCAAGGACTGTGAACGAGGCGGCGCATGCGGCCAGGGCGATCGCGCAGATTCTGTGGTTCATCACGGGGTTTCTTCTGTTCTGGACACACCGATCCCGCGGCTCGACACGGCGAGGCAGGACCGCCCGCCATGCGGCATGGGGAGGGTTGGAGGGCCGGCGCAGTGTTGTCGGCGCCCTCCTCGCGGGCCAGCACTTGCCGACGAAACGCACGATCGTCGGCATGGTCGGCAGCTTGCTGCCCCAGGCCGTACCCGCCAAAGAAAAAGGCCCGCGATGAGCGGGCCTAATTCATTAGATCGGTAAGTCGGCGGTATTCCGGGCCGAGCGCAGGGCCGCTCCCAAGCCGGCCCGTCTGGCGATGTGCTTGCCGGTCGATCCGGCAAGTATCGCCGTCCCCTCGGGGGACCGACCAAGCTCGCCGGCGTTCAGCGCGGCGAGATTGGGCGAGGGGCAGTTTTCCTCAAACGCGCTCAGCCACCCAGCCCGCCACGCTCTGCAGCGCCGCGGCCACGCCGGCCGGCTGCGTGCCGCCCGCCATGGCCAGGTCAGGCTTGCCGCCGCCCTTGCCACCGACCTGCTGGGCGACGAAGTTGACCAGCTCGCCGGCCTTGACCTTGCCAATGCTGTCGGCCGTCACGCCGGCCGCCAGCTGGACCTTGTCGCCGTCGACCGCGGCCAGCACGATGGCCGCCGTCTTCAGCTTGTCCTTGAGCTTGTCCATGGTCTCGCGCAGCGTCTTGGCGTCGGCGCCTTCCAGCTTGGCGGCCAGCACCTTGATGCCACCCACGTCCACGGCCTGGGCCAGCAGCTCATCGCCCTGGGCGGAGGCCAGCTTGCTCTTGGCAGCGGTGAGTTCCTTCTCCAACGACTTGATCTGGTCCAGCACCGCGTGCAGACGGGCACCCAGCTCGTGCGGCGAGGTCTTGAGCGTCATCGCGGCACCCTGCACCGTGGTTTCCAGCAGCTGCAGATAGGCCAGCGCGTTGTCGCCGGTGACGGCTTCGACGCGGCGGATGCCAGCTGCAACGCCCGACTCGGCCACGATCTTGAACAGGCCGATGTCGCCCGTGGCCTTCACGTGGGTGCCGCCGCAGAGCTCCTTGGAGGAGCCGATGGACAGCACCCGCACCGTCTCGCCGTACTTCTCGCCGAAAAGCATCATGGCGCCCGACTTCTGCGCGTCGTCCAGCGCCATGACCTGGGCGTTGGCCCCGGCATTGCCCAGGATCTCGGCATTCACGAGCGACTCGACCTCGCGGATCTCCTCGGCCGTCATCGGCGCGTTGTGCGCGAAGTCGAAGCGCGTGCGCTCAGGCGTAACCAGCGAGCCCTTCTGCTGCACGTGGGCACCCAGCACCTCGCGCAGGGCCTTGTGCATCAGGTGGGTGGCGCTGTGGTTGCGCACGGTCTTGGCGCGGCGCTCGGCGTCAACGCGGGCAACGAACACATCGCCCACCTTGACCGAGCCTTCCACGACCTGGCCATGGTGGCCGAACACATCGGCCTGGATCTTGATCGTGTCCGCGACGACGACGCGCGTCGTGCCGTTGCGCAGCTCGCCGGCGTCGCCGACCTGGCCGCCGCTCTCGGCGTAGAAGGGCGTGTGATCGAGCACGATGACGGCATCGTCGCCGGCCTGCGCCTCGTTGACCTGAGCGCCATCGACGTAGATGGCCGTCACCTTGCTGTGCTCGCAGACGAGGTGCTCGTAGCCGTGGAACTCGGTCGGCGCGCCGCTGTAGGCCAGGCCTTGCGCCATCTTGAACTTGCCGGCGGCGCGGGCGCGGTTCTTCTGCTCGTCCAGCAGTTCGTTGAAGCGCGTCTCGTCCACCGTCACGCCACGCTCGCGGCAGACGTCGGCGGTCAGGTCGACCGGGAAGCCGTAGGTGTCATGCAGCTTGAAGGCCGTGTCGCCATCGACGTTGCCGCCCTTGGCGAGGGCTGCTTCGAGGATTTCCATGCCGGTGGCGATGGTCTGGAAGAAGCGCTCCTCCTCCTGCTTCAGCACGTCGGTGACGCGGGCCTGCGCCTGGCGCAGCTCGGGGTAGGCCTCGCCCATCTCGGCGCTCAGCGCCGCGACCAGCTTGTGGAAGAACGGCGTGCGGGCGCCGAGCTTGTAGCCGTGGCGGATGGCGCGGCGGGCGATGCGGCGCAGCACATAGCCGCGGCCGGCGTTGCCGGGAATGACACCGTCGACGATGGTGAACGAGCAGGCGCGGATGTGGTCGGCGATGACCTTCAGCGACGGGCTGGTGGCGTCACAGTCGTCACCACCGGCCGCGTCCACAGCCTTCTTGGCCGCAGCCAGCAGCGTCACGAAGGTGTCGATCTCGTAGTTGGAATGCACATGCTGCAGAACCGCAGCCAGGCGCTCCAGGCCCATGCCCGTGTCCACGCTGGGCTTGGGCAGCGGGTGCATCACGCCGTCTTCAGTCCGGTTGAACTGCATGAAGACGTTGTTCCAGATCTCGATGTAGCGGTCGCCGTCCTGCTCGGCCGAGCCCGGGGGGCCGCCAGCGACGTCGGGGCCGTGGTCGTAGAAGATCTCGGTGCAGGGGCCGCAGGGGCCCGTGTCGCCCATCATCCAGAAGTTGTCGGACATGTAGCGCGCGCCCTTGTTGTCGCCGATGCGCACGATGCGCTCGGCGGGCACGCCCACGGTCTTGTTCCAGATCTCGTAGGCCTCGTCGTCTTCCTCGTAGACGGTGACCCAGAGCTTGTCGGCCGGCAACTTGAAGTTGACCGTCAGCAGCTCCCAGGCATAGCTGATCGCGTCCTTCTTGAAATAGTCGCCGAAGCTGAAGTTGCCCAGCATCTCGAAAAAGGTGTGATGGCGCGCCGTGTAGCCGACGTTGTCCAGGTCGTTGTGCTTGCCGCCGGCGCGGATGCACTTCTGGCTGGTGGTGGCGCGTGAGTAGGCGCGCTTGTCAAAGCCCAGGAACACGTCCTTGAACTGGTTCATGCCGGCGTTCGTGAACAGCAGCGTCGGGTCGTCACCCGGCACGACGGGGCTGGACGCGACGATCTGGTGGCCCTTCGACTCGAAGAACTTCAGAAAGGTCTGGCGGATCTCGGCGGCTTTCATCCGGGGTTTCCTGGAAAAGGTCTGTGACAAGGAGGGGCGATTGTAGAGAGGGGGCTTTACTTGCCCCGGGTAGAGTCCCGGGCGATACCTCTGGAGAACCCTTGATGGACGCGAATTCCCCACTGGACGCGCTCGACAACCCCGGCCTGCTGCGCACGCAGGCCCTGATCAATGGCGAATGGGTCGGCGGCTCCGCCACGTTTGCGGTCAACGATCCGGCCACCGGCCGCGAACTGGCCCAGGTGCCCAACCTCGGCCGCGCCGACGCCGATTCGGCGATCGCCGCCGCCGCCAACGCGCTGAACGCCTGGCGCAGCAAACCCGCCAAGGAGCGCGCCGCCGTGCTGGTGCGCTGGCAGCAGCTGCTCGTCAAGCACGCCGACGACCTGGCCCGGCTGATGACGGCCGAACAGGGCAAGCCGCTGGCCGAAGCGCGCGGCGAAGTCATCTATGGCGCCAGCTTCCTCGACTGGTTCGCCGAGGAGGGCAAGCGCGTCTACGGCGAGACCATCCCGACGACCGACCCGACCAAGCGCTACCTCGTCATCAAGCAGGCCGTCGGCGTCTGCGCGGCCATCACGCCGTGGAACTTCCCGTTGGCGATGATCACGCGCAAGGTCGCCCCGGCCCTGGCCGCCGGCTGCACCGTCATCATCAAGCCGGCCGAGGCGACGCCGCTGACGGCCCTGGCTGCTGCCGAACTGGCCCAGCAGGCCGGCATGCCGGCCGGCGTGCTGAACGTGCTGACGGCGGACTCCCAGCAGTCCATCGAGATCGGCCAGGTGCTGTGCGAGAGCGATGTCGTGCGCCATCTGTCTTTCACCGGCAGCACGGAGGTCGGTCGCATCCTGATGAAGCAGTGCGCGCCGTCGATCAAGAAGCTCAGCCTGGAGCTGGGCGGCAATGCGCCCTTCATCGTCTTTGACGACGCCGACCTCGACTCCGCCGTGGAAGGCGCCATCGCCAGCAAATACCGCAACGCCGGCCAGACCTGCGTCTGCGCCAACCGCATCTATGTGCAGGCGGGTATCTACGACGCCTTCCTGGAGAAATTCGCGGCCAAGGTCGCGGCGCTGAAGACAGGTAATGGGTTTGATGCCGGCATCAATGTCGGGCCGCTGATCGACGCTGCAGCGCTGGAAAAGGTCGAGACCCATGTCGCCGACGCCATCGCCTTGGGTGCCAAACTGCTGGCGGGCGGCAAGCGCATCGAGACCGCCGGCGGCAACTTCTTCGAGCCGACGCTGCTGGCCGATGCGACGCCGCAGATGCTGTGCTCGCGCGAGGAGACCTTCGGCCCGGTGGCGCCCATCTTCAAGTTCCAGACCGAAGAGGACGCGATCCGGTTGGCCAACTCCACCGAGTTCGGCCTGGCCAGCTATTTCTACAGCCGCGACATCGGCCGCATCTTCCGCGTCGGCGAGGCGCTGGAATACGGCATGGTGGGCGTCAACACGGGGCTGATCTCGACGGCCGAGGTGCCGTTCGGCGGTGTGAAGCAATCGGGCCTGGGCCGCGAGGGCGGGCGCCAGGGCATCGAGGACTATGTCGAGGTGAAGTACCTCTGCCTGGGCGACATCCACCGCTGAAAACCAGGCCCCGGCAACAAAAAAACCGCGAGGCAGCTTCTGGCTGCACTCGCGGTTGCCGAACCGACTGACCGGGCCTTGTGCACCCGGCAGTCAAGCTACTTACTCGAAATCCACGCTGAAGGTCAGCGAGGTGAAGCGCGGGGCACCGAGGTAGTAGAACTCGGTGCTGGCAGATTGCGATGCGGTCGAGCCATTCGTCGTCCGCAGCGGCGTTGCCTGCGTGTTGGTCAGGATCGAAGACGCGCTGCGGTACTTCGCATTGCCGATGTTGCTGACGTTCAGGCGCAGTTGGGCGTTCTTCAGCTGCGAGCCGAAGTTGCCGAACTTGAAGCCGGCGTCCAGGTCACCGGTGGTGTAAGCGGGGGCGGCTTCCTGGTTCATCAGGTCCACGTACTGCGAGCCGGTGTACTTGCCCTTCAGGCGCACATAGACCGGGCCTTGCTCGTATTGCACGGACAGGGCGGCCATCTTCTTGGGCGTCTTGCCGAACTCCTTGTCCTTGATCGGCAGGAAGCCGGTAGCGGTCAGCTGCAGATCGTCCGTGATCTTGCTCTTCTGCAGCGTCAGCGAGCCATAGGCCGAGAAGCCGCCGAAGACGCCGCTGCCGACTTCCATCTCCAGGCCACGGTTCTTCACGCCGCCGGCATTTACATAGGTGGTGACCAGGGTATTCGGGTCCGTCGCCGAGACCTGGCGGTTCTTGAAGTCTGAGCTGAACAGCGTAGCCGTGAACGAGATGTCCTTCGACTGGAAGCGGTAGCCGCCGTCGATCATCGTCGACGTTTCCGGCTTGACCTCTACGAAGGGCTGGACCGGGCCGCCGTTGACGGATGCTACATAGACGCCGCTGGAGCTGACCTGATAGGCATAGTTCGGTGGTGCGCGGAAGTTCTTCGCGGCATTCAGGAAGACATGCTGTTTGCTGTCCAGGTTGAAGCGGGCACCGATTTGCGGCAACGCCTTGCGGAACGAACGCGTAATGTTGAAGTCTTGGTAGACGTTGGCGCCCTTGGTATAGACGCCATTGACCAGCGTGTAGGTCGGGACCGGGGTCTCGCTAGCGTAGTTGGTCACGTCACGCGTCACATGCGGCAGGCGCAGGCCCAGCGAAATGAAGGCGCGGTCGTTCAACAGCGTGATCTGGTCGTTCAGGTAGATCTGGTAGGCGGTGCTGATCGTCTTGCTGTCGCGACCTTCGTAGCAAGTGCCGTCAGTGCGCTTGATGCAGCCGTCCTGCAGCCAGGGGTCCGCCGGCGTGCCGTCGGCATTGATGCGGACGCCCGGCTGGGTCTGGCGGTGCTGGGCACGCTCATACCACAGGCCCAGCTTCAGGTAGTGGCTGTCCAGCGTGGTGCTGAGTTCGCCGGTGATGCCGGGACGCATGGTCTTGGTCACGCTGGCGCGGCCCACGGCAACCTTGTCCAGCTTGTCGCCATCGCCATTGATGTCAATGGCGCCGCCAATCAGGCTAGTCCCCGAGCTACCGGTCTTGGCAGCGGTACCGGTTTCGTCAAGGATGACTTGCGACCAGCCGCCGTTGCCAAAGCCGTACCACATGTAGGGCTGGACCTTCAAATAAGTGTCCTGGGCGACCTTGAAGGAACCCGACACCGACGCAATCACGTTCTTGAACGGGTTCAGCGCCATGCCGTAGTAGACCGGCGACTGGGTGACGTCGGTCTGGGCCGTGCCGCCCACCGGTGTCTTCAGCGCCTTGAAGTTCGCGCCGTAGTCATAGTTGTAGCCATAGGGCGTGCCATTGGCATCAGAGCCAGAGGCAAAGGAGGCGGCGCAGCTGGAGAGCGGAACGAGCTGAGCTTGGCACAGGCTGACCGAGAAGATGTTCTGGTTGTACAAACGGTTGTACAGGATCGAGCCCAGGATGTGGTTGTCCTCGTTCAGGTCGAGCGTGAAGCCGGCGTCGACATGGTCCTTCTTGAGCTTGCCGACACCCTTCCACTTGTCGGCTTCGGCATGCGAATAGCTCAGGAAGACCTTGGCCTTGTTGTCCAGGAAACGACCCGTGTCGACACGCAGGAAGGAGCGGAACAGGTTCAGGCCGCCGAACGTCTGCGAGAAGCGGAGGCGGCTCGTGTCATTCGGGTCGCAGGTGATCATGCTCACGCTGCCGCCGGTGGCGCCGCTGTGGGGCGATTCCAGCTCGGGAGAGCCCTGGGCCACCGAAGCGGTACAGAGGTTCTCCTTGTCGATCATTTCCTGGGCATAGAAAGCATAGCCGCCCGAATCGTTGACCGGCACGCCGTTCACCGTGAAGCCGATCTGATCGGAGCCGAAGCCGCGGATGCTCACGTCGCCGCCGTTTAGGCCGGTCGCGTCGTAGTTGTAGGTGTTCACGCCGGGCAGCTGCGCAATGCTCTGCAGCACGTTTCCGGTGGCGATTTCCTTTTCCATCGCGGCCTTGGTGATCGTGCTGCGGCCCTTGACGGAGTCGTCATTGATCATATTGCCACCGGCCAGCTTGGCACCGGAACCAATGACCGTGATCGTGCCCAGGCGGACGGCATCGTCCTTGGCGCGCGGTGCGGCCTCTTCCTTGGCTTGATCCACCGGCGCTTGCTGCGCGTACACCGTGCCGGTGGCCAGCACGGAAACTGCCAGGGCGGTGGCGGTCTTGCAGAATAGTCTGCTCTTCATTCCTAGACTCCTAGTGGGTGCGCCAAGCGCGCGGGCTTCAACAGATTCAGTAGGGTGCCGTTCGTCGATGACCGCGGCAGAAAGACGCTTCGCAAAGCGCCCCGGAATTGTCATGACTTTCTGTGACAGAACTTTACGGGTAAGTCAGAAGTGGCCCGATTCAGACACTCGCGCCCGGCGTGAAGCACTGGGACAGTGCATCGCCGGCCGGCGACATTACTCCCCGTTTTTGGCCCGCTGACTTGGGAATCACGGAACCAAGCCACGAATCGGGCCGCCTGTAGCACCGATATGGTGCAATCTTTACTGGAATGTAAACCTTGCGGCAGAACCTCGTGATGTCGCGAAACCGCGACAAACTCGCGCTACAAACCGACCTCCAAGATCCCAGCCTCCTCCAAGCAGCTCCGTCATGGCCTTTACCCACTCCTTCCGTCTCGCCACCGGCCTCGTGCTGGGCGCCCTGTTTGCCGGCTGCGCCACCCAGCAGCAGCCCGCCACGACAGAGCTGACGCTGCTGTCCATCAACGACTTCCACGGCAACATCCAGCCCGCCGACCCGACGCCGCTGCTGCCGCGCTTGCCCGACCCGGCCACAGGCGCGCTCAAGTCCCAGCCTGCCGGCGGTGCCGCGTATCTGGCCACGGCCCTGGCCGCGCTGAAGGCCAAGAACCCCGATGCCCTGGTTGTGGCGGGCGGCGACCTGATCGGCGCCTCGCCACTGATCTCCAACCTGCTGCGCGACGAGCCGACGCTGACCGCCATGTCCCAGCTCGGCATCGCCGCCAGCGCCCTGGGCAACCATGAGCTGGATGCCGGCCTGCCCGAGCTGCTGCGCCAGACCCGCGGCGAATGCGGCGCAGGCGGTTGCCTGTGGCCGGGCTACAAGGGCCCCGGCTTTCCCTATCTCGGCGCCAATGTGCTGGACGCGAACACCGGCAAGCCGCTGCTGCCCAGCCATGTCATCAAGCAGGCTGGCGCGCTGAAAGTCGCCATCGCGGGCGTAGCGACGCTGGAGACGCCGCATGTCATCGTCGCCCGGGCGATCAAGGGCATCCGCTTCGCCGACGAGGCCGACACGCTGAATGCGCTCGTCCCCCAGCTCAAGGCGGAAGGCGCGCAAGTGCTGGTGGCCGTCATGCACGAGGGTGGCGTTCAAGGAAGGGACGCCAGCGCCAACGACCCGAGCTACGCCTGCCCGACGCTGACCGGCCGCGTGCAGGACATCGCCAAGCGCCTGGACCCCGCCTACGCCATCATCATCGGCGGCCACACCCATCAGGCCTACACCTGCAAGATCGACGGCCGCCTCGTCGTGCAAGCCGGCAGCTATGGCGGCTGGATCACCGAAAGCCATCTCAAGTTCGACGCTGCCGGCCGCGTGCTCGATGCCCAGGCCGTCAACCACCCGGTGCTGCAGTCGGCCTACGCGCCCAACCCGGCACTGGCCGCCCTGGTCGCCCAGGCCGCCGCGCTGACCGAAGCAGCCCGCAACAAGCCGGTCACCACCTTGACGCAAGGCGCCTCGCGCAATGCCAAGGAGCCCCATGGCGACTCCGCGCTGGGCAACCTCATCGCGGACAGCCAGCTCGCCTTCGCGCGCAAGCAGGGCCCGGCCGACGTGGCATTCATGAACCCCGGCGGCATCCGCGCCGACCTGACCGTGAAGCCCGGCAAGCCCACGACGATGAGTGACCTGCTCGCCATCCAGCCCTTCGGCAACGACATCGTCGCGGTGACGCTGACCGGCCAGCAGCTGCTGGACATTCTGCAGCGCCAGCTGCCCAAGGGCGACGCCGCCCCGCGCATGCTGCAGCCCTCGTCGACGCTGCGCTACCACTGGCGCGCCGCGGCCGATGGCGTCGCCCAACTCGTCGACCCGCGCATCAACGGCGAGCCGATCGATCCGGCGCGCAACTACCGCGTCGTCATCAACAACTTCCTCTCCGAAGGCGGCGACGCCCAGGCGGGTTTCAAGCATGGCCGCGACCGCGCCGTGCTCGGCACCGACATCGACGCCCTCGTCGAGCTGCTGCGCGACAACCCGCTGGCGCTTTCCCAGGCGGCGCCGGGCCGCATCGTGCGCGACTAGGGCAAACCTGTAACTTCTTGTAGCGACCCCGGCCCGGCGCCCTGACGGGGCCGCCCTAGACTCGAAGCGCCCGGCATTGATGGCCGGGCAGCAGCGGCTCGGGGGCGTGATGGCGTGGGACATGCAAGCCGGCGGTGACGCCCAGCCTCAGGCCGGTCCTGCAGCCGCGAGCCCCTCGCCCGGCACGCCCAGCCCCCTGATCCGCGAGGTCATTGCCCACCTGCCCTGCGGCCTGGCCGTTTTCGACGCCGAACGCCGTCTCCTCGTGCACAACGCCGAGTTCGAGCGCCTGCTCAACGTGCCGGCCTCCCTTTTCGAAGAACCGCCGCTGCGCTTCGACGACCTGATCCTCTTCTTCGCCGCCCGCGGCGACTATGGCGAAGGCGAACAGGCCCGCGCCGCGGTCGACGCGGCCCTGGCCCTGGGCCGCGACCAGCGCGCCAACCGCCTCGAGACCTACCGCACCGGCGAGCGCCTCATCGAGGCCCGCACGGCGCCCCTTCCCGATGGTGGCCTCGTGCTGACAGTCCTCGACCTGACGCCCCAGGCCCAGGCCCGTCTCGCCGCCGAGCGCGCGTCACAAGCCAAGACGCGCTTCCTGGCCAATATGAGCCACGAGATCCGCACGCCGATGAATGCCGTGCTGGGCATGCTGCGCCTGCTGCAGAAGACGCCACTGGACGCCCGCCAGCGTGACTACGCCGTCAAGAGCGAAGGCGCCGCGCGTGGCCTGCTCGGCCTGCTCAACGACATCCTCGACTTCTCCAAGATCGAAGCCGGCCACCTCGGCCTGGACCCGCACCCGACACGCCTGGACGAGCTGCTGCGCGACCTCTCCGTCATCCTGGCCGCCAACGTCGACAAGCGCGAGCTCGAGCTGCTGTTCGACCTCGACCCCGCCCTGCCGCCGGTCGTGGTCGCCGATGCACTGCGCCTGCAGCAGGTGCTCATCAACCTGGCCGGCAACGCCATCAAGTTCACGCAGGCCGGCGAGGTCGTGCTCGGCATCTCGCTCGTGTCGCAGAACGCCAGCAGCGTCGTGCTCGCCTTCTCGGTGCGCGACACCGGCATCGGCATCGCGCCCGAGCAGCAGCAGCGCATCTTCTCGGGCTTTGCCCAGGCCGAGGCGTCAACGGCCCGGCGCTTCGGCGGCACCGGCCTGGGCCTGGCCATCAGCCGCCGCCTGGTGCGCCTGATGGGCGGCGACATCCACATCGAAAGCACGCCCGGCCAGGGCAGCCGCTTCAGCTTCACGCTGAGCTTCCCCTTGCCCGCCGAGGAGGCCGCCCCCGTGCCGCGTCAGGCCCTGCAGGCCCTCGTCATCGACGACCATGCCGAGGCGCGCCGGGTCATCGGCACGCTGGCCCAATCCCTGGGCTGGACGGCGCGCCTGGCAGCCAGCGGCGCCGAGGCGCTGGAGCTGATCACCAGCGGCACGCCGGAGGTCGTGCTGCTCGACTGGGTCATGCCCGGCATGGATGGCTGGCAGACCGCCGTGCACCTGCGCCAGCGCCTCGGCCCCGAGCCGCTGATCCTGATGGTCACCAGCTACGACCGCGAACGCCTGGCCCAGCGCAGCGCGGCCGAGCAGGCCCTGCTCGACGGCTTCCTCGTCAAGCCCATCACCGCGACCCTGCTGAGCCAGGCCGTCAGCGCGGCCATCCAGGCACGCTGCAGTGACGGCGAGCCGCCCGAACCGGCACCGCAGCGCCTGGCCGGCCTGCATCTCCTCGTCGTCGAGGACAACCCCGGCAACCAGCAGGTCACGCGCGAACTGCTTGAACTCGAAGGTGCCCAGATCAGCCTGGCCGGCGACGGCCAGCAGGCCCTGACCCTGCTCGCCCAGACCCGCGGCCGGCGCGGCTTTGACGCCGTGCTGATGGACGTGCAGATGCCCGTCATGGATGGAACGACAGCCACGCGGCTGATCCGACGTCAGCTGGGCCTGACCCTGCCCATCATTGCGATGACGGCGGGCGCGCTGGATGCCGAACGCCAGGCCTGCCTTGAGGCCGGCATGGACGAGCACATCGGCAAGCCCTTCGACCCCGACGTGCTGGTCGCCGTGATCAGCCGGCGCTGCGGCGCTGCGCCCACGGCGCCCAGGACCGTGGCCGCCGAGCTGCCGCCCACCCTGCTGGCCGACGCGGGCCGGGCCGGCATCGCGCTGGCCGAGGCGCTCGCGCGCATGTCCGGCCGCATTGAGCTGTTCGAACGCACGCTGGCCGCCCTGCACGAACAGGATCGCAAGCTCGCCCGGGCCCTGGCCGAGGGCGGCCGTACTGCCACGCGCGGCCTGCATGGCTACCGCGGGCTGGCCGCCATGCTCGGCGCAGGGGAACTGGCTGCCCTGGCCGCCGAAGGTGAACATGCCGGTGCGCCCGATGAAGACTGGCGCCGCCGTTTTCTCGAGCGCCGCCAGGCCGACCTCGCCGCGCTGGACCGGCTCGCCGCCGACCTGCACGCCCGCCAGGCCCTGCACGACGATCTCGCCGAACAGCAGCGGCCCGCAGCGCCCGGCAGCCTCGCCCAGCGCGTGGACGCCCTCGCCGAACTGCTCGACGGCGCCGACCTCGCTGCGCTCGACTTCCACCAGGGCCTGCGCGAGCGGCTGCGGCAGGAGGCCGATGAAGGCACCGCGATTGCCCTCGATTCGGCCATGGAAGCCCTCGACTTCGGCACTGCGCTGACGCTGTGCCACCGCCTGCGCACGACGCTGGAAGCCCGACCATGATGCAGCTCTCCCTGCCTGACCGCGCACCGCTGACGCCCGGCCACGCGCCGGCCGGCCGCCGCCCGCGCCTGCTCATCGTCGACGACCAGCCGGTCAACATCCAGGCCCTGCACCGCGTCTTCGCGAGCGATTGCCAGGTGCTGATGGCCACCGACGGCAGCCGCGCCCTGCAGTTGTGCCGCGACCGCCAGCCCGACCTCGTGCTGCTGGACGTGCAGATGCCCGGCATGGACGGCCACCAGCTCTGCGCCGAACTGAAGGCCGACCCGCTGCTGCGCAGCATCGCCGTCATCTTCGTGACCGCGCAGGACCAGCCCGAGGACGAGACCCGCGCGCTGGACGCCGGCGCGGCCGACTTCATCACCAAGCCCTTCAATCCCACCGTCGTGCGGGCGCGGGTGCGGACCCAGCTGACCTTGAAAGCCCAGTCGGACCTTTTGCGCGAGCTCGCCTTCATCGACGGGCTGACCGGCGTGCACAACCGCCGGCATTTCGACGAGCGCTTCATCGCCGAAGCCCGGCGCGCGCAGCGCTCGCGCTCGCCACTGGCCATCGTGCTCGCCGATGTCGACCACTTCAAGCGCTACAACGATGCGCTGGGGCACTTGGCGGGGGATGACTGCCTGCGGCGCGTGGCGGCGGCATTGCGGGCTTGCCTGCGGCGGCCGACCGACCTGCTGGCGCGCTACGGCGGAGAGGAGTTCGTCTGCCTGCTGCCGGACACCGATCTGGCAGGAGCGATCGGGGTGGCGCAGCTGATGGAGGACACGGTGAGGGCGTTGTCGCTGCCGCATCCGGGGGTGGAAGGCTGCGTGACGATCAGCCTGGGGGTGTCCGCGGGGTCGCAGGCTCAGGGGCTCGTCGAGGCGGCGGACAAGGCGTTGTATCTGGCCAAGGCTGCGGGGAGGGGAAGGGTGAGTTGGGTCGAAGGCTGAAGCTCAATACGCGCCGGCGCCGACAGTCAGTTCTTCCAACGTGCCCAGTGCAAATCGGGGCGATTCTTCTTCAGCCATGCCTTGAGGTCTTCGAGCAGCTTGGCGGCCTGCTCGATCCCCTCTTCGACGGCAGCAGGGCTGACCGGATCGCCATCGCAGTCAGAGGTGTTGCGTTGCTTGCGCAAGGTATCCAGCAACACCATGGTCTTGTTGTCGAGGCCAATGCTCAATGGCAGGCTTTGTATCGCCGTCTGGTAGTACCCCGTCTGACTCATGGAAGTGCAATAGCCGTTGGCGGGTGTTCTCACGCAATTGCTCGCCCGCAGCGAAGCCGGCAGCCGGGGCTTCGACGCCGGGTGCCGCCGGGCCAGCGCATGGTCAATCCTCCGACAACCACTTGAGCACCGTCTCGTTATGTTGCAGAGCCTTCACGCCGGTCAGCAGCTTCCGCACCTGCTCCTGCAGCTTCGAGGAATCGACCTGCAGTTGTCCCTTCATGTTGTCCGCGGCGTTCCCCTGGTTCAACCCGCGCCGGTCCATCGCGCCGACCGCCGAATGGTGCTCGATCTCCCTGCGCCCCGCCTCGCCCCTGACCCGCTTGGACGTGGTATCTGACTCCTCCCCATGCCGCAGGCGGATGCCCTCGCCGCGCCCGATGGCGAACGGATGCTCGACGCCGGTCATGACGTCGTGCTCCATCCACAACTTCGCGATATCCAGCGCGTGAATCCGCAGCGTGTCCAGGCCATCAATCTCCTCAGGGAGCACCTTGTCATGGGCGTCACTCGCCAGGTCGTGAAGGCGGTGAAGCTGCTGACCGAGCGCACTCAGCTCCATGACCCTGGCCGTCCATCGCGGCGTCTTGAGATCGTGCGTCCGGATGTCCTCCTCCAACTTGTCGACCTGCGCCAGAGTGGGAAGCAGCCCCATCAAAAGCGGTTTGCTGGATGACGATTCGCTCCCTGGGCCCCCGAGAAAGGAGAAGTACTGCAGGGCATGGCCGAGCTCGTGCAGCAGCACCGTCGCGCCGCTGATGCCGGGCGGCTCGAGCGGCTCGATGCGCTCGCCGACCTGCTGCTTGATGGTGTCGTACCGGCCGCTGGCGTCGAAGATGGGCCTCAGCCCCGTGTCTTCCATGATGGGGCGGCGGACTTCGGTCTGCCCATCGGCCCGGATCGTGTGGCCAGGGTCCCGCACGCCACAGAGGAGGTCAGCCGCCGAGACCGGAATGTAGGCGTCGATGCCTTCGGCCGACGAGTGCGTCTTTGTCACTTCCGCCTTGAACGCCTCAGGCTCGGATCCAAATCGCGGCATGGCGGAGGACGAGGCGCCCGCCTCCGCCACCAGCGCCACGTATTTGGACTCCTGCACGGCGGCACAGGTCGGCGTCCCCTCGACCTCCCCCAGGGCGGACTTGAGCGGCACGGATGCCTTCTTATTGGCCACGACGATCCTGCGTTGGACCGGCGCGCCACCGGCCGCGTCGGACACGGTTTCCAGGACCTGGCGTTGAGCCAGGACACGCGGCGAGCGGTTGATCGCCACCTGTAGTGCCGACCGGGGGCCGGTCGCCTCGCGCGATCCGCCATCCCGCGATTCGCGCTCAGCGGCTGGCTGGCGCGACGCGTTGTCAGTATCGGTACTGGATTGGCGAGTCTTCATCGCTGCCCTTCTGAATGCGCGGCAGGTTCGCCGGCTTCAGTCGCAGCATGAGCCGCTCGGCCTGTGCGCACCATCGGTCGAATGCTGAGGTGGTGTCACCGAACGGCTGAGTCCACGCGGTGCCGGGCCGCCAGGTGCAAGGAGAGCCATCAACGGCGACGGAGCGGGACCACGACACCACGACGCGGGAACACGTCTCCGGCTTGAATGCCGCTTCCGTGACTCGTCCAGGACGCGATCCGCTGCCGTAACGCTGCCAAGCGATCAACGTTGGCAACGTAGAGGGGCCGATTTCTCGTGTGATCGTCGATGACGACCGGCGACGGCGACGGCGACGGCGATCAACGATGTAGAGCGGGTGATGGAAATCGAACCCGCGTATCGAGCTTGGGAAGCCGCGTCACGAGCTGTGGTCGCGTCCTGCGAGCACATGACGCGATCCGCGCTCGTAACGCTGCCAAGCGATGAACGTTGGCAACGGCGATGGGCTGACTTCTTGGGTGATCGTCGATGACGATCAGTGAAGGTGGAGCGAGTAGAGGGAGTCGAACCCTCGTCTCTGGCTTGGGAAGCCGCGTCACGAGCTGTGGTCGCGTCCTGCGGGCACATGACGCGATCCGCGCCCGTAACGCTGCCAAGCGATCAACGTTGGCAACGTCGATGGGCAGACTTCTTGTGTAATCGTCGATGACGGACGGTGACGGCGATCAGCGACGTGGAGCAGGCGAAGGGAATCGAACCCTCATCTTGAGTATGGGAAACTCAGGTCCTGCCATTGAACGACACCTGCGGCAGGGCTCCAGTCTAGCGCGTGTCACCGCAGGTGGATCTCACGCGGACACGCAGTGGAGCCGGCACGACTAAGCCCTCTTGACGCCGTCAAAGCTGTAGTCGCCCTTCTGGATCTTCTTCTTGGCATTTTCAAAGTGCCGATCTGGGATCGTCGGGTTGGCTGAGCGCGCGTCATCCATTCGCTGCATCAGTGCATTGAACTCGTCCTCAAGTTCTTCCGTCGTGCGCGTCGCGCCAATCATTGATGCCTGACGGAAGCGGTCTTGCAAGGTCTTGAATCGGTTGGCGCTGTCCGCGGTGGACTTCAAGCTCACGTCTAGGTCAAGCGCCTTGAAGATTGCAGGGAACAACCCCGCGATCAAGGCTGCGATGGCGATTGGCCAATCGAAATACGGATCGCGCACGAAGATGCGCGCGCTGGCAAACGCGCCACAGATGATTGGAAGGACGATGAAGGCCACGCGGAATACGCGGACTTCTTTCTGCCAGCTAAACAGCGCCGTAGAGGTGTACAGGCAGGACTCCTCCTGCCGCTTCGCTTCGTCGACGAGTTGCTGCGTGCGCTGATCCATCAGACCCATTTCGGAATGTCGTTGCCATAGATTTTCTGCCATTCGTCACCCGCATTCGCCATGTCGTTGCTCCGTTCGAACTCGCAAGCCTTCGCGGCGCGCGCGTAGGCAGACTCAGCACGGGACTTCCAGGCCTCACCAAGCCATAGCATCTGGTACGTCCCTGGCGCCCAAAGGTGGGTATTTGCCTTGGTGATCACCCATTTGAAGAAGTCGCGGCTGATCCAGTCGTAGTAGAAGTAGCCTTTACCGCGCCATTCGCATTGATCGAGAAATTCGATGGCCAGTAGCTCAAGGTAGAACGACTTGATCGGCACAGAGCACCATGCTTGCCACGCTTTCAGCATCCGAATCAGGCGGCGAGCGTTACCTGCGGTACGCCCATCGGCCGCGGTGATCGCATCGACCTCATGCAAGGGCATGGTCTTCATGTACGAGCCGCCGTTCTTCGTGTCGCATACGTAGTAGGACCGTTCCTCGTCGCTGTACAGGAACGCCGGCACGACCTCAACGCTGTAACTCGTGAACCCGGCGAGCACCACCGGGCCATCGCCCTTGATGTTGCTTGTCGGATAGGACGCAAGCAGCTTCGCCTTCACTTCTTGCAAGAGGGCCGATTGCTTGTTCACACCGGCGGCGTACTTCTCGAACCGGTGATAAACGTCGACTGGTAGCAGGAAGTACAGGTCAACGTCGCGGGGAGGACGAACCTGGGTGCCCTTCGCCCACGAACCGATGAGAAAGGCATGGTCTGTCTGAGAGTTGCTGCCGTAGTAGGCCGAGTTGAGGCATGACACGACACCGTAAATCTTCGTCCATCCGTCTACTTCCTGCGAAGCCGTCAGCTCGAGGTTGCCCAGGAAAGTCGAAAAGCGCTTCGTGACGTGTATCCACTTCGGAGGCTCTGGCGCCTGCGCAGCCGAGAAAAGGCCGAGCCCTTGCGACGCTTGATACGATTGAGTCCCTTCGAGAAGACTTGCCAGGGAAAGCAATCTATTTGGCAGCTGTTGGCTCACGAAACCTCCAGGGCGCAGGTGAGCGCACTGGGTAAATGCACAGCAATTCACGGTTGTAACAAGCCCGGAATCAGGTTCGATTCCCTTCGCCTGCTCCACGTCGCTGATCGCCCTCACCGGCCGTCATCGACGATCACACGAGAAGTCGGCCCATCGACGTTGCCACCGTTGATCGCTTGGCAGCGTTACGGGCGCGGATCGCGTCATGTGCCCGCAGGACGCGACCACAGCTCGTGACGCGGCTTCCCAAGCTAGAGCCGCGGGTTCGATTCCCGCATCCCGCTCCACCGCAGCCGAAACTGCCTCAATGGCTCAGCAGCGCAGGTCGGCGCGGCTACAGTCGCGCGCATGACGTCACCTGTCGTATCGCGTCCACCTGCCACCCTCGTGATCGCCTGGCGCCAGCTGCTGCGGGACTGGCGGGCCGGCGAGTTGCGCTTGCTGATGCTGGCCGTGGCCCTGGCCGTCGCGGCGCTGTGCGCTGTGGCCTTCCTGTCCGACCGCCTCGACCAGGGCCTGCGCCGCGACGCAGCCAAGCTGCTGGGCGGCGATGCAGTCGTTGCCAGTGACCAGCCCACGGCCCCTGCCCTCGTCGACCTGGCCGCCGCCCAGAACCTGACCACCGTGCGCACGGCCACCTTCCCCAGCATGGCGCGCAGCGACGAAGCCCATGGCGGCGAGAGCCGGCTGGTGGCCGTGAAGGCCGTTGGTGCGGGTTATCCGCTGCGCGGCAGCATCAAGCTGCGTGAGGCCCTGCCCGGCCGCAGCGGTGCGCCAGCCGCCGGCGAGGTCTGGGTCGATCCGGCCGTGGCCGATGGCCTCGGACTGAAGCTCGGTGACTCGCTGCTGCTCGGCGACGCGAAGCTGAAGCTCGCCGCGCTGATCGAGACCGAGCCCGACCGCGGCGCTGGGTTCATGAGCTTCGCGCCGCGCGTCATGCTGGCCGAGGCCGACCTCGCCGCCACCCGTCTCGTGCAGCCCGCCAGCCGCCTCACCTACCGCATGGCGGTCGTGCCCGGCCCGGGCGCAGCACCGGGTGCCGTCGGCCGCTTCGTGGCCGGCGCCGAGCAACTCGTCGAGAAGGACAAGCTGCGCGGCGTGCGCCTGGAGTCGTTGGAGTCCGGCCGCCCCGAGATGCGCCAGACGCTGGACCGCGCGGCCCGCTTCCTGCGCCTGGTGGCCATGCTGTCAGCCCTGCTCGCAGCCGTGGCCGTGGCGCTGGCGGCACGCGACTTTGCAGCCCGCCATCTGGACGACTGCGCCATGCTGCGCGTGCTCGGCCAGCCGCAGCGCCGCATCGCCTGGGCGTACGGGCTGGAGTTCCTGCTCGCAGGCCTGAGCGCCAGCGCGGTCGGCGTGCTGGGCGGCCTGGCCCTGCACCAGGTTTTCGTGTCGCTACTGGCCGGGCTGATCGACGTCGACCTGCCACCGCCCAGCATCTGGCCGGCGCTGCTGGGCCTGGGCCTGGGCTTGTCGCTGCTGCTGGGCTTCGGCCTGCCGCCGGTGCTGCAGCTCGCCGCCGTGCCGCCGCTGCGCGTCATCCGCCGCGACCTCGGCGCGCCCAAGGCCGGCTCACTGCTGGTGCTCGGCGCGGGTGTGGCGGGCCTCGCGGCCATCCTCGTCGTGCTGGCAGGCGACGTGAAGCTCGGCGCCATCGCCGCCGCAGGCTTTGCCGCCGCGGTGCTGCTGTTCGCGCTGCTGGCCTGGGCGGCGGTGTGGCTGCTGCGCCGGCTGGTGCCGGTCAATGTCAGCGGTGCGGGCGTGCCGCGCTGGCTGCTGCTGGCCACGCGCCAGGTCGCGGCACGGCCGGGCTTTGCAGTCATGCAGGTGTCCTCGTTGGCCGTTGGCCTGCTGGCGCTGGCGCTGCTGGTGCTGCTGCGCACCGACCTGATCGACAGCTGGCGCCGCGCGACGCCGGCGGCCGCACCGGACCGCTTCGTCATCAACATCCAGCCCGACCAGGCAACAGCCTTTCGCAAGACGCTGACCGACGCCGGCGTGAAGGACTACGACTGGTACCCGATGATCCGCGGCCGCCTGACGGCGATCAACGGCGAGCCGGTGCAGGCCAAGCGCTTTGCCGAGGAACGCGCCCAGCGCCTGGCCGAGCGCGAGTTCAACCTCAGCCACACGGCCGACAAGCCGGCCCACAACCAGATCACCAGCGGCCGCTGGGGTGATGCCAAGCCCGACGAGACCGGCCTGAGCGTCGAAGAAGGCCTGGCCCAGACGCTCGGCCTGAAGCTCGGCGACACGCTGGCCTTCGACATCGCCGGCCAGCCCGTGCAGGGGCGCATCACCAATCTGCGCAAGGTCGATTGGTCGTCCATGCGCGTCAACTTCTTCGTGCTGTTCGAGAAGGCAGAACTGCCCGAACTGCCGTCCACGCAGATCGCCGCCTACCGCAGCCCGCCGGCCACCAAGCTGGACCGCGAGCTGGCGCGCCAGTTCCCCAATCTCACGGTCATCGACGTGTCGGCCCAGCTCAATCAGGTGCAGGGCGTGCTGGACCAGGTCATCCAGGCGGTGCAGTTCCTGTTCAGCTTCACGCTGGCCACCGGCCTGGTCGTGCTGCTGGCGGCCGTGGGCAGCACGCGCGAGGCCCGCACGCGTGAGTTCGCGCTGATGCGGGCCCTGGGCGCGCCGTCGTCGCTGCTGGCCCAGGTGCAGCGCGCCGAGCTGCTGGGTGTCGGCGCCCTGGCCGGCTTCCTGGCCGGCACTGTGGCGCTGGTGCTGGCGGCCCTGCTGGCGCGCTTCGTCTTCGAGTTTGACTGGCACATCAAGCCCTGGGTGCCGCTGGTTGGCGCGGCCTGCGGCGCACTGCTGGCCTGGAGCGCCGGCTGGTGGAGCCTGCGCGGCGTGCTGCAGCGGCCCGTCGTGCAGACGCTGAGGGAGGCCCAGGCCGAATGAAGGCCATGCGGCCGCTGAGCGCCCACGACGTGGGCCGCTACCTGGCGCTGTCGGCGGCCATCGTCGCCGTCTACTACGTGCTGGCGCGGCTGGGCCTGCTGATGGTGCTGCCGCCCTACCAGGTCGCGCCCATCTACCCCGCCGCCGGCTGGGGCCTGGCCGTGCTGCTGGTCTGGGGCCTGCGCTACACGCCGGCGGTGGCTTTGGGATCCTTCATCGTGCAGGCCACGACGATGAACGAACTGAGCGGCGTGCTGCCGCTGGCCCTGGGCATCGGCCTGGGTGCCGCCGCCCAGGCAGTGGCCGGCACGCTGCTGATGCGGCGCTGGTGCGGCCGGCCGCTGGTGCTGGCCTCGCCGCGCGAGATCGCCGGCTATCTGTTCGCGGCGGCGCTGGCGGGCGTCGTCAGCCCAACTTGCGCGAGCTTGGTGCTGAAGGCCTTCGGCGTCATCGCCACCGCGCAGATGGGCCTGGTCTGGACGATCTGGTGGACCGGCGACCTGATGGGCGTGCTCATCGCCACGCCGATCACCTTGGCCCTGATCGGCCAGCCGCGTTCGGCCTGGGCAACGCGGCGCTTCAGCGTCGGCCTGCCGATGCTGCTGACAACGCTGCTCGTGGGCCTGGGCGTGGCCGTCACGATGGAATGGGACCGCCAGCGCAACCGCGCCGACTTCACGCGCGACGCAACCAGCGCCGCCCAGGACCTGGCCGGCCGGCTGCGCGAGCCGCTGCTGGCACTGGAGGGCATGCACGGCCTCGTCAAGGTCAAACCAAGGCCGACGCGCGCGGAGTTCGCCCAAGCGACGAGCGGCTTCCTGACCGAGGAGAGCCCGTTGATCGCGCTGGGCCTGACGCTGCGTGTTGCGCGCGCCGACGTCGACCGCTTCAACGCGGCTGCCGCGGCCGATGCCTTTCCCGGCGGCTACCAGGCGCGCGACCGCCTGCGTGCGGGCGACCTGCGCCCACCGGCGGACGAGGACATGCTGGCCATCCGCCTCATCGAACCGCTGTCGCGCAATGCCGGCGCGCTGGGCGTGAACGTGCGCACCATCCCCGGCGCGCGCGCAGCCATCGAGCGCGCCGCGTCGCTGGGGAAACCGGTGGCGTCGGCGGGCTTCCAGCTGTCGCAGGACAAGGAGGCCGCGGTCGGCGTCGTGGTCTATCAGCCCCTCTACCGGGGCCAGGCGGCGCCCAGCGAGCAGGCCCTGGACGGCGTCGTCTTCGCCACGCTGAGGCCCGACCTGCTGCTGTCGCGCCTGGCGGCCAACTGGCCCGAGCATCTCGGCGCCTGTCTCGTCGACCTGGAGCGCGGCGCGCTCTATCCGCGACTGGGCGGGCGCCTGGGCTGCGAGGCCGTGCAACGTGGGGGCGCCGACCTGCCCCTGGTCAAGATGCCGCTGGAGTTCGGCGGCCGGTCATGGGAGATTCGCATCTATGACCTGCCCGGCTTGGTGCAGGCGCCGGGGCGCAGCTGGGCCTTCGCCCTCGTCGGCCTGCTGGCCACGGCCATGGTGGGCGCGCTGCTGCTGCTGATGTCGGGCCGCACCCAGCATGTCGAGGCGCTGGTGCAGGAACGCACCGCCGCGCTGGAGCGCGAGGTTGCCAACCGCGCCCAGGGCGAACGCGCGCTGAGCCAGAGCGAGCAGCGCTTTCACAGCATCTTCGAGACTGCGCCCATCGGCATCGCCTTCACCGACCTCAACGGCGGCTTCCAGGAGGTCAATGCCCATTTCTGCCATCTGGTCGGCTACACGGCCGAGGCGCTGGCGAACAAGCGCTCCATCGACGTGACCCATGCCGATGACCGTCGTGAGGACATCCGCCTGGCACGCCGGCTGATGCGCGGTGAGATCCCGTTCTACCGCCGCTTGAAGCGCTATATCCGTCCCGACGGCAGCACCGCCCATGCGCGCGTGCTGGTCAGCCTGCTGCGCGGCGCGGACGGCCGGCCGCACCGGCTGGTGGGCATCATCGAGGACATCACCGACCAGCTGCGCATCGAGGAGCTGGACCGCGCCCGCGAGGCCGCCGAGGCGGCCAACCAGGCCAAGAGCGAGTTCCTGTCGCGCATGAGCCATGAGCTGCGCACACCGATGAACGCCATCCTCGGCTTCACGCAGCTGATGCAGATGGACGCCGGTGAACCGCTGGCACCGGGCCAGCGCGCACGCGCCCAGCAGATCGCCCAGGCCGGCTGGCATCTGCTGGAAATGATCAACGACACGCTGGACCTGTCGCGCATCGAGGCAGGCTCGCTGCGCCTGGAGCCTGTGCTGCTGGAGCTGCCGCCGCTGCTGGCCCGGGCCTTGGCGCTGGTGCAAGGTCAAGCCGCAGAGCGCGGCCTGGCCATCAGCCAGCGTATCGACCCGGCCGCCGTGCGCCTCGTCGGCGACCCCACGCGGGTTACCCAAATCCTGACCAACCTGCTCAGCAACGCGGTCAAGTACAACCGCCCAGGCGGCAGCGTCAGCGTCGAGGTGGCTCGACCTGAGCTGGGGTGGGTCGAAATCGCCGTGCGCGACACCGGGCTGGGCCTTACCGAAGAGCAGCGCGCCGCCCTCTTCCAACCTTTCAACCGCCTGGGCCGCGAGCGCAGCGGCCTGCCGGGAACGGGTATCGGCCTGGTCATCAGCCAGCGCCTGGCCGAGATGATGGGCGGCAGCCTGCGCGCCGAAGAGCAGGACGGCCCCGGCGCCTGCTTCGTGCTGAGGCTGCCGGCCAGCGGCGCTGCCGCTGCACTGTCCCAGGAGACGGCCCCGGACGAACCGACCAGCCCGCGCCCCAGCCCCCAGCGGCGCGTGCTCTACGTGGAGGACAACCCGCTCAACGCCGAAGTCATGCGCGGCATCCTGGAGCAGCGGCCCGGCATCGAGCTGGAAGTGGCGCCGACCGTGGAAGCCGGCCTGCGCGCCTTGCGCGAGCGCCCGCCGGCCCTGCTGCTGCTCGACTGGCAGCTGCCCGATGGCGACGGCCTGACGCTGCTGAGCCGCATGCGCGAGCTGGGCCAGCCGCTCCCCCCGGTCGTCGTCGTGTCGGCCAATGCCCAGCCCGAGCAGATCGCCGCCGCCGAGGTGGCGGGCGCCCAGCACTATCTGACCAAGCCGCTGGACGTGCGTGAATTGCTCGCCCTGGTCGATGAATTGTTGGCGCCGGGCTCCGTCGTAGCGGGGGCAGAATGAGGGCCCAGTCCCCAACACGCGTCAGCGCCCGATGAGTTCCACCGATCTCGTTCCCAGCACCGGTGCCCAGGCCGTGCAGGCCCTGGCACGCACCGATGGCCGCCAGTTCCTGACCTTTCGCATCGGCGCAGAGGAATACGGCCTCAACATCCTGCGCGTGCAGGAAATCCGCTCTTACGAGCCGCCCACCCGCGTTGCCAATGCACCGGCCTTCGTCAAGGGCGTCGTCAACCTGCGCGGCGTCATCGTGCCCATCGTGGACCTGCGCATCCGCCTGGGCCAGGCCGGTGAATACAACGCTTTCACCGTCGTCATCGTGCTCAATGTGGCCGGCCGCGTCGTCGGTGTCGTCGTGGATTCGGTGTCCGACGTGCTGGAACTCAGCGCCGACGAGATCAAGCCGCGCCCGGAAGTGGCCGCCGCCCTGGACGCCCGCTTCATCACCGGCCTGGGCAAGCTCGGCGAGCGCATGCTGATCCTGCTGGACATCGAGGCCATGATCAAAAGCCCGGATTTCGGCCTGGTCGACTGAAGGAAAGTTAGCGATCGCTGACTGTTTCACCGTTGGAAACATTGCATTCCAGCACCGTCACGAACTGACTTAGCACTCACTAAACCAGAGTGCTAATATCCTGTTCACCGCGGCATTCCGCGCCGCGGTTTAGCAAGGATTCATGACGATGTCCGCCTCTTCTGCCATTGCCGTCCGCGACCCCTGGGCCATGGTGCCTTCGCTGGGCAATCTGGACGCATACATCTCCGCCGTCAACCGCCTGCCGCTGCTGACGGCCGAGGAAGAAGGGTCCGCCGCGCGCAGCCTGCGCGACAAGGGCGACCTGGAAGCCGCCGGCCGCATGGTGCTGTCGCATCTGCGCCTGGTGGTGGCCATCTCCCGCCAGTACATGGGCTACGGCCTGCCCCAGGGCGACCTGATCCAGGAAGGCAATGTCGGCCTGATGAAGGCCGTCAAGCGCTTCGACCCGGACCAGGGTGTGCGCCTGGTGAGCTATGCCATGCACTGGATCAAGGCCGAGATCCACGAGTACATCCTGAAGAACTGGCGCATGGTCAAGGTCGCGACGACCAAGGCCCAACGCAAGCTGTTCTTCAATCTGCGCTCGATGAAGCACCAGATGAAGGCCGACCAGGCCGACGGCCAGACGCATCGCAACACGCTCACCGAGGCCGAACTGGCCCATGTCGCCAGCACGCTGAACGTCAAGCGCGAGGAAGTGCTGGAGATGGAGACCCGCATGTCGGGCGGCGACGTGGCGCTGGAGCCGCAGACCGACGACGATGGCGAGAGCTTCGCGCCCATCGCCTACCTGGCCGACGACAGCCATGAGCCGACCCGCGTCATCGAGGCGCGTTCGCGCGACGAACTGGCCGGCGACGGCATCCACCGCGCCCTGGACGTGCTGGACGCGCGCAGCCGCCGCATCGTCGAGGAGCGCTGGCTGAAGGTGAACGACGATTCGTCGGGCGGTATGACGCTGCACGAGCTGGCTGCCGAATACGGCGTGTCGGCCGAGCGCATCCGCCAGATCGAGGTGGCGGCGATGAAGAAGATGAAGAAGGCGCTGACCGAAGCGGCCTGATTGACCTCCTCGGCTCCAAGTAAAAGGCCCCTCGGGGCCTTTTCTACTTTTTGGCTTCGGCCAGCAGCAGCTTGATGTCGTCCGCCAGCGGCTGGGCGCCCGAGCCGTAGCGCGCGTAAACGCGCACGCGGCCTTCGGTGTCGAAGATGAAGCTCGCCGCCGTGTGGTCCATCGTGTAGGTCTCGGGTGTCTTGCCCGGCGCCTTGGCGTAGAAGACCTTGAACTCCTTGGCCGCGCCCTTCGTCTGCTCCTCGCTGCCGCGCAGGCCGACAAAGCTGGGATCGAAGCTGGCCAGATAGGCCTTGAGCAGCTGCGCCGTATCGCGCTCCGGGTCGACGGTGACGAAGATGCCCTGCACCTTGTCGCCGTCCGCGCCCAGGCTGCGCTTGACTTCGGCCACCTCGGCCATCGTCGTCGGGCAGACGTCGGGGCATTGGGTGTAGCCGAAGAAGACCACCAGCACCTTGCCCTTGAAGTCAGCCAGCGAGCGGGCGCGGCCGTCCTGGTCGGTCAGGTTCAGCGTGCGGGCGTACTCGGCGCCGGTCAGGTCGATGCCCTTGAAGGCGGGCTTGTCGGGGCTCGCCTTCTGGCAGGCGGCCAGCGACAGTGTGACCAGAGCGGCCAGCGCGAAACGACGGGTGTTCATGCGATGTAGTGGTCGATCAACAGCGCCGCAAAGAGCAGCGACAAATGCCAGATGGAGAACCAGAAGGTCCGCCGCGCCAGCATCTCCGAATACGAGCGCCACAGCCGGAAGGCATAGCCGCAGAAGCCCAGGCCGAGTGCGACGGCGCTGGCGAGGTAGAACCAGCCGCTCATGCCGGTCAGGAAGGGCAGCAGCGTGGCCGCGAACAGCACCCAGGTGTAGAGCAGGATCTGCAGCCGCGTGTAGTCGTTGCCATGCGTGACGGGCAGCATGGGTAGGCCGGCGCGCGCGTAATCTTCAGCGCGGTACAGCGCCAGCGCCCAGAAGTGCGGCGGCGTCCACAGGAAGATGATCAAGCACAGCAGCCAGGGCTCGGGGCCGAGGTCGCCACGCAGCGCGGCCCAGCCCAGCACCGGCGGCATGGCGCCCGAGGCGCCGCCGATGACGATGTTCTGCGGCGTCATCGGCTTCAGGATGACGGTGTAGATGACGGCATAGCCGATGAAGGTGGCGAAGGTCAGCCACATCGTCAACACGTTGACGTAGAAACCCAGCAGCGCCATGCCGGCTGCGCACAGCAGGGCCGAGAAGGTGAGCGTCTGCGTACGGCTGAGCTCACCCTTGGCCGTGGCGCGCCAGGCGGTGCGCTTCATGCGCGCGTCGATGCCGTCCTCGATGAGGCAGTTGAAGGCGGCCGCAGCGCCGGCGACCAGCCAGATGCCAGCGACGGCGGCAAGCATGGTGAGGGCCTGTTCCGGCGAGGGCAGGCCGGGCACGGCCAGGGCCATGCCGATGGCTGCGCAGAAGACGATGAGCTGGACGACGCGCGGCTTGGTCAGCTGGTAGAACTGCTGCCAGCGCGGGCTGTGCACGAAGGCGCTGGCGGTGGACGTGGAGGCCATGGTCAAGTTTGCGCCCTCAGGCGCGCGAGCAAGATGGTGAGCAGGGCTAGCAGCAGAGCGGCGCCAGCGGTGTGGGCGAGGGCAGCCACGATAGGCCAGTCGAGCACGACATTGGACAGGCCGGAGGCGAGCTGCCAGCCAGCCGCGGCGAGCAGCCAGTTGGACCAGTTCGCCGCATGCCGACGCAGCCGCCAGGCCAGTGCCAGGATGGCCGCAAAGACGACGCCCGCGCCGATGCGATGGGCCGTGTGGATGGCGGCCAGCGCCTCGAACCCGAGCCAGCCGCCGTCGGCGCGCTGGCCCAGTGCGCGCCAGAGCTGAAAGCCCTGCGCGAAGTCCAGTTGCGGCCACCACTGGCCGCCGTGGCAGGTGGGGAATTCGTCGCAGGCCAGCACGGCGTAATTCGTGCTGACCCAGCCGCCAAGGGCGACCTGGACAAGTGCAAGCACAAGGACGACGGCGACCGCACGGCGCAACGCCGACGGCGCGATGATCGGCCGCGGCTCGTAGGCCTCGTGCTGCCAGGCGAGCAGCATCAAGAGGCCGATGCCGAGCAGCAGGTGCAGCGTGACGATGGCCGGGAAGAGCTTCATCGTGACCGTCAGCGCGCCGAAGGCCCCCTGCACGCAGACCCAGGCCAGCGTCAGCGTCGGCAGCCAGGGCGATGGTGCGGTCTCTGCGCCCCGCCGCTTCAGCCGCCAACTCAGCGCAGCCATGACGAGGATGAGCAGGCCCACGCCGCTGGCCAGATAGCGGTGAACCATCTCGATCCAGGCTTTGCCGTGCGTGACCGGGCCGGTGGGCATCGCGGTCTGGGCGGCCTCGATGTGGTCGTGGGCGCCGGCCGGGCTTGCAGCGCTGTAGCAACCCGGCCAGTCCGGGCAGCCCAGGCCCGAATCGGTCAGGCGCGTGAAGGCGCCGAAGACGATGAGGTCGAAGGTCAGGAACAGCGTCAGCAGGGTCAGCGCGCGCAGCCGCCCTGCCGGCGTCGCGCTTCGCGAGCGCTGGCGCCACCAGAGCAGTGGGCCGATGGCGACCGCGCCGCCGATGGCGGCGACCTGGCCAAGAGGGACCAGCAGGTCGTTCATCGGCCTGCCGTATCCCAGCTGGCGCTGGCGCGCAGCAGCCTGTCGAGATCGGCTTTGAGCTTCTTGGGCTCGGGCTCGGCAGGGGCGCGCTCCATCCAGTTGCCCATGGGGTCGACGATGTAGAAATGGTCGGCCAGCGCCTTGCCCGAGGCGGGTTTGAGCCAGGCATCCAACCGGTCCCTGGGCACGCGCAGCACGGTCACTTCGGCGCCCTTCTGACTGACGGCAGCCATCACTTCGGGGCGCGGCGTGCCGGTATCGGGAATGAGCCAGAGCTTGTCCACGCGCGCCCGCTCCTTGCCCAGCATCTCGCGCAGTTGGCGCTGCACGAAGAGCTGCTGTTCGCAGGCGGCCGGGCAGTCGGAACCGTGCACGACGGCCAGCAGCCATTGACCCCGCAAGGAAGCCGGCGCGACCGCCCTGCCCTGCAGGTCGGTGAGCGGCAGGTCGGCAGGCATGTCGACGGCAGGCGCGATCAGTTCGCCATAGGCCGAGCCGCTGGGCCTGACGACGTAGAAGGTGAAGTAGGAGGCGACGACCGGCGCCGCGCACATGGCCAGCACCAGCAGCATCTTCCAGCGGCCGACGCGCTGCTGCCCCGTCGTGCCGGGATCGGGCAGGCTGTGCACCGCGAAGCTCAGCGGTTCAGGACTGCTGACGGCGGAGCCGGGGACGGATGAGTTGGAACCAGACATAGAGACCGACGATCAGCGCGCAGAGCGCAAACCATTGAAAGGCATAGCCATAGTGTTTTTGCAGGCCGAGGTCGGGCGCTGGCCAATGGCGCAGCAACGTGTCGTCGGGCGAATCGGTGGCGGTCTGCACGACGGTCAGCGGCAAGAGCTTCAGGCCGGACTCGACGGCGAAGGCCGCAGGGTCGAGATTTTGCCGGATCGTGCCGGCCGACCCTTCGCCCAGCTCGTAAAGCCGGGAGGGCGACGTCGCCAGCCGCCCTTCGACGGCAACCTCGCCGGGCGGCGTGAGCAAGGGGGGCAGCTGCTGGCGGTCGAGTTGATTGCGCGGCGCCCAGCCGCGCTGTACCAGGACGACGTCGTCGCGGCCCGCCAGGCGCAGCGGCGTGACGACGAAGAAGCCCGTGCGGCCGTCCATGGGCCGGTTGTCCAGCCAGATCGTGCGTTCGGCCATCCAGGTGCCACGCAGGGCCACACGGCGGTGCAGTTGGCCTTCGCCGCCCAACTCGGCCTCGGTGAGCGCCGGCTTGTCGGCTTCGGCCTCGATGGCTGCTTGCAACGCGATCTTCTGCGCGGCACGGTCAAGCTGCCAGACGCCGAGCCGCGCCGTCAGCGCGGCGCCCACCAGGCCCGCCAACAGCACCAGCCAGCGCCTACCGCTCATGCAAGACCCCGAGCGGATAATTCGACACCATGAAATTCGTGATCCTGATCGCCTTCATCGGCATCCTTGGCGCGCTCGGCGCGGCCGGCTTCTTCATGCTGCGCAAAGGCGGCAACAAGAAAAGCCCCAACATGGCCCGTGCGCTGGCGGTGCGGGTCGCCGTGTCGGTGACGCTGTTCCTGGTCATCCTGCTGAGCTGGAAGATGGGCTGGATACAGCCGACCGGACTGCCGGTGAAATCCTGAGCTTCAACAACAAAAAAGCGCCGCTGCTGCGGCGCTTTCTCATTGCGAGACCGGGAAGTCACATCCAGTAGACGATGACGTACAGGCCCAGCCACACCACGTCCACGAAGTGCCAGTACCAGGCGGCGCCTTCGAAGCCGAAGTGGCGCTCCGGCGTGAAGTGGCCCTTCATCAGGCGGATGGTGATGAACAGCAGCATCAGTGCGCCCACGCAGACGTGAAAGCCGTGGAAGCCGGTCAGCATGAAGAAGGTCGAGCCGTAGATGCCGGAGGTCAGCTTGAGGTTGAGCTCGGTGTAGGCGTGGTGGTATTCATAGGCCTGGAAGCCGACGAAGGTCGCGCCCAGCAGCACGGTGATCCACATCCACAGGATGGTCTTGCCGCGGTTGCCGGCGATCAGCGCGTGGTGGGCGATGGTCAGCGTGACACCGGAAGTCAGCAGCAGTGCCGTGTTGATCGTCGGAATGGGCCAGGGGCCCATGGTGCTGAAAGCCTCGACGGTGCCCGCCGGCGCAGCGGTAAAGCCGGGCGCCGTGCTGGGCCAGATGGCCTTGAAGTCGGGCCACAGCAAGGCGTTTTCCAGGCTGCCAAGCACCGGCACCGAGTACAGGCGGGACCAGAACAGCGCGCCGAAGAAGGCGGCGAAGAACATCACCTCCGAGAAGATGAACCAGCCCATGCTCCAGCGGAACGAGACATCGATGCGGTCGCTGTACAAGCCGCCTTCGCTCTCGCCGATGGCCTGGCGGAACCATTGCTGCAGCACGAAGGCCCAGAAGGCCAGGCCGCCGAACAGCGAGTACATGCCCCAGCCATGGCCGTTGACCCACTGGCCCGCGCCGAGGATGACGAAGAACAGGCCGATCGCGGCCATCACCGGATGCCGTGAAGGCGCCGGGACGAAGTAGTACGGGGTCTTGCCCGGGGTAGTCGCTGCCGACATGTTGTTCTCCTAGTACTCGCTCGTTCTGAACTCTGTTGCGGCTCGGGCCCTCAGGCCCCGGCCACGCCACTGCTGATGACCCAACGGACCAGCAGCACCAGCACCAATACAAACAGGGCGGCGCCAAGCACGCCCGCGATCAATACATGCACCGGGTTGAGCTTGGCCATGTCGTTCTCATGGTCCTTGCCCCGGCGCACGCCGAAAAAACTCCAGGCCACAGCCGAGATCGTCTGGGCGAACGAGGCCTTGCGACCCACCGCTTCCTTCAGATCTTGGCCGGGCTTGCTCACAGCGCGGATCCCGCACCCTGGGGTGCCTGGCCGAGCTTCACACCGCCCTTGCCCGCCACCTCGAAGAAGGTGTAGGACAGGGTGATGGTCTTCACATCCTTGGGCAGCTTGGAGTCGATGACGAACACGACCGGCCACTGCTTGCTCTCGCCCGGCTTCAGCGTGTACTCGTTGAAGCAGAAGCATTCGAGCTTGTTGAAATGCGCACTCGCCTGCATCGGCGCATAGCTGGGGATCGCCTGGGCGGCCATGGTGCGGTCCTGCACGTTGCGGAACTCGTACATGACCTGGGTCAGTTCGCCCGGGTGCACCGTCAGATGGCGCACCGCCGGCTTGAAGTCCCAGGGGCCGCGGGCATTGGTGTCGAACTCGACCGTGATTTCACGGCTGAAGTCGATCTGGCCGTTGCCGTCGGCGATGCCTTTGGCCGAAAGCGCGGTCTGGCGCTCGGCCAGCGACAGCACGTTGATGCCCAGCGCATTGCAGATGGCCTTGTACAGCGGCACCAGCGCGTAACCGAAGCCGAACATCAACGCGACCACCACCGCCAGCTTCATGACGAGCTGCCGGTTGTCGCGATGCAGAGCGGCCAGGAAGCGCATGTCAGTGCCGCCCGGCCGCCCGAAGGCGCTGACGCGCCCCCTCGGGGGGCAGCAAACGAAGTGCGCGTGGGGGCTTCATCATGTCAGTGAGCCAGCAGCACCATCTTCGTGACGAAGCCGATGCCGAAAATCAAGGCAATCGACAGCAGGATCAATCCCAGCCGTCGGTTGGCTTTGCGCTGTTCGGGCGTCATGGCCATCAGGCGACGATCTTGGTGGCCGAAGCGTTCAGCTTGGGCGGCTCTTCGAAGGTGTGGAAGGGCGCCGGCGACGGCACTTCCCACTCCAGGCCTTCGGCGGCTTCCCAGGGCTTCTGCGCCGCCTTCTCACCCTTGCCGCGCATGGCCGGCACGACGACGAACAGGAAGAAGTAGACCTGCATCAGGCCGAAGCCGAAGGCGCCGATGGATGCAATCGCGTTGAAGTCGGCGAACTGCATCGGGTAGTCGGCATAGCGACGCGGCATGCCGGCCAGACCCAGGAAGTGCATCGGGAAGAAGGTGATGTTGAAGAAGATCAGCGAACCCCAGAAGTGGATCTTGCCGCGGGTCTCCGAATACATCACGCCGGTCCACTTCGGCGACCAGTAGTAGTAGCCGGCGAACATGCCGTACAGCGAGCCGGCCACCAGCACGTAGTGGAAGTGGGCCACGACGTAGTAGGTGTCCTGCAGCTGGATGTCGACCGGTGCCATCGCCAGGATCAGGCCGGTGAAGCCGCCCATCGTGAACACGAAGATGAAGCCGACGGCGAACAGCATCGGCGTCTCGAAGGTCATCGAGCCGCGCCACATCGTCGCCAGCCAGTTGAAGATCTTCACGCCCGTGGGCACGGCGATCAGCATGGTCGCGTACATGAAGAACAGCTGGCCCGTCACCGGCATGCCGGTGGCGAACATGTGGTGAGCCCAGACGATGAAGGACAGGATGGCGATCGACGCCGTCGCGTACACCATGGAGGCGTAGCCGAACAGGCGCTTGCGGGCGAAGGCCGGCACGATCTGGCTGACGATGCCGAAAGCCGGCAAGATCATGATGTAGACCTCGGGGTGGCCGAAGAACCAGAAGATGTGCTGGTACATGACCGGGTCGCCGCCGCCAGCCGGGTTGAAGAAGGCGGTGCCGAAGTGGCGGTCGGTCAGCGTCATCGTGATGGCGCCGGCCAGCACGGGCATGACGGCGATCAGCAGGTAGGCCGTGATCAGCCAGGTCCAGGCGAACATCGGCATCTTCATCAGCGTCATGCCGGGGGCGCGCATGTTGAGGATGGTGACGATGATGTTGATGGAGCCCATGATGGACGAGGCGCCCATGATGTGCATCGCGAAGATGCCGGCGTCCATCGACGGGCCCATCTGCAGCGTCAGCGGCGCGTAGAGCGTCCAGCCCGCAGCCGGGGCGCCGCCGGGCATGAAGAAGCTGCCCACCAGCATGATGGCCGCGGGGATCAGCAGCCAGAAGCTGAAGTTGTTCATCCGCGCGAAAGCCATGTCGGCCGCGCCGATCTGCAGCGGGATCATCCAGTTCGCGAAGCCGACGAAGGCCGGCATGATGGCGCCGAACACCATGATCAGACCGTGCATGGTCGTGAACTGGTTGAAGAGTTCGGGGTTGAAGAACTGCAGGCCCGGCTGGAACAGCTCGGCGCGGATGCACAGGGCCAGGATGCCGCCGATCATCAGCATCGTGAAGGAGAACAGCAGGTAGAGGGTGCCGATGTCCTTGTGGTTGGTCGCGAACACCCAGCGGCGCCAGCCGTGGGGTGCGTGGTGATCATCGTGGTGGTCGTGATCGTGGGCGTGGCCGTCATGGCCACCGACCGCGCCGTGGGGGGGGAGCACTGCACTCATGTGATTTCCTCTGATTCGGCGTTCGGTCGATTACTTGCGGGCGGCCAGCACTTCGGCCGGTTGCACCGTCTGGCCCGTCTTGTTGGACCAGCTGTTCTTCGTGTACGTGATCACGGCGGCGATGTCGGTATCGCTGAGCTGCTTCCAGGCGGGCATGCCCTTGTCCATGCGGCCGTTCAGCACGACCTGAACCTGCTGCAGTTTGTCTTCGGCGAGCACGACCGGCGACTTGTCCAGCGGCTTGATCGGGCCGGCGCCCGAGCCGTCGGCCTTGTGGCAGACGGCGCAGTTGGCGCCATAGACCTTCTCGCCGCGGGCGACCAGGGCGGCTTGCTCCCAGACCTTGTTCGGGTCATCGGCCTTGGCGGCGATTTCCTTCTTCTTGCCATCCACCCACTTGGTGTAGTCCTCGGCGGACACGACCTTGACGTGGATGGGCATATAGGCGTGTTCCTTGCCGCACAGCTCGGCGCATTGGCCGTAGTAGTCACCGATCTTCTCGGCCTTGAACCAGGTGTCGCGCACGAAGCCGGGGATGGCGTCCTGCTTGACGCCGAAGGCCGGCACCATCCAGGCGTGGATGACGTCGTTGGCCGTCGTGATGATGCGGACCTTCTTGTCCACCGGCACGACCAGCGGGTTGTCGACCTTGAGCAGGTAGTTGTCGACCGGCTCGGGCTTGCCGGTGTTGGATGACTCGCGTTGAGCGGTGTCCAACGTGGCCAGGAAGCCGATGCCTTCGCCTTCACCCTTCAGGTAGTCATAGCCCCATTTCCACTGGTAGCCGGTGGCCTTGATGGTCACGTCGGCGTTGGTGGTGTCCTTCATCGCGACGACGACCTTGGTCGCCGGCAGGGCCATGCCGATGACGATGAGGAAGGGCACCACCGTCCAGGCGATCTCGACGGCCACGCTCTCGTGGAAGTTGGCCGACACCGCGCCCTTGGACTTGCGGTGCTTGAAGATGGAATAGAACATCACCCCGAACACCGCGAAGAAGATGACCAGGCAGACGATCATCACGAAGTTGTGCAGCCACATCTGGTCGGCCGCGATGCGCGTGACCGGCTCGTGCAGATTGAGCTGATTGACGCCGGGGCCGCCCTTCAGGTCGTTGACCGCCAGGGCTGGGCCGGCCGCCAGGGCCGCCATCGCCGCCGTGGCCCAACGGCCCCAAGCGCGTGAGGCGCTATGCACTCGTGCGTTCATCATCGTCATGGTTGTCACTTGGTTCTTTGAAGAGCGGGGCTTGCTTGTCCAGCCCGACAGCTGGATTTGGGAGGCAAGTTCCGTGGGTTGAGCCGGGTGTTGCCCCAAAGCCCTCTATGCGGCGCGGGATTTTAGCCCAGGCTCCGAGAGGGACGGCCCATGCCGCCCCCGGGGATTCACCCCCTTCATCCCCCTTCACCCGGTTTCACGGCCCTTGCGCAGCGTTGCGCGCATGGCGTCGATGGACACATGGGTCTCGGCCGCCATCGTCAGCCGCGGCGCCGCCTTGAAGGCGTGGCCGAAAACGAGTTCCACCGTCAGCGCAAGCCGGCCTTCGCCGTCGCGCAGCGTTTCCAGCTGCGCCAGCAGTGCCGCCTTCCACTTGCGACCGCGCAAGCCGGCGAAGCGCGCGGGCGCCAGGTTGCCGCCCAGCACCCGCAGGTCGGCCAGCAGGCTTTCGGGCGTGGCCCAGGTCAGGCGCAGCCGCTGCTGGTCCATGACGGGGTCGGCAAAGCCGGCCTTGAGCACCAGGTCGCCGATGTCATGCATGTCCCACCAGTCAGGCGCCGGCCGGCCCCAGCCGGCGCGCGCATACAACGGCCGCAGTTCGACGAAGCTGTCCGGGCCCAGGCAGGAAAACATCACAAAGCCGCCGACCGCGACGCTGGCCTGCCAGGTGTCGAGCAGCTCCGGCAGGTCGGCGCAGGCATGCAGGGCCATGTTGGACCACAGCAGGTCGACCTGGGGCAACGCTGGCAGCGAATCGACATGACCGGAGGAGGCGCCACGCAGCTTCTGCCACCAGTTGCGCTGGCGCTTCTCGGCCGCGCGAGCCGCCAGCGCCGTGTCGGCTTCATGCCACAGCAACTCCGCGCTCGGGTAAGCCAGGCGCAGCAGCTCGCCACTGGCGCCCAGGGCCGGCGATGCGTCCAGCACGCGGTTCGGCTGCAGCTTGATATAGGTCAGGCGTTCGGCCATGCGCCCGGCGACCTCGTCGTGCAACCACGGCGGCTGCGCAGCGGCCGCGAGGCGGCGCGCCTGGTGGCGAACGGCGGCGGCGTCGAGGTCCTGGGGCCGCGGCCCCTTGTTTGAAGTAGGGGTCGAAGCCGGTTCACTCATGGAGCGGTCAGTATATTGAGCCGATGCCCGAGCGCTCCCTGTCGGCAACGAAGCCTGCTCTGATCGAGAAAGTCCTGCTGCGCTGCGCCGGCCAGTGCGCCGTCTGCCGCGCCTGGAGCCACCAGACCATCTGCGAAGCCTGCCTGGCCCTCTACGCACGCCCGCAGCCGCGCTGCTGGACCTGCGCGGCCAGGCTGCCCATCGAATTGACCGGCAGGCCCCGCCCCCAATGCGGGCGCTGCCTGCACGCGGCACCACCGCTGGACCGCGCCGTGGCTGCGCTGGACTACCGCTTCCCCTGGGACGGCTTGCTGCAGCACTTCAAATACCACCAGGCCCTGGAACTGCGCGAGAGCCTGCTGGAGCGCCTGAACACGGCGCTGACCGCGGCCGAGGTCGACGCGCCAGACTGGCTGCTGCCCGTGCCGCTGTCGAACGACCGCCTGCGCGAGCGCGGCTACAACCAGGCACACGAGCTGGCCAAGGCGCTGGCGCGCCGGCGCGGCCTGCGCTGCGAGCCGGAGATGCTGCTGCGGGTACGCCACAACGCTGCCCAAGCCAGCCTGAAGCTGGAGGCGCGCGCAGCCAATGTGCGCGGCGTCTTCGCCGTCGAGCCGCTGCGCGCGGCGCAGTTGCGCGGCACCTGCGTCGCGCTGCTCGACGACGTGATGACCAGCGGCGCGACGCTGTTCGAGCTGGCCCATGTGCTGCTGCAGGCCGGCGCGATGAGCGTGCAGGCCTGGGTCATTGCGCGCACGCCGGAGCCGGGCGAATGACGCCCCTCGTCCAGTCCTGCCGCGCTGGACGCCGGCAAGCCTGGCCGGCCCCCCGAGGGGGCGGCGATGCTTGCCGGATCGACCGGCAAGCACATCGCCATGACGGGCCGGCTTGGGAGCGGCCCGGCGCTCGGCCCGAATGCAACACGTTGATCGCCGCGATCCGGCGAAGATACTCGCGTCCATGTTCCATATCGTCCTTGTCCAGCCGGAGATTCCGCCCAACACGGGCAATGTGATCCGGCTCGCAGCCAACACCGGCTGCAGCCTGCACCTGATCGAGCCCTTGGGCTTCTCGATGGAAGACAAGCTGCTACAACGCGCCGGCCTGGACTATCACGAGTACGCCCGCGTGCAGCGCCATGCCGATTGGGCGGCCTTCCTGGCGGCCCAGTCGCCCGACGCCGCACGCATGTTCGCCTTCACCACGCGCGGCAGCCGGTCCTTTGGCGAGGTGGCCTGGCAGCCGGGCGACTACTTCGTGTTTGGCAGCGAGACGGCCGGCCTGGCGCCCGAACTGCGTGAGAGCTTCCCGCTCGATCAGCGTGTGCGCCTGCCGATGCGCGAGGGCCAGCGCAGCCTCAACCTGAGCAACAGCGTCGCGGTCGCCGTGTTCGAAGCCTGGCGGCAGAACGGCTACGCAGGCGGCGCCTGAATTATTCGGCGCGGGCCTCGCGGCCCATCAGGTGCTCGACCGCCTCGCCGACACGCAGCCGCCCGTCCAGCAAGGCCACCATGGCCTCGGTGATCGGCATCTCGACGCCGGCCTCGCGCGCACGCGCCAGCACCGTCGGCGCGCTGTAGACGCCTTCGGCCACATGGCCGAGTTTGGCCAGGATGTCCCGCAACGCGAGCCCCTGCGCCAGCATCAGGCCGACGCGGCGATTGCGCGACAGGTCGCCCGTCGCCGTCAGCACCAGGTCGCCCAGACCCGACAGACCCATGAAGGTCTCGGCCTTGGCGCCCAGGGCCAGGCCCAGGCGCAGCATCTCGGCCAAGCCGCGCGTGATGACGGCGGCGCGGGCGTTCAACCCCGGCGCATCAGGTGCGGCGCCGGAGAGGCCATCGCAGACGCCCACCGCTATGGCCATGACGTTCTTGACTGCGCCGCCGACTTCGACGCCAACCGGATCGTTGGACGTGTAGACGCGCAGCCTGTCACCATGAAAAGCATCGACGGCGGCCTGTGCGAGCGCCGCGTCCTCGCTCGCCGCGACCAGGGCCGTGGGCCGGCCAGCGGCCACTTCCTGCGCAAAGCTGGGGCCGGACAACACACCGACGCGCATGGCCGGCTGCAACTCGCGTGCGATCTCGTGGCCGAGCCGCCCGGTGACTGCCTCGAAACCCTTGCACAGCCACAGCACGCGCTGCGTTGGCGGCAGGGCGGCGAGGGTTTCGCGCAGGCCGGACATCGGCGTCGCGACGATGGTCAGCCCGTCGGCGGCGTGCGCAATGGCTGCGGCGCGGTCGCCGGTCAGGCCGAGCGCGGCGGGCAGTTCGCCGTCGGGCAGATAGGCCGCGTTGCGGCGGCTCGCCCGCATTTGTCCGATGGCAGTTGCGTCACGGCCCCACAGGCTCACATCATGGCCGGCGTTGGCCGCCTGGATGGCCAGGGCCGTGCCCCAGGCACCGGCGCCGAGAACGCTGATCTTCATCGTCGTCATGCGCAGAAGTGTCACCCAAGTAAAACGCCCCGCACGGAGCGGGGCGTCATCACGAGGCGAGCCTCGATGCTCAGTTGACGGCCTGGCCGCCCTGGGCTTCGCGCTGGGCCTGCTGGGCCTCGAACATCGCCTGGAAGTTCACTTCCGTCAGCAGCACCGGCGGGAAGCCGGCGCGGGTGCAGACGTCGGACACGATGGCGCGCAGATAGGGGTAGACCATCTGCGGGCAGACGATGCCCAGGATGCCTTCGAGCTGGTCCTGCGGCACATTGCGGATCTCGAAGATGCCGGCCTGCTTGGCTTCGACCAGGAACAGCGTCTTGTCGCCGACCTTGGTGTTGACCGTGGCCGTCACGCAGACCTCGAAGATACCGTCGGTGACGTTCTCGGCCGACAGCGTCAGGTTGATGTCGACCTGGGGCTGCTGCTGCTCCAGCAGGATGTGCGGCGCGTTGGGCTGCTCCAGCGACAGATCCTTCAGGTACATGCGCTGGATCTGGAACACGGGGGTGCCTTCGGGGGCGGCTTGGATCTCGTCGGCCATGGGATTCTTTCTAGCGAAGCGTCAAACAAAAGCCCGCAGGCGGCGTGCTGCGGGCAGTCACTGGATTATGGGCGATGCCTCGTGACAAGCCGATCGGGCTTGCCCGGTGTTGAAATCAGGCAAGAACGCCCAAAGCGACCCTTCAGGCCGCTTGGAGCAAGGGCAGCAAGCCGCCCTTCTGGTCGAGGGCGATGAGGTCATCGCACCCCCCGACATGGGTGTCGCCGATGAAGATCTGCGGCACGGTGCGGCGGCCCGTCCTGGCCATCATGTCCTGGCGCTCGGCCGGGTTGAGGTCGACGCGGATCTCGTCGATCTGCTCGACGCCGCGTTGCTTGAGCAGCATCTTGGCGCGCACGCAGAACGGACAGACCAGGGTGGTGTACATCTTGACGGCAGCCATCTCAATCTCCTTCAGCCGCAAATCTGCCTACGCAGATTTCTGCCCAATGAAAGGCAGAAAAAGTCGGTTGGGCGAAAAACCGCTCACGCGCTTTTTTCCACCGGCAAATTCGCCTCCCGCCAGGCCTTGAGGCCGCCGGCCAGCACCTGGGCCTTGTCATAGCCCAGCTTGCGTAGCATGCCCGCGGCGCGGCCGGCGCGTGCGCCGGTCGGGCACACCAACACCAGCGGCAGGGCCTTGTTGGACGGCAAGGACTTGTGGCCCTCGATCTGGCCAAAGGGGATGTTGCGCGCGCCGACGGCATGGCCCTTGGCAAACTCTTCGGGCTCGCTGACATCGATCAGCACGCCCTTCTCGCGGTTGATCAGTTGCACCGCCTGGGCGGGGGCGAGGCCGCCGCCCTGTGCACCCGACATCAGCATGGGCCAGAGCAACAGGCCACCGGACACAAGTGCGGCGACGAGCAGAAACCAGTTCTCGATCAGGAAGTTCAAGCAAGCATCCCGTGTAATTCAACGAAGCCGGCGATTATCGCTGGGTCGGATAATCCGCCGCTTCCCACCACCTCAGCGCGCCTTGCCCCATGTACAAGCTCGTCCTCATCCGCCACGGCGAATCGACCTGGAACCTGGAAAACCGCTTTACCGGCTGGACCGACGTGGACCTGACGCCCACCGGTGTCGAGCAGGCCAAGACGGCCGGCCGGCTGCTGAAGGAAGCGGGCTATGACTTCGACATCGCCTACACCTCGGTGCTCAAGCGCGCCGTGTGGACGCTGTGGCACGCCCTGGACCAGATGGACCGCACCTGGCTGCCGGTGCGCCACGCCTGGCGCCTCAACGAGCGCCATTACGGCGGCCTGCAGGGCCTGAACAAGGCCGACATGGCCAAGCAGTACGGCGACGAGCAGGTGCTGATCTGGCGCCGCAGCTACGACACACCGCCGCCGGCGCTGGAAGCGACCGACCCACGCAGCGAACGCAGCGACCCTCGCTACCGCGGCCTGGACGCCGAGGACATTCCGCTGACGGAATGCCTGAAGGACACGGTCGCCCGCGTGCTGCCGTTCTGGAACGAGACCGTCGCGCCCGCCATCAAGGGCGGCCAGCGCGTGCTCATCGCCGCCCATGGCAACAGCATCCGCGCGTTGGTGAAGTACCTCGACAACATCGCCGACGACGCCATCGTTGGCGTCAACATCCCCAACGGCATCCCGCTGGTCTATGAGCTGGACGAGAACCTGAAGCCGATCAAGAGCTACTACCTGGGCGACGCCGAAGCCGCCGCCAAGGCGGCTGCCGCCGTGGCCAATCAGGGCAAGGCCTGATCCACCTCGGCCAGCACCTCCTCCACGCTGGCCCAGCCGGGCCAGTACTGAAGCAGCTTGACCGTCGGCCCCCACGGCGCCCAGACCGCGGGATCGGCCGGCCCCCAGGGGGTGAGCAGCCGTGCGCCGACGCCGGCGGCGATGTGGCCCGGCCCGGTGTCGTTGGAGACGACGATGCCGGCCATCTGCAGCAACGCGGCGTAGATGCCCAGGCCCACGCCTTCGAACCGCACCACGTCAGGGTAGAGCTGGCGGGCACCCTCCAGCTCGGTCGGTCCCGGCACCATCACGATGCGGCGCCCCGCCGCATCCAGGCGGCGCACGAATTCCGGGAAGGCCGGCCAGGTGCGGTCCAGGAACTCGGTTTTCCCGTTGGCGAACGGGCAGATCATCACGTAGCGCCCCGGGGCGATGCCTTGCCCCGCCAGCAGAGCCGCGGCCCGCTCCCGCTGGGCCTCGCTGACCTGCAGGCCGATGACCGGCGGAGGCGGCTCGTCGATGCCGAGGAAGTCGCAGGCCAGTTCCCAGTATTCGACCAGCGTGTGCCGCCCCGGGCGCCGCGGGTGACCACGGCGCATCAGCCAGGTGCGCCCCTCCACCGCATGGCCCTCGGCGCGCAGGCCGGCCAGTCGCGCGTCCAGCGCCGCTGAAAACGCGTAGGGAAAGAGCAGCGTATTGGAGCGCCGGTCGAATCCGGGGTCTTGCGCACGCAGCTGCCGCCGCAGCGCGCGCAACTGCGCCACGCGCTCGCCGAGCCTCTCGGGCCGCACATGGACGCGCCAGCCTTCCGTCTCCAACAACCCGCGTGCCCAGCTCTTGCCGACCAGTTCAAGGCGATAGCCGTGGCTTTGCAGCAGCCGCAGCGCCGGAATGCTCAAAACCGTGTCGCCAACGAAGTTGCGCAGACGGACGATCAACGGTCGGGCTTCTATCATCAGCAATTCTTTACAAGTGACGCGGGATTCTCCCTGCGCAGGCCCGTTCTCCATGCCCGAGATCACCCTGCCCTCCTCAGCCAAAGTGATCGCCAGCCATGACGCCGCCCTGGTAGCGGAGTCGCAGTGATCCCGCCACGCTTCGCAGCCAATCTCGATTGGCTCTACACCGAGCACGCCTATCTCGACCGGCCGGCGGTGGCGCGGGCCGACGGCTTTGCCGCCGTCGAGCTGCAGCAGCCGCATCTGCATGACCGCCCACCGCTGACGGCCGCGCTGGCGGGGCTGAAGGTCGTCCTCATCAACGCCCCTGCCGGCGACTGGGCCGTCGGCGAGCGCGGCTTCACCGCCCTGCCCGGCCGCGTGGCCGAGTTTCGCGACGCGACGCTGCGCGGCCTGGACTTGGCCGACCGCCTTGGCGCGGCCCGCGTGCATCTGCTGTCAGGCTTGGCCGAGGACACGCCCGAGCACCGCTCGACCTGGCTGGCCAACCTCGGCTGGGCCGCCGAGCAGTCGCCCCTGCCCTTGGTCGTCGAGCCCATCAACCGCCGCGACATGCCCGGCTATTTCCTGCATCGCCAGGCCCAGGCGCTGGAGCTGCTGGCGGCGCTGGACACGCCCCGCGTGCAACTGCAACTCGACCTCTACCATTGCCGCGTCGCTGAAGGTGAATCACTGACACATCTGGCGCGCGCGCTGGACCTCGGCGTGCTGGGCCATGTGCAGGTCGCCGGCGTTGCCGGGCGGCATGAGCCCGAGGCCGGTGAATTCGCGGCGGAGCTGGCCTTGCTGGACGCGCGTGGCTGGCAAGGCGTTGTCGGCCTGGAATACCGGCCCCGTGGCAATACGCCGGCCGGCCTGGCCTGGCTCAGCCCAGCTTCGCGCTGATCACGCCGCGCAGCATCGCACCAAGGGCGCGACGGTCCTGGCCGGTCGTCATCACGCTGGGCAGGATCTGCACATCAATGCCCAGCCCCTTGGCCGAAGCAATGCGCCACAGGCTCTCAACCAACGTCGTGTCGCCAATGAAGCGCGCCGACGAGCTGAAGCGCTCGCCGGGCTCGTGCCACCGCAGCACGACGGGCAGCACCGGGGCATCGACCGACACCGCCGCCTGCAGCAGGTTGGCGTGGAAGGGCAGCATCTCGGGCCCGGCGCCCGTGGTGCCTTCCGGGAAGACGGCGACACAGTCGCCCGCCTGCAGGGCTGCGGCCGTCTGGTGCACGACACGCAGCGCATCGCGCTTGCTGGCGCGCTCGATGAAGAGCGTGCCGGCGCCTTCGACGAGGGCGCCGACCACCGGCCAGTGCCTCACGTCCGCCTTGGACACGAAGCGCGCCTGCGGCAGCACCGCGTGGACGCCGGCGATGTCCAGCCAGGAGATGTGGTTGGCCACCATGAGATGACCCGTCGGCAAGGCCTGGCCCTGGGACTTCAGCGCGATGCCGAGGATGCGCAGCGTCTTGAGCGACCACCACTGGATCAGCCCATGCCGCTCGGACGCCGTCAGCAGCTCGAAGCGGCGCTTGACGATCCACAGGCCGTGCAGCACATGCGGCACAAGGCGCGTGAGGCGCCAGGTGGCGATCAGGGATCTCATTCAGCCTCCCGCCGGGCCGCCCCTAGGGAGGCTGCACCCCCTCGGGGGGCAGCGTGCGAAGCGCGCGTGGGGGCGGTCATCCTTCGTAGGCGACGTGGCCGGCGACAAGGGTGCAACGCACGCGCGCGGGCAGCTCGAAACCGCTGGAGGCGAAGGCAAACGGCGTGTGCTTGCCCTGGCTGGCCAGGGCGTCGGGCGTGACGGACCAGCTCGCCGCCGCGTCGAACACGCAGACATCGGCGACGCCACCTTCCACCAGGCGACCGGCGCTGGCGGACAAAGAGCCGAGTGCGCTGCCCAGCACCCGCACCGGTTCGGCCGTCACGACGGCCAGCGCGCGCTGCAGCGGCAGCTTGGAATCCTGGGCCCAGCGCAGCGCCAGGCTCAGCAGCAGCTCCAGGCCCGTCGCGCCCGGCGTGGCCTCGGCAAAGGGCACAGCCTTCTCGTCGATCGTCACGGGCATGTGGTCGGACACCAGCGCGTCAATAGTTCCATCGGCGAGGCCCGCGCGCAGCGCATCGCGATCACGACCCTGGCGCAGCGGCGGCGTCAGGCGCATGGCCGAATCGAAGTAGCCGATGTCGACGTCACTGAGGTGCAGCGAATTGATGGACACGTCCGCCGTGACGGGCAGGCCCTCGCGCTTGGCCGCGCGCACCAGTTCGACGCCGGCGGCGCTGGACAGGCGGCACACATGCACCCGGGCGCCCGTGGCGCGTACCAATTCAAAAATGGTGTGCAGCGCCACTGTCTCGGCGCTGACGGGCACGCCGGACAGCCCCAGCCGCGTCGCGACCGAACCGCTGGCCGCGACGCCACCGCCGAGATACGCGTCCTGCGGGCGCAGCCAGACCGTGTAGCCATAGGTGGCGGCGTATTGAAGCGCCCGGCTCAGCACCAGCGTGTCCTTGATCGGCACCTCGGCCTGCGAGAAGCCGATGCAGCCAGCCTCGGTCAGCTCGGCCATCTCGGTCAGCGCCGTGCCGTTCAACTGGCGCGTCAGCGCGCCGAGCGGAAACAGGCGGCAGCGACTGAGCTTGCGGGCGCGGAACTTCAGCATCTCGACGAGACCGGGCTCGTCGAGCACCGGGTCGGTGTCGGGCGGGCAGACCAGGCTGGTCACGCCACCAGCGGCCGCTGCGGCGAGTTCGCTTTCGAGCAGGCCTTCATGCTCGTGCCCGGGCTCGCGCAGTCGGGCGCACAGGTCGACGAGGCCGGGCGCGACGATGAGGCCGCTCGCGTCCACGGTGCGGTCGGCAACGAAGTCGCCCACATCCCCCAGGTGCACGATGCGGCCGTTCGCGATGGCGACGTCGCCAATGCGGTCGAGATTGGACGCCGGGTCGATCAGGCGGCCGCCTTGGATCAGGATCTTCATGCTCATGCCTCGTTGCCAGCCAGGATGGCCATGACGGCCATGCGCACCGCGATGCCGAAGGTGACCTGCGGCAGGATGACGCTGCTCTTGCCGTCGGCCACTTCGGACGCGATCTCGACGCCGCGGTTGATCGGCCCCGGGTGCATGACGATGGCGTCGGGCTTGGCCAGGCGCAACTTGTCGGGCGTCAGGCCAAAGTGCTTGAAGAACTCGCCGCTGCTGGGCAGCATGCCGCCGTTCATGCGCTCGTTTTGCAGGCGCAGCATGATGATGACGTCGGCGTCCTTCACACCTTCGGCCATGTCGTGGCAGACGCGCACGCCCATGTCGCGCAGGTCGCCGGGGACCAGGGTCTTGGGGCCCACCGCGCGGATCTCCGGCACGCCCAGGATGTTGAGCGCATGGATGTCGCTGCGAGCGACGCGCGAGTGAACGATGTCGCCGACTATGGATACGGTCAGGTTGCGGAAGTCTTTCTTGAAGTGCCGGATCGTGTACATGTCCAGCAGCCCTTGAGTCGGGTGGGCGTGGCGGCCGTCGCCGGCGTTGACAACGTGCACGTGCGGCGCGCAATGCTGGGCAATCAGGTGGGGCGCGCCGCTCTCGCTGTGGCGCACGACGAACATGTCGGCGTGCATGGCGCTGAGGTTGGCCACAGTGTCCAGCAGCGTCTCGCCCTTGGCCGTGGAGCTGCGCGCGATGTCCAGGTTGATGACGTCGGCCGACAGGCGCTTGGCGGCGATCTCGAAGGTGGTGCGGGTGCGGGTGCTGTTCTCGAAGAACAGGTTGAACACCGACTTGCCGCGCAGCAGCGGCACCTTCTTGACCTCACGGTCGTTGACCGAGAGGAAGCTGCCCGCGGTGTCCAGGATCTGTTCCATGACCGCACGCGGCAGGCCTTCGGTGGACAGCAGGTGGATCAGCTCGCCGTGCTTGTTGAGCTGGGGGTTGCGTTTGGAAAGCATCACTTCACCTCAAAGGCAAATCGGCCCCCGTCGGCGCGCGCGAGGCGCAGGCTCTGGTCTGCGGCGAGCGTGACGCGGGCCGCAGAGAACGCCGGCTCGATCGGCAGCTGCCGCCCGCCGCGGTCCACCAGCACCGCCAGCTGCACGCTGGCCGGGCGGCCGAAGTCGAACAGCTCGTTGAGCACGGCCCGCGTCGTGCGGCCGGTGTAGAGCACGTCGTCGATGAGCAGGATGTCGCGGCCATTGACGTCGAAGGGCAGCGAGGTGTGGTCGGCCTTGGCCAGGCCGCGTGAGCCGAAGTCGTCGCGGTGCAGCACGCTGGAGATGGTGCCGGCGTCGGCCAGGCCCAGGTCAACGGCCAGCCGCTCGGCCAGCCAGGCGCCGCCGCTCCAGATGCCCACGAGGGCGGTGTCGGCGGTCAGCAGTCGCTGCACGCCGCGCCTGAGCTCGAGGTAAAGGCCTTCAGCGTCCAGCTTGAGGTCACTCATGGATGTTCCCGGAAAAATTGTTCAAGGATGAGGGCGGCGGCTGCGGCGTCCACATCGTGCGCGCCTTCAGCCTCGGCTTCGACACTGGTGTAGCGCTCGTCCACTTCGAAGACCGGCAGGTGATGGCGCCCGGCCAGCCGGCGACCGAAATTCTGTGCCTTGGCCGTCATCTCGTGGGGCGCGCCGTCGGGGTGGCGCGGCACGCCGATGACGAGGGCGTCGGGCTGCCAGGTCTTGACGAGGGCGGCAATCGCGTCGAAATCGCCACTCCTGACCGTGGCACGCGGCTCGGCCGAACCGAGCAAGCGTGTGCCCGAGGCGACGCCGATGCGTCGGGTGCCAAAGTCAAAAGCAAGAAAGATCTGATGCGACGGCGCCAACGCCGCCATCATGCGTGCCCCGCGTCCGAGCTGAGCATGCGTGGGTCCACGCCCAGCAGGGCCAGTGCGCGCTCGTAGCGCTGCTCCACCGGCGTGTCGAAGATGATCTCGGGCGCCGCGTCCACCGTCAGCCAGCCGTTGCGGCCGATTTCCTCTTCGAGCTGGCCCGCGGCCCAACCGCTGTAGCCGAGCGTGACAAAGATCTTCCTGGGGCCGGCGCCGTTGGATAGCGCTTCAAGCACGTCGCGGCTGGTCGTCATCTCCAGGCCGCCGGGCACGGCCAGCGTCGCGTTGTAGTGGCCACCCTCTTCGTCCAGCGGCTCGTGCAGCACGAAACCGCGGTCGGTCTGCACCGGGCCGCCATAGAAGACGGGGCTGTCGGCCAGCGGTTCGGCCGGTGGGCTGAGCTCGACCTTCTCGAACAGATTGCCCAGCGTCAGAGAGATGGGTTTGTTGATGACGAGGCCCAGGGCGCCGTTGTCGTTGTGCTCGCAGAGGTAGACCACGGTGCCTGCGAAGGCCTCGTCGGCCATGCCGGGCATGGCGATGAGGAATTGGTTGGTCAGGACGATCCGGTCGGCGGGCATGGCGGCATTTTATTCTGGCCGCTTTGCGCTTCAGCGCTTTATCGCCCGGGAGACTGGTGCTTGCCGAGGTCGCCCAGCCTGGGCGGGCGCGCAAAGACCTTAATCTGCGCCCATGCCTGCTCACCTTGACCGCGCTCTTGTCTGGTTTCGCCGCGACCTGCGCGCGGACGACCAGGCCGCGCTGTATCACGCGCTGCGCAGCGCGAAACAGGTCTTCTGCGCTTTCGTCTTGGACCGCGACATCCTCGACGCCCTGCCACGCGCGGACCGACGCGTCGAGTTCATCCTGGGCGCGCTGCAGGTGCTGGACGAGGACCTGGGCAAGCTCGGCGGGGCGCTGATCGTGCGGCATGGCTTTGCGGCGGACGAGATCCCGCGCCTGGTGGCCGAGCTGGGCGCGCAGGCCGTGTTCACCAACCACGACGACGAACCGCAGGCGCTGATGCGCGACGCGCTGGTGGCCGACCTGCTGAAACCCCTCAATGCCGAGCTGCGCACCTTCAAGGACCATGTCATCTTCGAGCGCGGCGAGGTCATGACGGCCGCGGGTGGGCCGTACAGCGTGTTCACACCCTACAAGAACGCCTGGCTGCGCAAGGTGGACGAGTTCTACCTGAGCAGCTATCCGGTCGAGCGCCATGCGCGGGCACTGGCGAGAACCGAGTTCGCCAAGGGCGTTCCCACGCTCGAAGACATCGGCTTCAAGCCCGCCGGGCTGACCGGGCATGTCGGCCAGGGCAGCCGCGGTGCCGAGGCGCTGCTGGAGGACTTCCTGGACCGCGTCGACCAGTACGACAGCAAGCGCGACTTCCCGGCGGTCAAGGGCCCAAGCTATCTCAGCGTGCATCTGCGCTTCGGCACCGTGTCGATCCGGCGCCTCGCGCGCATCGCCCACCAGTTGATGCAAGGCGGCGACCACGGCGCCGAGATCTGGCTGTCGGAGCTGATCTGGCGCGACTTCTATTACCAGGTCATGCACCACCACCCGCGTGCGATGACGACGGCCTTCAAGCCCGAGTACGACGCCATCCGCTGGGAGACCGGCGCGGAAGCCGACGCGCTGTTCGCCGCCTGGTGCGAGGGCCGCACCGGCTACCCGCTGGTGGACGCCGCCATGCGCCAGCTCAACCAGACGGGCTATATGCACAACCGCCTGCGCATGGTGACGGCCAGCTTCCTGACCAAGGATCTCGGCATCGCCTGGCAACGCGGCGAGGCTTATTTCGCGCAGCAGCTGCTGGACTTCGACCTCGCGGCCAACAACGGTGGCTGGCAATGGGCCAGCAGCAGCGGCTGCGACGCCCAGCCCTATTTCCGCATCTTCAACCCGGTGAGCCAGAGCGAGAAGTTCGACGCGCAGGGCCGCTTCATCCGCCGCTACTGCCCCGAACTGGCGGAGCTGCCGGCCAAGACCATCCACGAGCCCTGGGCGCGCGCGCCGCTGCAGATGCAGGGCAGCGTCTACCCGCGCCCCATCGTCGACCACGCCATCGCACGGGAGCGCACGCTGGCCCGCTACGCCGTCGTCAGGCGATGAACGGGGAGCGAAAAGGTCAACCTGCGGTCTTGCGCGGGTGACGAATGCTTCAGCGCGGCGGCTTCAGAACAGCTCGACGTCGCTGAGCTGTGCCGATTCCTGGATCACGCCGCTGGCCACCAGGGCCGCGTAGTTGTGGACCTGGTTGCGACCATGGCCCTTGGCGTGATAGACCGCCTTGTCGGCGCGCTCGAACGCATCGGCCGGCCCGTCGCCAGGGCGCACCTCGGTGAAGCCGATGCTGACGGTGATGCGGCCCACCTGCGGGAAGGCGTAGCGTTCGGTGTTCAGGCGCAGGCGCTCGAAGGCCTCGCCCGCGTGGATCTCTTCATCGCAGCGCATCAGCACGACGAACTCCTCGCCGCCGAAGCGATAGAGCATGTCGTGAAAGCGGAAAGAGCCGCGCATCAGGCGCGACAGCAACAACAGCACTTCGTCGCCGATCAGGTGCCCGAAGCGGTCATTGACGGTCTTGAAGTGATCAATGTCGATCACGCCGAGCACATAGTGTTGGATGGCCGTCTCGTGGCGGCGGTCCTCGGCCTCGTGCGTCACGTCGGCACGCGTCGGGATGTCCGACAGCACCTTCAGGAAGCTCTCGTCGAAGGTCTTGCGGTTCAGCAACCCCGTCAGCGTGTCACGCTCGGAGTAGTCGAGCAGGCCCTGGAAGTTGTGATAGATCCGCAGCACGCTGCTGACCATGCGCTGCGCGCCCGTGCCCAGGCGCCGCGTGGACAGGATCTCGATGACGCCGATGACGTCGCGGTCGGTGGCGATCGGGAACAGATACAGCCACTGGCCGCCCTGGGCCACCTGGGTGACGCTGCGGCTGCGCATGGCTTCCAGGCGCAGCGGATGGTCGGTCGCCTTCGGCAGCGCACCAGGCTTGGCCCACAGCGGGTCGGCCGACGCGACCGCATCACCCGCGCGCAGATGGGCACGGGTCAGCCAACGTTCGTCGCCCGGCTCGCCGACGCTGCGGTAGATCGCGACGGACTCGGGCTCCAGCAGGTCACGCAAAGCCATGACCAGGGTGACGTCCATGACATCCCGGTCACGAAAACCGGTCAGTTCAGCAAGATGGTCGACAACCTGGGACATGGGGGGCTCAGGCCGCCACGGCCTGCTGGGTGAACTGCTGGATCAACCCGAGCAGATACTCCTCATCGTAGGGCTTGCCCAGGTAGTGGTCGACACCCAGCTGAGCCGCGTAGTCGCGGTGCTTCTGGGCAATGCGCGAGGTGATCATGATGACGGGCAGGGCAGCCAGCCGCGAGTCGGCGCGCATATTGCGCACCAGGTCGAAACCGTCCATACGGGGCATTTCGATGTCGGACAGTACCACCGAAGGCAACTCGTCACCCGACAGCTTCTCCATCGCATCCAGGCCGTCCTTGGCCAGCATGACGCGCAGGCCGACGCGCTCCAGGAAGCGCTGGGTCACGCGACGCACAGTCAGCGAGTCATCGACGACGAGGACGAGCGGCGCCTGCGTCACCGTCTCGACGACCGGTGCGGCCTGCTGCGGCGTTTCGCCCAGCGACATTGCATGGGCCGCCGCCAGCCGGGCCTGGGCGTCGAGGCCGTACCAGTCGGCGAGTGCCACGACGTTGTAGATCAGCGCCACTTCGCCCGAAGCCAGCAGGCTGATGCCCGCCAGGCCCGGTACGCGGTTGAGCTGGGCGCCGAGGTTCTTGACGACGACTTCCTGGTTGCCGACGACCTCATCCACGTGCAGGGCCAGCGCGCCCTGGGCGCTGCGCACCAGCACCACATGGGTGTGGCGACCATGGACATGGCCACGGCCCGCGTGGCCGAGCAGGCCGCCCAGCCAGTAGAAGGGCATCTCGACACCGCCATGCTGCAGCTTGCCGGTGGCATAGGCCGCCTCGACTGCATCGACGGGCACGCGCTGCACTGACTGCATCAGCGCCGCGGGGACGGCGATGACCTGGTCGGAGCTCTTCAGCAGCACGACCTGCGTCAGCGCCGTGGTGAGCGGCAGGCGCAGCAGGAAGCTGGTGCCCTGGCCGGTGGTCGACGTGGTTTCGATGGTGCCACCCAGCGTGCCGACCTCGGCACGCACGACGTCCATGCCGATGCCGCGGCCGCTCAGCTCGGTGACCTGGCTGGCCGTGGAGAAGCCCGGCGCGAAGATCAGGCGCTTGAGCTGCGCGTCGTCAGGCTCGGCGTCGGGCGAGATCAACCCGAGCTGCAGGCCGCGCTCGCGGATGCGTCCGAGGTTGAGGCCGGCGCCGTTGTCGGAGAAATTCAGCAGCACTTCGTTGCCGTGCTGGCTGACCTCGATGCGCAACGTGCCGACCGGGTCCTTGGCCGAAGCCGTGCGCACCTCGGGCGACTCGATGCCGTGAGCGACGCTGTTGCGCAGCAGATGCTCGAAGGCCCCAGCGGTACGTTCCAGCACCGAGCGGTCCAGTTCGGTCTGGCCGCCGGTGATCTCCAGCTTGACCTGCTTGCCGGCATCGCGGGCAGCCTGCCGCACGACGCGGTGCATGCGCTCGCCGATGCTGTCGAAGTCGACGAGGCGGGTGCGCAGCAGGTCGTCCTGCAGCTCGCGCGTCAGCCGGGACTGCGCGGCCAGCTCGTCTTCGCCGGTCTGGACGTTGCGGCCCAGTGTGCGCTGCAGCGTGGCCACGTCACCGACCGACTCGGTCAGCATGCGGGTCAGTTCCTGGAAGCGCGTGTAGCGGTCGAACTCCAGCGGGTCGAACTCGCGGCCGCCCTGCTGCGCCGCCTCTTGCTGGGCGTGCATCTGGGCCTCGGCCTGCAGATCCAGCTCGCGCAGCTGGGCGCGCAGGCGCTCCAGGTTGTCGTCCAGGTCAAGCAGTGCGCCCTTCATCTGGACCAGCTCGGACTCCATCCGCGCACGGCGGATGCTGACCTCGCCGGCCTGTGTGGCCATGCGCTCCAGCAGGCTGCCGCGCACACGCACCAAGGCCTGGCCGATGGCGAGGTTGTCGCTGCCGGCAGCGACCTCGGCGGTGTCGGTGAAGCGGCTCCAGTCGATCTCGCGCGCTGGTTCGGCGGGCTTCTCGACGAAGGTGGATGCGACCGGCCGCACATCGGCTTGGGCAATCTCGGCCAGCAGGCGCTCGGGTTCAGGCGCCGGCGCAGCCGCCTCGACAACGACCGGCGGCTTGGCAGCGGGTGCCGGCGGTGGCGGGGCGACGATGGCCGGCGCGGCCGGCACGGCGGCAGATGCGAGCCGGCGACCGAGTTCCTCGAAGGCGTGCTCGAGGGCATCACCCTCATGCTGCAGCGCCTGGACCTGGCCGTGGTTGGCGCTGCCGGCTCTCAGCAGGTTCTCGATGGCGGATTCGAGGTTGTGGGCCTGCTCGCCCAGGCGCATGGCGCCGGCCAGGCGGGCGCCGCCCTTGAAGGTGTGCAGGGCACGCATGCAGGCGTCGGAGCGGCCCAGCTCGCCCGGATGGGCCAACCAGTCGCGCAGCGCACCGTGCAGTTGTTCCAGCAGGTCGCGCCCTTCCTCCTCGAAGATGGGATAGAGGTCGGGCTCGATGTGGTCGGGCAGGCCCGGCTCGGGCTCGTCGTCGGCCGCCAGCAGCGGGGCAGGCTCGGTTTGCGGCACAGCCTCGGCAACCGTCTCTGTGGCCGGCTCGGCAACGGGCTCGACGAGGGGTTCGGCCAGGTCGACAAGATCGGCGAGATCAACGACGGACTCCGGCAGATCAGCAGCCACGGTGACCTGGTCATCCAGGTCGCCGGCGAGGGTGTCGTGCAGGGCTGGCACAGGCAGCGCGTCCAGGGGCGCGGATGCCGTGAAGGACTCTTCCTGCGGCTCGTAGGCATGCAGCTGCGCGACGACCTCGGGATCGTTGGGCTTCAGGAAACCGGCTGCGAACTGGTGCAGCAGGCGGCGGATGTCGTCGGCGGCGCGCACGAACAGTTCGGCGTCGGCCTGCTCGTAGCGCACGGCGCGATGGGCGCGACCCAGGGTGTGCTCGAGTTCCCGGGCCAGGATGGAGAGATCCTCGTAGCCCACCGTGGCCGCATTGCCGGCCAGGGCGTGAGCCTGCACTTCGCAGCTCTGCGGCACCGGGTGGCTGAGCTCGACGGCCCACTCGGCCAGGCCGATGGACAGCTTGCGCGACAGCTCGTCGGCCTCGTTCAGGAAGATGTTGAACAGCGCGATGCTGATGCGCAGCGAGCCGATGACCTTGAAGCCTTCGTCGGGGTCGGCCGACTCGGGTTCAGGTTCCAGCTCCGGCTCGGCAGGGCTGACCAGCGTGAGAACCGGCGCGGCCGGCTCCTCGTCCTCCTCGAGCAGCTTGTGCAGGGCCAGCGTGGACTCCTCCGGCCGGACCGGGGGCTCGGCCAGGGGTTCGGCGGCAATGACAGGCTCAGGCTCGTCCAGATCCAGCACGACGCCGAAGTTGGCCAAGGTCGGCTCTTCATCAGGCGTGGGTGGCAGCGGCAGGGGTTCGGTCGGTGCGTGGGCGTCGAACTCGCTGACCAGCTCGGCGGGTAGTTCGGTCGGGTCGAGATCCAGCGTGACCTCGGGCAGGGCGAGGTCGAGGTCAGCCTCGATGGGGGCCTCGTTGGCCGGTGCGCCAAGCTCGAGAACGAAGTCGGGCACCAGCGGCGGCGTCTCCTCCATCTCCGCCGGCAGTGCGGCGACGATGGGTTCTGCGGCCGGCTCGGCCATGGCCTCGGCGCCGCGCTCGGCGGCTTCGGCCGGTGTCGCGGCGTCCAGCGGCAGGTCGAGGCCCTGGGCTTCTACCGCTTCGATGGCTTCGGCGGACGGAGCAGCCGAAACGGCAATAGGCAGGGGCTGGCCATGCAGGCGCAACGAATCGGCACTGCGGCGCACCGGGTCGGGCAAGCTGTGGCCCGGTTCCGTGCCAGCAATCTGGTTGCGCCAGTGGGCAAAGTAGTCCAGCGCCTCGGTGGTGAAGCCCAGCAAGGCGGCGTCGGCCTGGGGGGTGGCTTCGGCGAGGCGGGCGTTGTAGAGCTGTTCGCAGGCCCAGGCACCTTCACCGAAGGGGTCCAGGCCGACCATGCGGGCGCTGCCCTTGAGGGTGTGGAAGGCGCGACGCACGATGGTGAGCTGGCCGTGGTCGGCGGGGGCCTGGCGCAGCTCTTCCAGCGCGGCCCGGGCGTTGCCGATGACCTCGTCGGCTTCCTCGAGGAAGATCTCGCGCATCTCGGGGTCATCCGCGACGCTGGGCGCGGGCGGCGGGGGAGCAACCACGGGAACGGGTGCGGGAGCGGCCGGCTGCGACAGGTCGACGTCGGGCAGGCTGAGGTCGGGCAGGTCCAGCGTCCCCAGGTCGATGCGCAAGGGCTGGGTGGCGTCGTAGGCGGCGGGAGCGGCAATCTGGGCCGATTCGTCGACCAGGTCGACGTGGAAGCCGCTGGCCTCGAAACTCGGCAGCTCGACGGCGCCTTCGCGGCGGCCCATGACGGCGTCCAGGCGGCCGCTGGCGTCGTCGAACTGGAACATGCGCTTGGCCAGCTGAGGCTGGACGCTGAGCATGTCGATCAGGAAACCCAGGGCGCCGAGGTTGTTGGCCAGGCGCTCAAACACGCCACGGGCGCTGGCGCGCTCGAAATCGATCTCGGTGTTGGCCAGGCCGTCGACCTCGTCGCGCATGCGAACGGTGGCCTGCGCCGCCTGGTCCAGGCCCAGCACGCTGAGCACGCCGCGCATCGCCTGCAACTGGCCGGGCACGGGGATCAGCAGCTCACGCCGGGCCGGGTCGCGGAAGTATTCGTCGCACTGCTTCTCGACTTCCGACAGGCTGGCACGCAGCTCGTGCACGACGCTGCCCAGGGTCTGGCGGTCGGAGACCCGGCGGTACAGGTCCTCCATCCAGTCTTCCAGCGGCTCGGGCGTCTGGCCATGGGCCACGGCCTCGACGCGGCGCGCCAGGCGACGCACGCGATCGGCCTGCTCGGGCTGGTCGAAGGCGGCGTCTTCCAGCGCGGCTTCGACATAGAGCAGGCTGGTGGCGATTTCCATGGCCAGCGCGGGTGGCGGCGTGCTGCGCGAGCGCAGCGTCGCGACGACGGCGCGCTGCAGTGTCTGAGCCAGCACTTCACCGCTGGGGAAGAGGCGGGTCAGCGAATCGGCCAGACCGGCGAACTGCTCGTCCAGGCCGGCCAGGCGGTGCTGGTCGCCTTCGGCGGCGCTGGACCAGCTTTCCTTGGCTGAAATCACGCGGCGCTTGGCTTGCGCGACCCAGGCCGGATCGATGCGGCCGAGGCCGGCGTCCTCGTAGTCGCCGGCATGCTCATCAGTGAGGCGGTAGGTTTCATGCACCGCTGTCAGGCGCGGGCCGGCGCCTTGGTTGACGCGGCACTGGGCACAGAAGAACAGCAGGTCCTGGGCCAGGCGTTCGCGCGCCGGGTCCATCTGATCGCCGTGGCCAACGAGGCGCAGTTCATGCAGCAGCTTGGAGCCCAGGCGTTTGGCATAGCCGTCGCTGGGAATCAGCTTGAGCGCCTGGCCTTCGAAGACGGCGGCGGCGAGTTGCCACAGCGTGCGCGTCGTGCCAGCGGGCAAGGCGGCTGCCAGACCAGCGCACAGGCCGGAAAGATTGGCCGCATGCGTCGAGCTGGGCTCGCGCATATGGCGCAGCAGCGCGGCTTCAAAAGGCGCGCGCACGGCCTCGGGCGAACGCGGCGACACACCGGCTTCGGGCGCAATGCTGCGCCAGGACCAGTCGTACTGCCAGAGGTCGGCCGGGTGGATGCGATCGGCACCGTTGAGCTGCTGCAGCGCGCGATAGCCCGGATAGAGGGCCAGCGACGAAGTCTTGTTGCCAGCCAGCAGGCGGGCGACATAGGCCAGCAGGGCAAAGTCGGCGCGTTCGATGGTGTCGACGGTGCTGGCTTCGACCTCTAGCGGCCGCTCGGCCAGACGCGCGACGGCCACTTCGGCGGCGCGCAGCACGCTGGCGCCGGCCGGCAGGCCGACCAGCGACAGCACGCCGCTGACCTGGTGCAACTGCGCGGCCGCCTGCTGCAGCGGCGCGCTGGGCTGGGCATCACCGCCAAAGGCGGAGAGGCGGTTGTCGCCGCTGTCGCGCACGAGGCGGCGCAGGGTCTTGTGCACCGACTCCAGGGAGCGGCGCAACTCCTCCTGCACCCAGGCCAGTGGGCTGAGGTCGGCCGGGAGTTCGGAGTCTCGCAGGGAGCTGTCCATGCGTGGGCTTTCTCGCTCGATGCGGTAGGGCGGGGCCGGTCAGGCGACCTTGAATCGGGACACGGACGTGCGCAGCGCCTCGGCAGAGCGCGACAGCTCGTGCACCATCTGGGCGGTGGAGCGCGTGCCCTCGGAGGTCTGCTCGGTCACCGCGAAGATGTGCTGGATGTTGGAGGCCACCTCGTTGGCATGCTCGGCTTCCTGCTGGGCCTGGGTCGAGATCTGCCCGATCAGGTTGTCCAGCTGGCGGGACACGCTGTCGATGTCTTCCAGCGCCTTGCCGGCCGCGTCAGACAGCTGCGTACCTTCCACCACCCCGCGCGTCGAACGCTCCATGGCGGCCACCGCATCGTGGGTGTCGGTCTGAATGGTCTTGACCAGCGCAGCGATTCGCCGCGTCGCGTCGCCGGAGCGTTCCGCCAGGCGCTGCACTTCTTCCGCAACCACCGAGAAGCCGCGACCGGCTTCGCCGGCGGACGCGGCCTGAATGGCGGCGTTCAAGGCCAGCACGTTCGTCTGTTCCGTGATGTCCGAGATCAGCTCCGTGATCTCGCCGATTTCCTGAGACGACTCGCCCAGGCGCTTGATGCGCTTGGAGGTCTCCTGGATGGAGTCGCGGATGGTGTTCATACCGGCGATGTTGTTCTGCATCGCCGAGAGACCCTGCTCAGCAGCCTGACGGCTCTGGCGCGCCACACCGGCCGTTGTCTGCGCCTGCGCGGACACGTCGGTGATTCGGCTCGCCATGCCGAGCACGGCCTCGCCGGTGGCGCGGATCTCGTGCAGCTGTTCCTTGGAGGCCGCCAGCAGGTCGGTGGACGTCTGGTCCACCGCGCCGGTCGTGTCGGTCACGCGGGCTGCCGTTGCCTGCACCTGGCCGACCAGGTTGCGCAGCTCTTCCACCGTGTAGTTCACGGAGTCGGCGATGGCGCCGGTGATGTCTTCTGTCACCGTCGCTTGTTGCGTCAGGTCGCCTTCAGCGACGCTGGCCAGTTCGTTCATCAACCGCAAAATGGCGGCCTGGTTGGCGTCGTTGACGCGCTTGGCCTCTTGCTCCTGGGCCTCGGCTTCGCGGCGTGAGGCTTCGGCGAGCGCGGCGCGCTCGGACTGGTCGGCCACGAACAGGCGCAGGAAACCGAAGGCACCAGCCACCAGGGCAATCAGGGACAGCACCATGAAGGCGATCAGGCCCCAGCCCGCGCCGCCGGACTTTTCCAGCTCGCCGGCGGCCTGCTCCAGGCCCTTACGCAGCGGCTCGGAGTCGTTCAGGATGGCCGTCTGAGCTTCACGTGCCGACACCAGGCCCTGCAGGTTGCCCAGAATCGCAGAGGCTTGCGTGCGGGTCTGCTCGTACTGCTTGAGCAGGGTCTGCAGGCGTTCCTTCAGTTGCGGGTCGCGTGCCGCGTTCAGGCGCAGCTCGGGGCTGCCGCTGATGAGCGCTTCGGTGATGAGCTTGAAGGAGTTCAAGTCCTTGCCCAGCAGGAACACCGCCTCGGGGCTGACGCCTTCCTGGGTCAGGAATTCGTTGGCGCTCTTGCCGATACGCTGGGTCAGCATGACGAGCTGGCCGACGGCAGAGACTTCACCCGCCGACGAGCCGATCTGCAGGGCTTGAGATGACACGGCCTCGGCGCTTTCCAGCAGGTCGCTGGACTGCCGGTTGATGGCGCGCAGCGCCTGGCCGACCTGGGTCAGGATCTTTTCCTGGGACTGCACGACCTTGCCGTTCTTCTCGGCACGTTCGACCAGCGGCTTGACCATGTCCAGCGTCGGCTGCACGGCGGCCGGCGCGATCGCCAGGTCGCCTTCGCCGGTGCGCAGGTTGTTGACGACGCCGCTCAGCGTGCTGACCGACTCGCGCAGCTCCGCGAACGCGGCTGGATTGCCGACGAGGGCCGCGGACACGGACTTGGCCATGCGCTGTGAATGCATCAGCGCCTGGCCGGTGGCACGCACCTGGGCCGCACTGCGGCTGGAACTGGCCAGCACCAGGCTGACCGACACGGCCGTGCCGACGAGGCCGAGGACGACGAGGCCGGTCAGTGCACGCTGGCGGTGGCGGCCGAACAGGTCGGTCAGCTTCTCGGCACCGGTGGCCGCCTTGGGCGGCAGCATGGTCGGGTCGGCGGCCTGCGTGGTGGGCGCGAAGCTCATCGTGCTGCTGGGCGCGAACTCGCTGTTCGGGCCCGGTTCGGTGGGCACCGCCTGCGAAATGATGGACGGCGCCTCGGTGCGTGGATACACCTCGGTGCGCGCGGGAATCTCGACGCCGGCCAGGGTGGAGTCGGCGTTGCGGGTGGCGTCGAAGCCGACGTTGCTGCGCGAATCGATGGTCGTGTCGACGCCTTCCGGCGGCGCCAGCGGCAGATCATCGGCTTCGGACTTTCCCCTGATTTTGTCCAGCAGGCTCATCTCACCCTCGTCCTTCAGTGTTTGTGGTGCCGCACTCGCGCGCGGCTTGAAGCTTGGAAACAGATGCGCGCATCACGCGACGATGTGCAGGAAATTCTCCTGCCGCGACAACGCTTCGAGATTGATTTCTTGCCAGTTGCGCCCGGCTTCGTCGCGGCGCAGGGCGCCAGCAAAACGGGGCAGCGGCCCGGCGGGCTGCTGCTCGGCCAGCGGCAATTGCTCGTCGCTGCGCAGGCCGGCCAGCCGGTCGACGAGCAACGCGCAGTTCAGGTTCAGGTCGCTACCCAGCGATACCAGGCGGCTTTGCACCGCCACGGCGCGGCCAGGCGCGGGATCGCGCAAGCCCAGGTAGACGGCCAGGTCGACCACGGTGAACAGGCCGCCGCGCAGGTTGGCCACGCCCGCCAGCCATGGCTTGGCATACGGCACGGGCTTGATGGGCACGGGCGCGAAGATTTCGCTGGCCTGCTTCAGCGAGAACAACAGGCCGACGCCGGCACATTCCACGGCCAGCCAGTTCGCCACGAGCGTCTGCTCACGCGCGGCCGCCATGCGCTCGGCCAGGCGCTGCTGGAGTTCGCGGAGTGCCGTCTTGTTTGCCATGCTCAGCGCTGCCCGGCCGCCCGAAGGCGATGAAGCGCCCCCGCGGGGGGCAGTGAACGAAGTGAACGTGGGGGCGTCATCATTTCAGCCCAGGGCTTTGATCTTGGCCAGCAGCTCTTCGGCCTTGACGGGTTTGACGACGTAGTCGCTGGCGCCCTGGCGCATGCCCCAGACCTTGTCCGTCTCCTGGCCCTTGCTCGTGCACATGATGATGGGGATGCCGATGTAGCGCTCGTCGCGGGTGATTGCACGCGTCAGCTGGAAGCCGTTCTGGCCGGGCATGACGACGTCCATCAGGATCAGGTCGGGCTTGGCCTCGGCCAGGCGCTTCATGGCCTCTTCGGCGTTCTCGGCCGTGCGGACAGTGAAGCCGCGCTTGCCCAGCATTTCCGATAAGGCATGCAGTTCGGTCTTGGAATCGTCAACCAGCAGGATGTTGTGAATGCTCATGGCAGTTCTCTTTACGTACGCGCTTCTTGCCGACGGTGCTGGAGCACCGCCTGAAGCAGCTGGTCCTTGGTGAAAGGCTTGGTCAGATAGTCCTGCGAGCCCACCATGCGCCCGCGGGCCTTGTCGAAGAGGCCGTCTTTTGACGACAGCATGATCACCGGCACTCCCGAGAACTGCGGGTTGCGCTTGATGATGGCGCAGGTCTGATAACCGTCCAGGCGAGGCATCAGGATGTCGCAGAACACGAGATCGGGATGAAAGTCGCCCAGCTTCGCCAACGCATCGAAGCCGTCCTCGGCCAGGGCCACCTCGTGGCCGCCCTGCTTCAGGAAGATCTCCGCGCTGCGGCGGATGGTGTTGCTGTCGTCGATGACCAGGATGCGGGTGGGTCCTGCACCGGAAACTTGCTCGTTCAAACGTCGTCTCCTCGGAACTTCAGCTCGGGGCCCGGCCCTTTCGCCCCCCTGTGAGGCATGTGAGGCCGAGTCAGATGCGCACCATCTCAAAATCCTCTTTGCGCGCGCCGCAGTCGGGGCAGGTCCAGTTCATGTCCACATCGGCCCAGGCGGTGCCCGGCGCGATGCCGTGCTCCGGATCGCCCGCTGCTTCGTCATAGATCCATCCACAGATCAGGCACATCCAGGTACTGGGTTCGCTCACGGTGCTTAGAGTTTGCTCACTACAATCGAATCATTCTAGCCAGGGCTCGAAAGCGCAATGCTGAGGGCAAACGCCTGTGCCCCGGGCCTCAGAAGCGCCCTTTTAGCGGCAGACTCCACGCTTTGCGGCTGCTATTTGGCCGCGACCGCCATGACTTCCCCATGAGCCCAACACCCCTCCCCACCGACCCCGCGGCCGAAGATGCCCAAGACGAACAGGAAAGCCCGCCGCCAGCTTGCGTGCTGAGCTTCAATGCCAGCGACGCCTCCGGCGCAGGCGGCCTGGCCGGCGATGTAGCCACGATTGCGGCCATGGGCGCGCACTGCCTGCCCGTCGTCACCGCCATCGTGCTGCGCGACACGGCCGAGACCTTCGAGCACGAGAACCTCGACGCCGACACCGTCGCCGAGCAGGCCCGCCACATCCTGGAAGACGTGCCCATCACGGCCTGGAAAGTCGGCTTCCTGGGCAATGCCGAGGCCGTCAGCGCCGTGGCCGAGGTGCTGAGCGACTACCCCGACGTGCCGCTGGTGACCTATCTGCCCTCCGTCGCCTGGATCGACGAGGACGACCAGCAGCAGTACCTGGACGCGCTTCGCGAGCTGGTGCTGCCGCAGACCGCCGTGCTGGTGGGCAACCACAAGACCATGACGGACTTCCTGCTGCCCGATTGGGACAACGAGCGCGCGCCGTCGGCCCGCGAGCTGGCCGTCGCCGCCGCCCAGGCCGGCGCCCAGCACGTGCTGGTGACCGGCATCCAGCTGCCCAACCAGTTCGTGGACAACGTGCTGGCCAACTCGCAGGGGCCCATCACCGGGGAGAAGTTCGAGCGCTTCGAGACGGCCTTCGTCGGCGCGGGCGACACGCTGTCGGCGGCGCTCGCGGCGCTGCTGTCGGTGGGCGCGGAACTGCACTCGGCCGTCAGTGAAGCCTTGTCCTTCCTGGACCAGTCGCTGGACGCGGGCTTTCGTCCCGGTATGGGCAACGTCATCCCCGACCGCTTCTTCTGGGCCCTGCCCGCGGCGGACGAAGAAGGCGGCGAGCCGCCCGACTTCGAGCCCGAACCCGAACCCGAACAGCCGCCCAAGACGCCGCGGCGCATGCATTGATCTCCTGACTCCTCTCTCATGGCCAGCAATTCAGAGCTCTTCGAGCGCGCCGCGCGCGTCATTCCCGGGGGCGTGAATTCCCCGGTGCGCGCTTTCCGCGCCGTCGGCGGCACGCCGCGCTTCATCCAGCGCGGCGAAGGCGCCTACATCCATGACGCCGAAGGCAAGCGTTATGTCGACTACATCGGCTCCTGGGGGCCGATGATCCTCGGCCACGGCCACCCGGCCGTGCTCGAAGCGGTCACAAAGGCCGCAGCCGAAGGCTTCTCCTTCGGCGCGCCGACGGAGCGGGAGATCGAGCTGGCCGAGGAGATCTTGAAGCTCGTGCCCAGCATGGACCAGGTGCGCCTGGTCAGCTCGGGCACCGAGGCGACCATGAGCGCCATCCGCCTGGCGCGCGGCGCCACCGGCCGCGCCAAGTTCATCAAGTTCGAGGGCTGCTACCACGGCCACACCGACGCGTTGCTCGTGAAAGCCGGTTCCGGCCTGGCCACCTTCGGCCACCCGACCAGTGCCGGCGTCACGCCGGGAGCCGCGGCCGACACCGTCGTCCTGGAATACAACAACGTCGAGCAGCTCGAAGCCGCCTTCGCCCAGTACGGCAGCGAACTGGCCTGCGTCATCGTCGAGCCCATCGCCGGCAACATGAATTTCGTGCGCTCGTCAGTGGCCTTCATGAGCGCCATGCGCCGCCTGTGCACCCAGCATGGCGCCCTGCTGGTGCTGGACGAGGTGATGACGGGCTTTCGCGTCGGCCTCGGCAGCGCCCAGGCTCACTACGCCCGGCTCATCCCGGGTTTTGCGCCCGACATCTCGGTCTTCGGCAAGGTCATCGGCGGCGGCATGCCGCTGGCGGCCTTTGGCGCCCGGCGCGCGGTCATGCAGCACCTGGCGCCGCTGGGCGGCGTCTACCAGGCCGGCACGCTGTCCGGCAACCCGGTGGCCACGGCGTGCGGGCTGGCGACACTGCGCGAGATCCAGAAGCCCGGCTTCTTCGAGGGCCTGTCGGCCAAAACCCGCCAACTTGTCGATGGCCTCGAGGCCGTCGCCACCGAAAACGGTGTGCCGTTCAGCGCCGACTGTGAAGGCGGCATGTTCGGCTTCTTCCTGCTGCCCGAACTGCCGCAGAACTACACCACCGTCATGACGACGGACAAGGAGCGCTTCAACCGCTTCTTCCATGCGATGCTGGATGCCGGCATCTATCTTGCTCCGGCCTTGTACGAGGCGGGCTTCGTGTCGGCGGCCCACAGCCAGGCCGATATCGACGCCACCCTCGCGGCCGCACGCACCGCATTGCGCTGATCTCTTGACGTCCTTCGGGGCGCGTTGACATGCATCTCCACATCCTCGGCATCTGCGGCACCTTCATGGGTGGCCTTGCGGCACTCGCACGCGAAGCCGGCCACAAGGTCACCGGCTGCGATGCCAACGTTTATCCGCCAATGAGCACCCAGCTCGAGGCGTTAGGCATCGAGCTCATCACCGGCTTCGGCGCCGAACAGCTGGAACTCAAGCCCGATGTCTTCGTCATCGGCAATGTCATCACGCGCGGCGAGCGTTTCCCGCTGATGGAAGCCATCCTTGACACCGGCCTGCCCTACACATCGGGCCCGCAATGGCTGGCCGAGCATGTGCTGCAGGGGCGCCACGTGCTGGCCGTGGCCGGCACGCATGGCAAGACGTCGACGACGTCGATGCTGGCCTGGATCCTGGCGCATGCCGGCCTCAAGCCCGGCTTCCTGGTGGGTGGTGTGCCGCAGAATTTCGGCGCGTCGGCTCGCCTCGGTGAGGGCAAGACCTTCGTCATCGAAGCGGACGAGTACGACACCGCCTTCTTCGACAAGCGCAGCAAATTCGTGCACTACCGGCCGCGCACGGCTGTGCTGAACAACCTCGAGCACGACCACGCCGACATCTTCCCGGACCTGGCCGCCATCGAGACCCAGTTCCACCACCTCGTGCGCACCGTGCCCGCCAGCGGCCGCCTGGTCGTCAACGCCCGCGAGGAAGCGCTGCAACGCGTCATCGCACGCGGCTGCTGGAGCGAGGTGCTGCGCTTTGGCGCCAAGAAGGAAGAGGCCGGCATGCTGCGCGCCCGTGGCGAGCCGCAGGCCTTCGACGTGCTGCGTGGCAGCCTCAAGGTCGCGCGTGTCGAGTGGAGCCTGTTCGGCGAGCACAACCAGTTGAATGCGCTGGCTGCGATCGCCGCCGCGGAGCATGTCGGCGTGTCGCCCGAGCAATCGGCGGCCGCCCTGACCGAGTTCCAGAACGTCAAGCGCCGCATGGAATTGCGCGGCGAGGCGCGCGGCATCAAGGTGTACGACGACTTCGCGCATCACCCGACGGCGATGCGCACCACCGTCAACGGCCTGCGCCGCCGCATTGCGCCCGTCGACCGCATCCTCGCGATATTCGAGCCGCGCTCCAACACGATGAAGCTGGGCACGATGAAGGCTCAGTTGCCCTGGGCGCTGGAGGAAGTGGACCTCGCGTTTTGCAATCAGCAGGGTTTGAGCTGGGATGCCAAGGAGGCGCTGGCGCCGATGGGTGCGTCAGCGGTTGTGGGTGCGGATGTGGATGCATTGGTGGCGGCTGTCGTCAAGGTCGCCAAGCCTGGGGACCATTTGCTGTGCATGAGCAATGGTGGGTTTGGCGGGATCCACGAGAAGCTGTTGGACGCTCTGTCCAAATAGCGTCTGCTCGATGCATTGCCGGGAGTCCGTGCCGGCGGCCGGGTAACTTTCTTCTGCGGGGCGTCAGAAGAAAGTTACCCGCCCTCGCGGGGCGGATTCCCGCGGCACTGCACGCGAGTCATGAGGACGCCGGCAAGAGCAAACCACACCAACTCACTTCCCGTACAACACCATCTGCGTACACCTGAACAAAGCCATCGTCTTCCCGGTCTCCTTGTTCGTCACCACCGCATCCCAGATCTGCGTCGTCTTGCCCAGGTGCACCGGCCGGGCCACGCAGGCGATAGTCCCTTCGCGCGCCGTGCCCAGGTGGTTGGACTTCAGCTCGATGGTCGTGAAGCCCACCGCGCCCGGCGGCAGGTTGGCGATGCAGCCATAGCCGGCACAGCTGTCCGCCAGCGTCACGATGCTGCCGGCGTGCAGATAGCCGTTGGGTGCCATCAGCTCCTCGCGCACCACCAGCTCAGCCTTGATCTCGCCGGGGTCGGCCTGGGTGAAGACGATGCCCAGATGGCCAGGCAGGTTCCTGGCACCGAATTGATTCAGTTTGTCGGGTGTGGACATGGCGGATCCCTCGAAGTGGCGGCCATGCTAAGACAAGAAAAAAGGCCGGCATGAAGCCGGCCTTTGATTGAGCACGAAGCCGATCAGCTGCGCACCAGCGAGGCCTTCAGCATCGAGTTCAGCATGTCCAGCGTCTCCGCCAAATGCGCACGCGTCTCGACCGACAGACCCGGCTTGGCCGAGGCCACACGCAGCTCGTTGGCGAGCTGCGTCGCGTGCCAGCGTGCCATCGAGAAAGCGTCGGCGTACACCGTCGCCCCATTGGTCGCACGGTTCAGCTGGCCTTGCAGGCGGCGCAGGTACTCGCGTTGCAGGCTGCGGCGCATGCGGTCGATTTCGGCACCGGTCTTCAGCTCGCTGAAGATCGCACCCTGCAGCGTGCCATAGACCTCGCTCAGCGACACCGCGCCCTTGCGCTGGGCCTCGGGCAGGTAGGCGCCCTGCTCGATGAGACGGCGCGCCGTGTTGGGTGACATCAGGCGGTCCAGCACCCGGCCCTGCAGCGCACTGACGCTGTCCGGGATGGAGATGGGCAGGCCGCGGTCCCACTCGTTGTAGTCCAGCGTCTGGGTCACGAGGAACTCGGGCTTGAACTTGAAGGAGTCGCTGGACAGCAGGCCTGCCGCAATGAAGCGCAGGGCCTCGCGCTGCTGGGCGTTGTCCACCGGCTTGAAGGCCGGGCCGGCGGTCACGCCCGGCACGACACGCTCGGCCTGCATGCCGCCCACGTATTTGCTGACGTTGTTGGCCGTCATGCCCAATTGGCGGAAGCTCTCAAAGATGGAGCGGCGGTTGCGCAGCGGGTCGTCGCCGACGACGGCCGGGCGCGACTGCACGCGCTCCCACAGCTCCTGGCTGAGTTTGAGGCGCTTCTTGGCATAGGCCAGCGGGTCGTCGCCCAGGTCGCGCTGGTTGGTGCGCGGGTCGAAGCCATCGTAGGGGCCGCCGACGCCCTGGTCGAAGTCGTCGCCATAGGCCAGCTTGGGCTCGGTCGAGCGCGCAGCGATCTTGGCCAGCTCGGCGGCCTCCTGCTCTGCAACGATGGGCTTGTAGGCGTACTCGATGGCCCAGTAGTCGTAGGCGCCCAGCGTGGTGTTCGTCAGGCTGGCCTTGGCCTCGCCCTTGAGCGGCAGGTTGTAGGCGTTGTAGTCCATCACCGAGTTGGAGATGCCATTGGCCTCGGTGAAAGCCTTGTCCTTGAGCTGGGCCTGGGTGACCGTCGTGGAGGACTTGAAGTTGTGCTTGAGGCCGAGCGTGTGGCCGACCTCATGCATCACCACGTCCTTGATGACGGCCTGGGCCAGGGCCTCGGCCTCGGGGCCGTTCATGTCCATGCCCTCTGCCCCGCCCCGCAGGGACAGCAAATCCAGCGCAAAGCCGAACTCGTTGGCCTGGTCGGCCATGTAATTGCATTGCTGCTCGGAAAGCCGCAGGCTGCGCTCACCCATCCAGCTGCTGGCGGCATGGTCGTGTCCATGGAAGCCGAGCACGTCGTCCGAAGCCAGGCGGCGCGAGCCGCGGCCGAAGACGTCGCTCATGCCGATGTCGGCGTCCAGGATTTCACCGGTGCGCGGGTCCTTGTTGCTAGGGCCGATGGCAAAGCCGACGTCGGCGCCGGTGAACCAGCGGACGGACGCGTGCGTCGAGTCCATGTTGTCCCAGTCAGCGTCGTCGGGCTGCTGCCTGGCCTGCACGGCGTCCTTGAAGCCGATCTTCTCGAAGGCCTTGTTCCACTCCTCGATGCCGGCCTTGACCGCCGCGCGGTATTTGGTCGGGATGTTCTTGTCCATCCAGTAGACGATGGGCTGCACGGGCTCCGACAGCGCTGCGCTCGGGTCCTTCTTCTCCAGGCGCCAGCGGGCGATCATGTGCACGCGCGGGTTGGCTTTCAGGTCGTCGCCGAAGTCGCTGTAGCTCTCCATGAAATGACCCAGGCGCGGGTCGGCATGGCGCACGGCGGCCGGCTGCTCCGGCAAGGCACGGAAGCTGTAGACGAAGCTGAAGAACATCGAACGCGGATCCGGCGTCGCCTGAGGCGGCGTGGGCACCGGCACGGGCACGGGAACCAGCGGCGGCGCGGGAATGCGCGGCGTGGCGAAGTGCACGCGTGAAGTCAGCGTGGAAACCTGGGCATCGGCGCGGGTGGCTTCGATGAATGAGTTGCCTCGGTCGGGCGCGAACGGCAGGCGGTAGGCAAATTCCAGGCGCGTGGAGTAGCCCGGAATGTCGCTCAGCAGCAGGTTGCTGGCGTCGATCAGCACCGACTTGCGGTCCGGGTGGTCGGCGCTGGCGACCGGCACGCCGCCGATCAGGCTGGGCGAGAAAGCCTGCTCGATGGCCAGCTTGCTGGACGGGTTGTCCGTGCGGAACTTGGTGTTCAGCGCAATCAGCTGCACATGGTTGCCAATGCGACGCCATTCGGCCAGCTCGTCGCCCAGCATCTGGCTGGCGTACAGGCCGCGCTCGCCGACGGCGTTGGCGACGTTGACACTGAACAGGAAGGGCTTGTTGAAGGCTTCCTTGGGGATCTCGATCCAGACCTTCTCGTCCTTGCGCCAGATCGGGAACAGGCCGGGCTGCTCCTTGGCGCCCTTGATGATCTCGGCAAAGGGCTTGGGCGCCGTCGGGTCGGCCGGCGGGCGGGCGGGAGCGGGTGCCGAAGCGGCGGCGCCAGGGGCCGAAGCGGCGCCATTGGGCGCGGGCGGGGTCTGGGCTTGGGCAACCGCGGCCAGCGCGAGCAGGGCGGCGGCGGCCAGGGCGGTGCGGGGCATCGGGATCATGGGGTGACGGTCCGGGATTGCGGAAAGGCAGGCACTGTGGCTGGGAGCGACACTCGCGTCAATCGGAGCCCTCCCCCGTCGCGGAGCGGCAGAAATTCACGCAAAAACTTCCGTCATGTCGTTGACTCATCTGCTCTATTTGCACGGCTTTCGCTCGTCGCCGGCCTCGGCCAAAGCGCTGCGAATGGCCGCCTGGGCGGCCACACAGCCGGGCCTGACCTTCGCCTGCCCGCAGCTGCCGCCCTCCCCGCTTGACGCCATGGCCCTTGTCGCCGGAATCGTGGCGGCCTGGCCATCCGAGGGTGCCGCCGTCATCGGCAGCTCGCTGGGCGGTTTCTACGCCACCTCGCTGGCCGAGCAGCGCGCTCACCGCGGCTGGCGCGTCGCCGTGCTGAACCCCGCGGTGGACCCGGCGCGCGATCTGTCCCGCCACATCGGCACGCTGACGGCCTGGCACGACCCGCAGCTGAAGTTCGAGTTCACGGCCCAGCATGTGGCCGAACTCGCCGCGCTGACGCCGCCGGCACGGCTGACGACGCCGCTGCGCTACTACACGCTGATCGCCAAGGGCGACGAGCTGCTGGATTGGCACGAGATGCTGGCCCGTTATGCCGGCTGCGACGGCGAGGTGCTGGAGGGCAGCGACCACGGGTTGTCCGACTTCGAAGACCACCTGCCCGGCTTGCTGAAACACCTTCAAGGCTGAGGCGACAATCGCCCTCCTATGTTTGCGCTGTTTGATGACGCCGGGAAATTTCTCGCCGGCCGGGTGATGTCGGAGGCCGATGCCTCGCTGCAGGTCGAGCTGGACTCGGGCAAGCGGGTCAAGGTCAAGTCCGCCAACGTGCTGTTGAAATTCGAGCAGCCGGCGCCAGCCGTGTTGCTGGCGGAGGCCCGCAAGCTGGCCGACGACATCGACCTCGACCTGGCCTGGGAATTCGCCCCCGAAGGCGAATTCGGCTTCGCCGACCTGGCGCGCGACTATTTCGACGCCAAGGCCGGCACCCTGCAGCAAGCGGCCGCGCTGTTTCGTCTCTACGAAGCACCGCACTATTTCCGCCGCGCCGGCAAGGGCCAGTTCAAGAAGGCGCCCGAGGAGATCGTCAAGGCCGCGCTGCTGGGCATCGAGCGCAAACGCCAGCAACAACTGCAGATCGAGTCCTGGGCCGACGAGCTGGCGGCGGGCACCTGCCCCGCGCCCATCCAGGACCAGATCTACAAGATCCTCTTCAAGCCCGACAAGAACGGCCCGGAATACAAGGCTGTCGTCGAGGCCAGCAAGAAGTCGCACAAGGCGCCGCTGGACCTGCTGCAGGGCGCCGGCGCCATCACCAGCGCCTACCAGTTCCACTGGAAGCGCTTCCTGTTCGAGAACTTCCCCAAGGGCGCCGGCTTCCCCGCGCTGACGGCGCCGGAGATCAAGGACGAGCTGGCGCTGTCGCCGGTGCGGGCCTTCTCCATCGACGACTCGCAGACCACCGAAATCGACGATGCACTGTCGGTGCAGGGCCTGGGCACGGGCACCGTCACCTTCGGCGTTCACATCGCTGCACCGGGCCTGGCCATCACGCCAGACTCTGCCGTCGACAAGGTCGCCCGCGAGCGGCTGTCCACCGTCTACATGCCGGGCTGGAAGCTGACCATGCTGCCCGACGACGTCGTGCAGGCCTACACGCTGATCGAGGGCCGCGACTGCCCGGCAGTCTCCATCTACTTCACGATGGATGAGGCCACCTTCGAGATCAAGGCACGCGAGACCAGGCTGGAGCGCGTGCACATCGCCGCCAACCTGCGCCACGACAAGCTCGACGGCATCGTCACCGACGCCACGCTGTCGGGCGAGGCGCCGGCCGACTACGCCTTCGCACCCGAACTCGCCTTCACCTGGCGCCTGGCCAAGCACTTGAAGGCCCAGCGCGAGGTCGTGCGCGGCAAACCCGAGAACTTCAACCGGCCGGACTACAACTTCCGCCTTGCCGGCGAACGCTCGGAGGCGCCGAACGGCACGGAGTCCGTCGAGATCAGCATGCGCGCCCGCGGCAGCTCGCTGGACCTGATCGTGGCCGAGGCCATGATCCTGGCCAACTCCGCCTGGGGCGGCTGGCTGGCCGAGCTGGGTCTGCCGGGCATCTACCGCAGCCAGGCCAGCCTCGCGCCGGGCATCAAGGTGCGCATGGGCGTCAAGGCCCTGCCCCATGCCGGCATGGGCGTGGCGCAGTACACCTGGGCCACGTCGCCGCTGCGCCGCTATGTCGACCTGGTCAACCAGTGGCAGATCATTGCCTGCGCCCGCCACGGCAAGATGGCAGCACTGGCCGCGCCCTTCAAGCCCAAGGACGCACAACTGTTCTCCATCATCTCGGGCTTCGAGTCCGCCTACATGGCCTACAACGGCTTCCAGAACGGCATCGAGCGCTTCTGGACGCTGCGCTGGCTGCAGCAGAACGGCACGACCGAACTGACCGCCGCCGTCATGAAGGACGGCCTGGTGCGCGCCGACGACCTGCCGCTGGTGTTCAAGGCGCTGGGCTGCGACTCGCTGCCGCGCGGCAGCCATGTGAAGGTGCGCATCACCGGCCTGGACGAGATGACGCTGGATGTGCATGCGACGCTGATCGAGCGGCTGGATGAAGCGCCGGCCGCGGAGGAAGCGGAAGGCGATGAGGACGAGCTCGAGGCCGCGGCGGCACCGCTGACACTGGCCATCGACCTGAATGATGGTTCCGGCGAGGCAGAACCCGCCGAAGCGGCCTCGCAAAGCTGAGATGCGCAAACCGAGCACGCTGCAGATCGCGCTCGCTTTTTCGCTCGGCGTGCACGGCGCGCTGCTGAGCTTGCGCATCGCCGCGCCCGAGGCTTTCAACCGCATCTTCCAGGACACGCCGCTGGAGGTCGTGCTCGTCAACACGCGCTCCAACGCGGCCCCCGTCAAGGCCCAGGCCCTGGCCCAGGCCAACCTGGCCGGCGGTGGCAACATGGAAACCGGCCGCGCGACTTCGCCACTGCCACCGGCGCGGCAAAGCGAAGTGGGTGATGCGGCCGAGGCGCAAAGCTCGCAGATCGCCCAGTTGCAGCAGCAGCAACAGCAGTTGCTGACCCAGGTGAGGCGCGAGCTGGCCCTGCTGCCCCCGCCTGACCCGCGCCGCGAAAAGACCGACGCTGCCGAGCGCGCCCTGGCCGAGAAACGCCGACAGCTCGTGGACCTGCTCGCCGAGATCGAGAAGCGCGTCAACGATGAGAGCGCCCGGCCGCGCAAGCGCTACGTCAGCCCAGCCACGCGCGAGGTGGTCTACGCCCAGTACTACGACGGCCTGCGCCGCCGCATCGAGGAGCGCGGCACGCGCGACTTCCCCGAGGCGCGCGGCAAGAAGCTTTATGGCGAACTGACGATGAACATCCACATCGACCACAAGGGCCGCGTCATCGAGACCGAGATCGTCGCATCCAGCGGCAACCCGACGCTGGACAAGCGCGCCGTCGCCATCGTGCAGGCGGCCTCGCCCTTCGGCAATTTCAGCAAGGAGATGCTGCGCGGGGCTGAGGTGCTGGTCATCACATCGCGCTTCAAGTTCACGCGTGACGAAAGCCTGGAAACGACTTTGCAGGGGCAGCCGCAATGACTGATCGATATGCCGTTGTCGGTCATCCGGTCGAGCACAGCCGCTCGCCGGCCATCCACGCGATGTTTGCGGAGCAGACGGGGCAGCAGCTCGTCTATGAGCGGCTGCTTGCGCCGCTGGATGGCTTCGAGGCCACGCTGCGCGCGTTCGCGGCCGCTGGCGCCAAGGGCTGCAACATCACCGTACCCTTCAAGTTCGATGCCTTTGCGCTGGCCACCGAACATACGGAACGCGCCGCGCTGGCCTGCGCCGTCAACTCGCTGCGCTTCGACGAAGGCGGCTGGGTGGGCGACAACACCGACGGCGTCGGTCTCGTCAACGACATCCAGCGCAACGCCCGCCGGCCGCTGGAAGGCCTGCAGGTGCTGCTGGTGGGCGCCGGTGGCGCGGCGGCGGGCGTGCTGGGCAGCCTGATCGCGGCCAGGCCGGCGCGCATCACC
>NZ_JBFUMN010000024.1:0-74025 GCF_054049335.1 Roseateles sp. P5_E1
TGCCAGCACCTCGAGCTGGGCAGACAGCGCCCATTCCGCGTTGTAGTGCCGCTCGACGATCCACTGGCTGGCGCTCCCGGTCAGGGCCTCGTCGTGCAGCAGCATCAGGTGCACGTCCAGCAAGGCCGCGAGTTCGTGGGGCGCGTCGCCTGGCAGTTCATCCCTCAACGTCTCCAGCTCCAGCACGACGGCGTCGCGTGCGCGCAGCAGTCGCCCAATCTCGGGCTGGACCTCGTCGGGCGTCACGAAATAGTGGGCGACGTCGACGCGGCTGGAGGCGATCAGCACCGCGCGACCGATGGCCACACCACGTGAGACCGCAATGCCGAACACCTGAAAACTCATCAGCACCCTCCGCAGATCAATCCCCAATGTAGCTTGAGCCACAGGGCTGCCGCGTCATGGTTTTTTCATAGGGCCTTCACCGCTGCGTCAAACCGCCGCCCCAGCATGCCGGGCATGAACCGCAGTTTGATCGTCACGCATGCACAGCCGCATGCCCCCGCCCTGCACCGCCCGGCGCGCGCCTCTTCCCCCCGCCTCAGCGTCAGCTGGGCACGCAGCGAAACGGAAGTTCGCGAAGCCCAGGCGCTGCGCTACCAGGTCTTCGCCGTCGAGATGGGCGCCCGCCTGCCCACACCCAAGGGTTCACCGGCCGGGCTGGACGTCGACCTCTTCGACGCCTATTGCGAGCATGTCCTGGTGCGCGCCGGGGGCGAGGACGACGAGCCCGGCCCTGTCGTCGGCACCTACCGCGTGCTGACGCCGTCCGCCGCCAAACGCRCCGGCGGCCTGTACAGCGACACCGAGTTCGACCTGACGCGCCTGCGCGGCCTGCGTTCCCGGGTCGCCGAGATCGGCCGCTCCTGCGTGCATGCCGACCACCGCAGCGGCGGCGCCATCATTGCGTTGTGGGGCGCGCTGGCCGAGTTCATGGCCCGCAACGGTCTGGATACCGTCATCGGCTGCGCCAGCGTCAGCATGCGCGATGGCGGCCACTTCGCGGCCAGTCTGTGGAAGCAGATCGCCGCCAACCACCTCGCGCCCATCGACTGCCGGGTGCGCCCGCGCCTGCCGCTGCCCATCGAGCACCTGCGCCAGGATCTGGTGGTGGAACCGCCGGCCTTGATCCGCGGCTATCTGCGCTGCGGCGCCAAGCTGATGGGCGAGCCGGCCTGGGACCCCGACTTCAACACCGCCGACCTGCCGCTGCTGCTGCGCACGGCCGATCTGCCGGCGCGCTTCAAGCGCATCCTCGGCTGATCACTGGCCTTCGCCGAACTTGTCGTTGACGAGGGCGGTGATCTGATCCTGCGCGGCTTGTTCGTCCTCGCCATCAGTCTCCAGTTCGACTGTCGCGCCGATGCCGGCGGCCAGCATCATGACGCCCATGATGCTCTTGGCGTTCACGCGCCGGCCGTTGCGGCTCATATAGACCTCGCACTTGAAGCTGCCGGCCAACTTGGTTAACTTGGCCGAGGCACGCGCGTGAAGACCCAGCTTGTTGCTGATGGTGAGGGTGGACTTGATCATTCGTCGGGGGGCAAGGGAGGCATGGCGACGATGCCCGTGACCGCGCCCTGCATGGCGCGCCGTGCCAGCTCGGTCAAAGGCTTCTGGCTGGCATAGCAGAGGGTGCGCCACAGCATGGGCACGCTGACACCGCTGAGCACCTGCACCTGCTCTCCCGCCAGGCGCTGAGCACCGTTGCTCGGCGTGGCGCCGAACACATCGGTCAGCACCAACCACTCGGGCTGGTCGGCCCGGGCCATCAGCGCGCGGGCAGCTGTCTCGACGTCGTCCGCGCTCATGCCAGCATCAACATCCAGCACGGTCAGCGTCGGCGCACAGTCGGGGAAGGTGTGTTCGGCCACCTGCCGCAGGGCGGAGGCCAGCGGTGCGTGGGCGATCACAAGCAGGTTGGGCATGGGGCAGGATGTTAGCGGGCGGTCTCCATGGCCAGCCCGGCACGGAAGCTTTCCCACGCGGCCGGGTCGTCCTGCGGCAGCGTCATCAGCGCCTGGTAGACACGGCCACCGTGAGCGAACACGGCCACGCGAGTGATCCCGCCCGCACCGGTCAGGCGGTACTCGGCAGCCTCCGGCAGCGGCGTCATGCCCGGCACCAGCAGCGGCTGGGCCGGCGGCAGCGGCTGGCCGAGCTTGGTGGCCAAGGCCTGGGGCATGGCCTTGAGGGCTGGGCCGGCCTGGGTCGGGTCGGGCCCATCAGCCCAGGACAGCGCGAAGCGCCCGCCGCCCGCTTCGCACTGGGCCAGGCCCATCGCACCCTGGCCGGCGTGAGCGGGGCGCTGCTCGATGTCGGGCTTGCAAGGGAAGAGGGCCACGGCGCCCGATCCGGTCGGCCTGACCTCGCGCCAGTTCAGCGTCGGCTGGCAAGCCGCCAGCAAGCTCAGCATTAGGGCAAATCCGGCAGTCGTGCGGCAGGGCATGGGCGAATTATCGACAGCGGCCCGAGGACAATTCCGCAATGCAAGAAATGCCCTCTCCCCAAGCCCCTCAGGCGCTGTCCGGCGTGCGCGTACTGGACCTGTCACGCGTGTTGGCCGGCCCCTGGTGCACGCAGACCCTGGCCGACCTCGGCGCCGACGTCATCAAGATCGAACGCCCCGGCAGCGGCGACGACACGCGCGCCTGGGGCCCGCCCTATCTGAAGGATGCCGACGGCCAGGACACGTCCGAGGCCGCCTACTTCCTCGGCGCCAACCGCAACAAGCGCTCGCTGGCCGTGGATCTGGCCATGCCCGAAGGTCAGGCCATCGTCCGCAAGCTGGCGGCCCAGGTCGATGTGCTGGTGGAGAACTTCAAGGTCGGCGACCTGGCTCGCTATGGCCTGGACGCGCAAACCCTGCTCGCCGAGCACCCCGGCCTCGTCATCTGCTCCATCACCGGCTTCGGCCAGACCGGCCCCTATGCCGAGCGCGCCGGTTATGACTACGCCGTCCAGGGCATGGGCGGGCTGATGAGCGTGACCGGCGAGCGCGACGACCTGCCCGGCGGCGGGCCGCAGAAGGTCGGCGTGGCCGTGGCCGACCTGTTCACCGGCATGTATGCCACCGTCGCCATCCTGGCCGCGCTGCGCCACCGCGATGCCACCGGCCAGGGCCAGGTCATCGACATGGCCCTGCTGGACACCCAGCTCGCCATGCTGGCCAACCTCGGCAGCAACTACCTGTGCAGCGGCAAGGCGCCGGGCCGCATGGGCAACGCCCACCAGAACATCGTGCCCTATCAGGTCTTCGAGGCCAGCGACGGCTATCTGATCCTGGCTGTCGGCAACGACCGCCAATTCGCCAAGTTCTGCGACATCGCCGGCCAGCCGGGATGGGCCACCGACCCACGCTTTGCGACCAACTCCGAGCGCGTGCGCCACCGCGCCCTCCTCGTGCCTCAGTTGGAGGAAGCCATGCGGCAGCGCCCTCGCGCCGACTGGCTCGCGGCGCTGGAGGCTGCCAAGGTGCCCTGTGGCTCGATCAACTCTATTGGTGAGGCGCTCGCCGACCCGCAAGCGCAAGCTCGCGGTGCCGTGGTTGCCATGCCCCATCCCTTGACGCCCGATCTGCGCCTCATTGCCAGCCCAATGAAGCTGTCGGCCACACCCGTGGCCTATCGGTTCGCGCCGCCGCTGCTCGGCCAGCACAGCGACGAGTTGCTGCAAGAAGCCGGCTGTTCTGCGGAAGAAATCACAAACTGGCGCAACAGTGGTGTCATTGCGTGAGGGCTAACCCACCCCCAAACCCAGGGTTTCCCCCTGGGTGGGGGATGGAGATGGCGGCGCGCTGTCCGCAGCATGCGCTCACGCACCGAGGCGGGCCAACCACCTAGAACCATCCGCCTCGGGTCCGCAGCCACCGGGTCATGTCCACACCGCCTTCTTCCGCGCCAGCAAGTGCCGCCAACGATGTCATGCCTGAGCCTTCACCGGTCCAGTGGGCGGACATCGTCCAGCAGCTGGGCGCCGAGATCGCCGGGCCGCTGAGCGCGGCGCTGGAGCAGATCCAGAACCTCGCCACCACCGGCCAGATCGACCGCCGCGGCCTGCGCCTGTTGAAGCGCAGCGTGGACGACGCTCGCACGGCCGGCATGCTGGGCCAGCAGCTCTCCCGGCTGGCCTCCGGCCGCCTGCGCCTGAACCGCGAGCGCCAGCACCTGACGCAGATGCTGCGCAGCGTGCTCGCCCAGCGCAGCCGCGAGACCCAGGCGCGCGGCGTGCAGGTTCGCCAGTCGCTCAAGCCCGTCGAGATCTGGGCCGACGGCGCCCTGCTCTTCGGCCTGCTGAATGCGCTGATGGACTGGGCGCTGGCCAATACGCACTCCTCCGTCGACCTGCGACTGGATCTGACGCCCTGGCCGGTCAAGGCGCGCCTGAGCTGCCGCTTCGCCCACCGCTCGCTGGAATTGCTCAGCGACGACGCCGACCCGCACGCACCGACGCCCGGGCTGGACTCGCTGGCCTGGCGGCTGCTGGAGCAAACGGCCATCACGCTGGGTGTGCTGCCACTGCGCGAGCAGGAGGCCGGCATCACGCTGCTGACGCTGGAGTTCAACCAGCTCGCGCCGGACGAAGCGCCGCCGCCGGACAGCACCAATGCCCGGTTGGAAGCCGAGGCCGAACGCATGGGCGGCAATTCGCGGCCGCTGGCGGGCTGCCAGTTGCTGATCGTGTCGGCCCACCGCGACATGCGCACCGAGGCCCAGGCCGCCGTGCGCCACATGGGCATGCTGGTGGATGTGGTCGGCAGCGTGGCCGAGGCCGAGCAGTTCTGCCGCGAGGGCCTGCCCCACGCCATGCTGTTCGACGCGGCGCAGATGAGCGAGCCGCTGCTGCAGCTGATCGCCGGCGTCATGCGCGACGCGCCGGACTTCGCCTTCGTCGAGATGTTCGATGGCGAGCACCGCACCCAGCTGTCCACCGCCACCGGTGACGGCGTGGCCCGCATCTCGCGCCGCCACCTGCCCGACGCCCTGCCCTCGCTGCTGATGTTCGAGCTGGCCAAAAGGGTTTAGCGGCTTCTCTAGAATCCGGGCCATGCTGACCCGCCGCGCCCTTGCCTCTGCCCTGATCTGCGCCGCCGCGCTGACGGGCTGTGCCCGCGAGCAGGCACCCGCCGTCGACTATGTGCTGCTGAACGGCCAGAAGGCCAGCTCGCGGGACTGGACCGGCAAGGTCATGCTGGTCAACTTCTGGGCCACCAGCTGCGCGACCTGCGTGAAGGAGATGCCGCAGATCGTCGCCACCCACGACAAGTTCAAGGCCCGCGGCCTGGACACTGTCGCCGTGGCCATGAGCTACGACCCACCGGCCTTCGTCGCCAAGTACGCCGAGACGCGCAAGCTGCCCTTTGGCGTGGCCATCGACAACACCGGCAGCGTCGCCCAGGCCTTTGGCTCGGTGCAGATGACGCCGACCACCTTCCTCATCAACAAGCGCGGCGAGATCGTCAAGCGCTTTGTCGGCGAACCCGACTTCGCCGCCCTGCACGGCCTCATCGAGCAGCTGCTGGCTGAGGCGTAAGCCCGTCGATGAAGACGGCCATGCGCGCCGCGATGAAATCGACCTCTTCCTCCAAAGCGAAGTGCCCCGTGTCGAGCAGATGCAGCTCGGCCTCGGGCAGGTCGCGCAGATAGGCCTCGGCGCCCGCCGCCGGGAAGAAGGCGTCGTTGCGACCCCAGACGATCAGCGCCGGCGGCCGATGTTCGCGCAGCCAGGCCTGCCAAGCCGGGTAGCGCGCCACGTTGCGGTGGTAGTCCAGCGCCAGGTCCACCTGGATGGCCTTGCGGCCGGGCAGGTCCAGGAAATGCTGGTCCAGCAGCCAGCCCTCGGGGGCGATACGCGCCGGCTCGCGGGTGCCGCCCTCGTATTGCATGCGCGTGACCTCGGCCGTCAGGATGCCCGTGACGGCTTCCACGGCACCTGGCCGGCCGGGCTGCAGCGCAACCATGTCACGTGCCATCGCGCTCAATCCCTCCTCGTAGGCATTGCCGTTCTGGATGACGAGACCGGCAATCCATTCTGGGTGGCGCTCGGCAATGCGCAGGCCGATGGGCGCGCCGAAGTCGAACAGGTAGGCGACGAAGCGGTCCAGGCCCAGCGCCTCGCAGAACCCCTCGACGACATCGGCCAGGCGGTCGAAGCTGTAGCCAAACTCGGCGGCCGGCGGCGCGTCGCTGAGGCCGAAACCCGGATAGTCGGGCGCGATGAGGTGGTAGCGATCCGCCAGCAGCTCCATCAGCTTCACGTACTGGCGCGACGATGACGGGAAGCCGTGCAGCAGCAGCAACGTCGGCGCATCCACCGGGCCGGCCTCACGGTAGAAGATGTTCAACCCGTCGATTTGGATGTTGCGATGGAAGATGGGGTGATTCATGGCGATCTCCTCTGGGATGGCTCCAGTGTGCTTTCCGGGCAGACCGCCCGGTAGCCGCGCTATGCTGCAAACACCTTGCACTTTCAGTGGAAGATGGCCATCAACGCCCTCGCCAACGTCAACCTCAACCGCCTGGCCGTCTTCGTCGCCGTCGTCGAAACCGGCTCGCTGAGCGCAGCCGCCCGCCGGCTGGGTATCGCGACGACCATGGTCAGCGCCCACATGCAGCGCCTGGAGCGCGAGGTCGGCGCCAGCCTGCTGTTGCGCACCACACGCTCCCTGCGCATGACCGAGGCGGGTGAGGGCTTTTTCGATGCTGCGCGCCAGATCGTGGCCGACACCGAGCGGGCCATCGCCGCTGCCGCCGGAAACACGGCCGAGCCACGTGGCCGGCTGCGCGTGACGGCGCCGGTGGACTATGCCGAGCGCGTGCTGGCGCCCGTCGCCGTCGCACTGACGCAGCGCCACCCGCAACTGCAGATCGATGTGCTGGCTGTCGACCGGCTGCTGGACCTTGTGGCCGAGCAGATCGACGTGGCCATCCGCATCGGCCAACTGGCCGACTCCGAGCTGCGCGCGACGCGCATCCGGTCCTTCAGCGCCTACGTCGTTGCCAGCCCGAGCCTGCTCGAGGGACGCGCCGCACCCGCTCATCCGGGCGAGCTGGCAGCCCTGCCGCTGATTGCGCTGACCGTGCTGCCCCAGCCGCTGCAATGCCGCTTCAACGCCGACGGCGAGGCCGAACAGGCGGTGCGCTTGCAGTCCGTGCTGTCCTTCAACACCGCCTCGGCGCTGCGCAGCGCGGCATTGGCGGGTGGCGGCATGGCCATGCTGCCGGACTATCTCGTTGCCGACGACCTCGCCGCCGGCCGCCTCGTGCGCCTGCTGCCGGGCTGGCATCTGCCCGAAGGCGGCATCCACGCCCTCTATCCGGCCGCCCAGCAGCCACCTCGCAAGACGCGCCTGCTCATCGAGGCGCTACGCGCCCAGGCCAGCGAATCCTGACGTTATGGACGTCCCACAAGCTCTCATGACCACCGAGGCGCCGCTGGACTGACACTGCGGCGATGCAAAAGACGCTTGCCGCCCTCGCCATATCCCTGCTGCTGGCTGGCTGCGCCCACCMGCCCCCGCCCCCGCCGCCACCCCGCATCGAGCCCACGGCCACACAGCTGGATGCCGCTCGCCGCGCCAGCCTGGACGCCACCGAACTGGCCAGCCTGCTCAACAAGCCGCTCTACCAGATGCAGCCGCGCGAGCTGGGCCGCTACCTGGCCTGGCAACAGCAGGACCAGCCGGCCCTGCGCCAGCGCATCGCGGCGCTGGCACGCAAAAACATCGGCCAGCCCTACGAGCTCTTCCTGCTGGGCGAGTTCCCCTACGAGACCTACGACGCCCAGCCGCTGTTCGACCTGAGCAAAAGTGACTGCGTCGTCTTCGTGGAACATACCTATGCGATGGCGTTGAGCGCGTCCTGGGAAGAGTTCTTCTGGATGCTGCAGCGCATCCGCTATCGCGACGGGGTCATCGGCACCGCCACGCGCAACCACTACACCGAAGCCGACTGGAATGTCGCCAACCGCTGGTTGGTGCAGGACGTCACCGCCACCCTGGGCGCGCCGACCCAGCCCTACCGCCAGCGCATCGACCGTCAGGCCTTCCTGCTCAAGCAGTTCAAGATCCGCCGCGACATCCCGGTGCAGAACTTCGACGATGTCTACGTTGCCAAGCAGGACGTGGCCGCCGTCGAGGCCCAGTTGCAGGACGGCGATTTCGTCAACGTCATCTCCAGCCGCGGCGGCGAGTCCTGGGCATCGCATGTCGGCCTCATCGTCACCGGCGCGGATGGCTCCCGTCGCCTGCTGCATTCAGCCGAGCCGCAGGTGCGCGAGGAGACGCTGCAGGGCTTCATCGCCCGCATGGCCGAACGCGATGCGCGCCAGGCGGGGCAGAACAAGGCGCAGCTGGCGGGCTTCAAGTTCCTGCGCCTGAACGAGGCGCCAGAAGTGCCGCCAATGGCGCCCCAGCCCCGCCCTGGGCGCTCCTGATCAGGCCGCCGTCGGGCTGACCGTCGGGTTCAGCGCCGCGTGGGCCTGCTCGTCCGCGTGGTAGCTGGAGCGCACCATGGCGCCGACGGCCGCGTGCGTGAAGCCCAGCTCGTAGGCTTCCTTCTCGAACTGCTTGAAGGCGTCAGGCGTCACATAGCGGCGCACCGGCAGGTGGTGACCGGACGGCGCCAGGTACTGGCCGATGGTGATCATGTCGATGTCGTGCGCCCGCATGTCGCGCATGACCTGGCGGATCTCGTCGTCCGTCTCGCCCAGGCCGACCATGATGCCGCTCTTGGTCGGCACGCCCGGCACTTCCTGCTTGAAGCGCTTGAGCAGGTCCAGGCTGAACTGGTAGTCGGAACCCGGGCGCGCTTCCTTGTACAGGCGCGGCGCGGTTTCCAGGTTGTGGTTCATCACATCCGGCGGCGCGGCCTTCAGGATGTTCAGCGCGCGATCGGCGCGGCCACGGAAGTCGGGCACCAGCACTTCAATCTGCGTCAACGGGCTCAGCTCGCGGACGCGTGTGATGCATTCGGCGAAATGGCCGGCGCCGCCGTCCTTCAGGTCGTCGCGGTCGACGCTGGTGATGACGACGTACTTGAGCTTCAGCGCCGCAATCGTCTTGGCCAGGTTCAGCGGCTCGTCGACGTCCAGCGGGTCGGGCCGGCCGTGGCCGACGTCGCAGAACGGGCAGCGGCGCGTGCACTTGTCACCCATGATCATGAAGGTGGCCGTGCCCTTGCCGAAGCATTCGCCGATATTGGGGCAGCTGGCTTCCTCGCAGACCGTGTGCAGCTTGTGCTCACGAAGGATCTGCTTGATCTCGTAGAAGCGGGTGGTCGGCGAGCCGGCCTTGACGCGGATCCAGTCTGGCTTCTTCAGCACCTCGGCCGGCACGATCTTGATCGGAATGCGCGAGGTCTTGGCCTCGGCCTTTTGCTTGATCGTCGGGTCGTAGGTGGTCGTGTCGGGCATGGTCAAGGCGTCGAGACTTCAAATTGTGCCGAGAGCCGCTCGGCGAGCCGCCCGGCCGCGGTCGACCAGTCGGTGAAAACCCCGAGTTTATCGAGGGATGTGGTTTCCAGGCCTTCGTATCCGCACGGGTTGATGCGCAGGAAGGGTTCCAGGTCCATCGCGACATTCAGCGCGAGGCCGTGATAGGTGCAGTGGCGGCTGACCTTGATGCCCAGGGCGGCGATCTTGGCCAGGCCCTTGAAGGCGTCCGCCGGATCGGCCGGGCCGGCCAGGGCCGCATGGCTGCCAGGGTCGGCCGGGCGCACATAGATGCCCGGCGCGCCGCCGACGCGCAGGCCGGTCACGCCATAGCTGCCCAGTGTCTGGATGATCGCCGTCTCCAGGCGGAAGACGTATTCCTTGACGAAGATGGCAAGGCGCCGCAGGTCGACCAGCGGATAGGCCGTCACCTGGCCGGGGCCGTGATACGTCACCTGGCCGCCGCGCTCGGTGGCGACGACGGGAATGTCGCCGGGCAGCAGCAGGTGCTCGGGCTTCCCGGCCAGGCCTTGGGTGAAGGTGGGCGGGTGCTCGCAGAGCCAGAGCTCGTCCGGCGTGTCTGCATCGCGCGCCGCCGTGAAGGCGCGCATGGCCTCCAGCGTGGGCAGGTAATCGACCCGCCCGAGGGTCTTGACGATCATGCGGGCATCATAGGCAGCCGCTGTAAGCCTTCGCTTAGCCAGGACGACTCGACCCGATGAAGACGCCACTGATTGCCGTTGCCCTGCTGCTCACCGCCTCCCTGGCCCGGGCCGCCTCACTGCCCGACGCGCTGGCCGCCTACGACGAGGGCGACCTCAAGGCCGCGGCCAAGGGCTTTGCCGAATCAGCCAGGCGCGGCGAGGCGCTCGGCCAGTTCAACCTCGCGATGATGAATCTGCGCAAGGAGCTGCCCGGCGCCAGCGACACCAAGGCCTGGCAGTGGCTGCAGCGTGCGGCGGCGCAGAAGCTGGCCCTGGCCGAGAACGCCCTGGGCGAAATGATCGAGCAGGGCCGCCATGGCAAGCCCGACCCGAAAGCCGCCTGCGGCTGGTTTGAGCGCGCGGCGGAGCAGGGCAACGGCGATGGCGCCCTCGCCACCGCCACCTGCTACTACCTCGGCCGCGGCCGGTCCCAGGACCTGGCCCAGGCCCACCGCTGGTATCTGGAAGCGGCCAAGGCAGGCAACGTCGGCGCCCAATACATCGTCGCGTCGATGTTCGAGACGGGGTCGGGCGTCGAGGCCGACGCGCGCCTGGCGCGCTATTGGTACGACATCGCCGCCAAGAACGGCGATGACGCGGCCAAGGCCAAGATCAAGGCCATGCAGGCCGGCGACGCGGCGACCTGATCAGAGCACGACCTTGACCATGGGATGCGTGGTCAGCGTGCGGTAGATCTCGTCTAGCTGCTCGCGGCTGGTGGCCGTGATGGTGATGGTCAGGCCGAGGTAGTTGCCGCCCTTGCTCGGGCGCTGCTCGATGGTGGCGGCATCAAAGGCTGGGTCGAACTGTCGCGCCACATGGGCGATGGCCTCGACGAAGCCCTCGACATGGGCGCCCATGACCTTGATCGGAAACTGCGAGGGGTATTCGATGAGCGATTGCTCGGGCGGAATGTCGGGCGGCAGGTTCATCGTGACCTCACTTGATCCACAGGCGCAGCGAATCCCAGGCACGACCGAGCAGGCCGGAGCCGGGCACGGCTTCCTGCACGATCAGCGGCACCTCGGCCACCGGCGCGCCGGCCGTCGTCGTCACGCGCAGGGTGCCGACGCGCTGGCCCTTGCTGAGCGGCGCCACCAGGRGGTCGGTGCGCTCGACCTGGGTTTGCAGCTTGGTGCCGTCGCCATGCGGCACGGCGACGAAGATGGCGTCAGCCGCACCGAGCCTGGCTTCCTTGGCCTCGCCCTTCCAGACCGGCACGGTCGCAATCGCCTTGCCGGCGTCAAAGATCTTGACCGCATCGAAGGCCGTGTAGCCCCAGTTCAGCAGCTTCTGGCTCTCGCTGGCGCGAGCTTCCTTTGACGCCGTGCCCATGACAACGGACAACAGGCGGCGCTTGCCGTTGGGGAAATCGCGGTTGGCACTGGACACCAGGCAGTAGCCGGCGGCCTCGGTGAAACCGGTCTTCATGCCATCCACCGTCGGGTCGCGACGCAGCAGCAGGTTGCGGTTGTCCTGGCGGATCTTGTTGAAGGTGTAGTCGCGCTGCGAGTAGTAGACGTAGTACTCGGGGAAGTCCGTGATGATGTGTGAAGCCACCACCGCGATGTCGCGCGCACTGCTCTTGTGGCCGGGCTCGGACGTGCCGGTCACGTTCTTGAACTCGGTGTTCTTCAGGCCCCAGGCCTGGGCCTGGCGGTTCATCAGCTGCACGAAGTTCTCGACCGAACCGGCCGCGCCTTCGGCCAGGGCCACTGCAGCGTCGTTGCCGCTCTGGATGATGAGGCCGTGCAGCAGCTCATCGACCTTGGGCGTCATCGTCGTGTCGATGAACATCAGCGAAGGATCACCCTTGCGTTCATCCCAGGCGCGCTTGGACACGGGCAGGGTCTGCTCCAGCGTCAGCTTTTTCTCCCGCAGCGCGCCGAAGACGACATAGGCCGTCATCAGCTTGGTCAGGGACGCCGGGTCATTGGCCGTGTCGGCATCACGCTCGGCCAGGGTCTTGTGCGTGGTCAGGTCGATCAGCACATAGTTGCGCGCCGCGAGTTCCGGTGGCTGGGGGGCCTGGGCCAGGGCAGTCAGCGAGAGCGCGGCGAGGAGGAAAGCAAGCAGTCGTTTCATGGATCTGTTCAGACGCAGCGACTAGATCTTCGTGGGATCGAACGCGCGCACCACAAGGGACTTGAGCAGCGGCAACTGCCCGTGGAAGAAATGGCCCACGCCGGGGACGACGGTCACGGGAAGGCTTTGCGGCCGCGCCCAGTCGAGCACGGCGGCGAGCGGCACAACGTCGTCGACCTCGCCATGGATGACCACGGTGTCGGCAGGCACCGGGGCGGTGTCAAAACGACTGGTCGCMGGGCCGACGAGGACGAGGCGCCGGGCCGGTTCGGCCAGGCGTTGGGCAGCGCGGGAGGCCACGTAGCCGCCAAAGGAGAAGCCAGACAGGATCAATGCCTCGCCGGGCGCGCGAACAGCGTCGAGCACGGCCAGCGCGTCATCAACTTCGCCACGGCCTTCGTCCCAGCCACCTGCCGATTGGCCGATGCCACGGAAGTTGAAGCGCACGGCCCGCCAGCCGAGTTGAATGAAAGCCCGCGCCAGTGTCTGCACGACCTTGTTGTCCATGGTCCCGCCCTGGGTCGGGTTGGGATGGCAGATCAGGGCCGTGCCCAGCGGCGGCGTGCCTGAATTGGAACCAGGCGGCAGGTCGATGGCAACTTCAATCTGCCCGGCCGGGCCGGGGACGAGGCGCTTCTCGGTCTGCGAATTCATCGGCCGACGGAATCCGGCAGCACCAGGCGCTCGACCACCTGGCCGTCGCGCAAATGGCGCTCAACGATCTCGTCCAGGTCGCTCTTGTCGACCCAGGAATACCAGATGGCTTCCGGGTAGACGACAGCCACCGGGCCGCCGGCGCAGCGGTCCAGGCAACCGGCCTTGTTGACGCGCACGCCACCCTTGCCGGCCAGGCCGAGTTGCTTGACGCGCGACTTGCAGTGGTCGAAGCCGCCTTGCGCGTCATGGTCAGCGCAACTGGCCTCGCCATTGGTGCGCTGGTTCAGGCAGAAGAAGACGTGGCGCTCGTAGTAACTCATCGCCGCGGATTGTCTCACTGGGGCTTTTGCACCAGCCGGGCGGCGAGCCAGACGAGGGCGATGAACGGCCAGGTCCAGGCCACCCAGCGCGTCAGCCCATAGAGGTTGATGAAGCGGCCCTGCTCCCAGGCCTGCATGTTCAAGGCCAAGTAGGGGTCGCTGGGCGCCAAGCTGATGAGGCCGATCAAGGCGCACAGCACGAACAGGCCCAGGGCCGCCGCGACACGCGAGGGCAGCAAGCAGGCCACCAAGGCCAGCACGACGCCCAGGCCCACGCCGGGGCGTGTGGCATCGCTGAGCCAGGCCCATGCATGGTCGGGCCCGAAGGCCATCGCGGTTGACGTCGCCGTGCCCAGCAGGCCCAGCAGCACCGCCCCCCCGGCCAGCGCCAGCCGGCGCAGGCCGGAGCGAGCGACGGTGATCATCAACAGCACCGGCGCCAGCAGCCCGAGGGCGATGGCCAGCGCCTCCAGGCCAGGCGGCAGCTCATGCTCGACGGTGACCGCGTCGCCCCAGTTCAGCGCCCAGGGCGTGCCGGTCAGGGCATCCAGCAACATTCCCCGCCACCAGGGCAGCCATTGACCAAGGCCGAAAGGCAGCGGCGTCGGGTACAGCAGTGCCAGCGGCCACAGCGCCAGCAGAGCGAGGGCCGGTGCGCTGCTGGCGCCAAACCAGTGGTCGCGCACGTCCTCCCAGCGCTCCAGGCCCCCGAGGGCGCTGAGCACCAGGCCCAGGGCGGCACCGAGCAGGCTGCCGGCCGAGTTCAGGACCCAGTCAGACAGGGAGGGCACGCGGCCCGGCACGAAGAACTGCAGGGTCTCCATCGCAAACGAAAGCGCCGGCCCGGGCAGCAGGCCGAGCAGCAGCCCGCCGCGCACCCCCCAGCCCGAGCGCATCGCCGCAGCAAAACCGAGCAGGCCCAGGGGGATGTAGCCAATCAGGTTGGCCTCGACGTCGAAGGCCCAGAAGCGGGCCGGCCAGGGCAGGCTGAACAACCAGGGCAGGCCCATGCCGGGCGGCCAGCGCCAGGGCCAGAAGGGGTAGAGGCTGGCATAGGTGACCAGCCCCATATGGGCCAACAACAGCCAGGTGGCGGAGCTTTGACGGCGACGCACTTCCGACCTCAGAAGGGCTTGACGGTCACCAGCACGACGATGGCCGCGAAGAGCAGCACGGCCGTCTCGTTGTAGACGCGGAACCAGCGGTGGCTGCGCTTGTTGGACAGCGTCTCGAAGCTGCGCAGCAGGCGGCGGTTCATGTGGTGGTAGCCGATCACGCCGACGACCAGCAGCATCTTGGCGTGCAGCCAGTAGCTGCCAGCGAAGCGGCTGGCGCCCCAGCCCACCAGCACCCAGACGCCGAGCAGCAGGGCCACGCCCATCAGGATGCTGCTGAAGCGGTGCAGCTTGTGCGCCATCAAAAGCAGGCGCTCACGTTCGGCATGGCTGTCGGCCGGCACCATGGCCAGGTTCACAAAGATGCGCGGCAAATAGAAAAGGCCGGCAAACCAGGCGGCGACGAAGACGATGTGAAAGGCTTTGACCCAGAGCATGCAGCCATTATGGGCAGCACCGGCGTCAAGCACGGCCGCAGCGCGGACGGGCTTGGGGGAGAGTCGGACATGGGCCGCAGGCACACCGCACGAAGGTGCGGGTTGGGTCGCTCCGCGACACAACAGTCCGGTGAACACCAAAAAAAAGCCCCGGTTCAAGACCGGGGCCGAGAAAGCCTTATCGCTGTCATCACGCTAAGGCTCCTGCTCAGGGAGGAAAAGCAGGGAACGACCACCTTGCGGCTATCATTCAAAAACAAGTTTAGCGCGCTTGAGCGGTGACGTCAGGAATAAATGACGTCTGGATGTGTCAACCATCACGCGCCGGGCCGCACCCCCCGCAGCCTGAGGATTCGACTTGGCCCGCTACGTTTTTTCTCCCTCCGCCTTCCCTGCGGCGCGCCCGCGACGCCTGCGCCGCGACGCCTTCACGCGCGCCCTGGTGCGTGAGCATGCGCTGAGTGCCAGCGACCTCATCCTCCCCGTCTTCATCCATGAGGGCGAGAACCGTCTGGACGCTGTGGCTTCCATGCCCGGCGTGTCGCGCCAGAGCCTGGACCACCTGCTGCGCACGGCCGAGCAGTGTGTCGAACTGGGCGTGCCCGTCATCGCCCTTTTCCCCGTCATCGACGCCGCGCTGAAGACGCCTGACGGCGCGGAAGCACTGAATCCGAACGGCCTGGTGCCGCGCGCGGTGCGCGAGGTAAAAAAACATTTCCCGCAACTCGGCGTGCTGACCGACGTGGCCCTGGACCCTTTCACCAGCCATGGCCAGGACGGCGTCATCGACGAGACCGGCTACATCCTCAACGACCCGACCGTCGAGATCCTTGCCAGACAGGCCCTGGTACAGGCAGATGCCGGCGTCGATATCGTTGCGCCCAGTGACATGATGGACGGCCGCATCGGCGCCATCCGCCAGGCGCTGGAAGCCGCCGGCCACATTCACACGCGCATCATGGCCTACAGCGCCAAATACGCCAGCAGCTTCTATGGCCCCTTCCGCGACGCGGTTGGCTCGGCCGCCAACCTCGGCAAGGCGGACAAGAAGACTTACCAGATGGACCCTGGCAACAGCGACGAAGCCCTGCGCGAGGTGGCCCTGGACCTGGCCGAGGGCGCCGACATGGTGATGGTCAAGCCCGGCATGCCTTACCTGGACATCGTGCGCCGCGTGAAGGACGAGTTCCGCGTGCCGACCTTTGCCTACCAGGTCAGCGGCGAATACGCGATGGTCAAGGCCGCCGCGGCCAATGGCTGGCTGGACCATGACGCCGTCATGATGGAGTCGCTGCTGGCCTTCAAGCGCGCGGGCGCCGACGGCGTGCTGAGCTATTTCGCGCTGGACGCCGCGCGGCTGCTGAAAGCGGGTTGAGCCGGTGCGGGTCTTCCACATCGAGACCGACAGTTTTCGCGAGCTTGCGGCCCTGCCCGAAGCGCTGCCGGAGCGTGGCTTCCTGTGGGTGGGCTATGGCCGGCGCGAGTTCGAAGTGGGCGAGCCGGCCGTGCAGCAGGCACTGGCGCGGTGGGGCTGCGGCAATATCGTCGACCTGCATGTGTCAGATCTGATCAACAACCAGTTGCCCTCGCATTTCGACTACACGTCCTGGTACGACATGCTGGTTTTCCGCCGCCTCGCCGCGGCGCCGGGCAGCCAGGATCTCTTCGTCGATGACGAGCACGGCACGCTGGCCTCGGCGCAGCGCGCGCTGCGGGCCATCGACACCAGTCCGGTCGGCTTCGCCGTTTTCGACCGTGTGCTGATCACTGTGCACCCCACCGACTGCCAGGTGCGCGAGTTCTTCGCCCAGAAGCTGGACCGCCTGACCGAAGGCCGCGAGAAGCGCGACGCACGCGGCGGCGCCCGCCTGCCAGCCAGCCCGGCCGACCTGATGCTGCGCATGGTCAACCACATGGTGGACAGCTATCTGGAGCTGCGGCGCCTGCTGACCCGCCAGCTCGGCACGCTGCAGCGCGTGCTGCTGGACCAGAGCAGCGAGTTCGATGACTGGCCGCTGCTGCTGGAGAGCCGCGATGCCCTGCACCGGCTGGAGGACACCTGCGAAGACCAGCGCGCCGCCATCCAGGAGTGGATAGACGCGCTGGACGAATGGCCAGTCGACGGCGACCCGCAGGTGACGCGCGAGCGTGAGCTGCTGCGGGTGCGCTCACGCGACGTGCTGGAGCATGTGGAGCGGGTGCTGACCCATGTGCGCCGGCTGGAGTCCTCGGCCGAGTCGGCCGTGCAGATGCACTTCAGCGCCCTGGGGCATCGCACCAACAGCATCATGCGCACGCTGACGGTGCTGACGGCCATCTTCCTGCCGCTGAACCTGATCACCGGCATCTTCGGCATGAATTTCGAATGGATGCCGTTGATCAAGAACGCCAATGGCTTCTGGGATGCCGCCCTGCTGATGCTGGCCGTGGCGCTCGGGCTTTGGTTCCTGTTCCGTCGCAAGCGCTACCTGAGCAGCAGCCGGTAGGTCGACCTCAGCGCAGGCGGCGGCGCGCCACCGTCAGGATGACGCCCAGGCCGCCGAGCAGCAATGCGGCCGTCTCGGGCTCGGGCACGGCTGCCACCGTTGCAAGAACGCTGGAACTTCCGCGCAGGCAGGCCGAACCGCCGGGGCACTCGGACGGATACAGCGGCGCCAGGGCGGAGAAGGAAGAACCGAGCTGCGCATCGGCCGCACCGCCACCGAACAGGGCCGCCACGCCATTGCTGTTGAAGTAGGCGTTGGCCGCGCCGCCGGCCGCCGTGTCCACATCCAGCAGGCCCGTGCTGAAGCCGGTCGGGCTGGCCGTGCCGATGCCCAGGCCGGTGGCGATAAAGGTGTTGCCTGCGGCGTCGACGGCATGGCCCATGAGGGACAGGAAGAGCGTGCCATTGGACGCTTCGGCCAGGTCACCCGCCGACCCCCCGGCGTTGCCGGTCGTGAAGTCGTTGTTGGCGCCAAAGCCGGCATAGACCTTGAGCCAGCCACCGCTGAAGCGCACTTCGCTGGCGCTGATCGACGAGACCGCGTAGCCGCCGAAGACATACGTCAGCTCGCAGCCCGAGCACAGGCCGGAGACCGCCGCAGAGTTGATGGAATCGATCTTGCCGTAGCCGCTCAGCGTGTCGCCGACGGCCAGTGGCACGTTCTGGTAGGTCTGGGTGACCGCGAAGATCTGGCCCAGCGGGATGTCAACGCCGGCAATCGACACGGCGCCCGCGCTTCCTGCGCAAATCAGCGCGGCGGCGGTCGCAAGGGCGCGGATCGACTTCAGCATGGGAGCCTCCGATGACAGGCGAAGTACAAAAATACTCGCCACCGCCGCCGGTTTCCACAGCGAAATACCCCTAGAAGGGGTTGCAGCCTCAGCCGCGTCGGTAGGGGTCGGAGAAGCCCAGGCCGATCAGGATCTCCGCCTCGCGCGCTTCCATCGCCTCGGCCTCGTCGTCGGCCTCGTGGTCATAGCCCTGGGCATGCAGGGTGCCGTGCACGAGCATGTGGGCGTAGTGGTCGAGCAGCGGGACGCCCATCTCGGCCGCCTCACGTTCGACGACCTCGGCGCAGATGACCAGGTCGGCGCCGACGACGGGCTCGTGAGCGTAGTCGAAGGTCAGCACATTGGTGGCGTAGTCCTTGCCACGGTACTCGCGGTTCAGTGCCTGCCCTTCCTCGGCGTCGACGATGCGCACGGCGATCTCGCCCGGCAGCTCCAGCGCCGCGCGGATGAATCGCTGCACCTTGTGGCGCGGCAGCAGCGCGCGGTGGCGCGGGTCGGCAAATTGCAGGGACAGGCTCAGCTCTGGTTTCATAGGTCGCGTGCTTCGCGCTTGGCGCGCGCTTCGTAGGCCTCGACGATGCGCGCCACCAGCGGGTGGCGAACGACGTCGGCGCTTGTGAAGCGTGTCATCGCAATGCCCTTGACCCGGGCCAGCACATGCTCGGCGTCGATGAGGCCGGATTGCGTTCCCCGCGGCAGATCGATCTGGCTGGTGTCGCCGGTGACGACGCAGCGGCTGCCAAAGCCGATGCGGGTCAGGAACATCTTCATCTGCTCGGGCGTCGTGTTYTGCGCYTCGTCGAGGATGACGAAGGCGTGGTTCAAGGTGCGGCCGCGCATGAAGGCCAGCGGCGCGACCTCCAGCTGCCCCTTCTCGAAGGCCTTGGTCACCCGGTCGAAGCCCAGCAGGTCATAGAGGGCGTCGTACAGGGGGCGCAGATAGGGGTCGACCTTTTGCGTCAGGTCGCCGGGCAGGAAGCCCAGGCGCTCCCCGGCCTCGACGGCGGGCCGGGTCAGGATGATGCGCTGCACCGTCGAGCGCTCCAACGCGTCCACCGCACACGCCACGGCCAGGAAAGTCTTGCCGGTGCCCGCCGGGCCGAGGCCGAAAGTGATGTCGTGCGACAGGATCTGCTGCAGGTACTGGTGCTGGCGCGGTGTGCGGGCCGACAGGTCGGCGCGGCGGGTACGCAGCACCAGCGCATCGCCGTCGCCCGGGCTGGCGGCCGAAACAGGATCTGGCGCCTTGGCCTCGACGAGGGCCAATTGCAGCGTTTCGGCTGACAGCGGCCGCCTGGCGCGCTCGTAAAGTCCTTCGAGCAGGGTCCTGGCGCGCTCGGCAGCTGTCTTGGGCCCGTCGACGCGGAACTCGGCGTCTCGGCGCGAGATCTTCACGCCGATGGCCGCCTCGATCTCACGCAGATGGGTGTCCAAGCTGCCACAGACGCGGGCCAGGCGCGTGTTGTCGACCGGTTCAAGGGTGAAGCGCAGGATCACGATGGGGCTGAAAAGAAGTGGACGGGGATTGTCGCCGGCTCCGTGCAAAGAGGCTGGCCGCTGGTGCATTCCCGGCCTGCGCAGAACAGGCGCTCACGCACAATGCCGCTCCATGACGTCACCGATTGCGCCGAGGGCCTCCAGGGCTCGGCGCCTGCCTCTTTTTTTGCTGCTTTCAGCCGCCCTGCTCTGCCCCGCCGTAGCGCAGGCTCAAGGCTTCGCCGGGCCGGACTGGACGGCCACCTTGCGCGGCTGGCTTGCTGCCATGCTGGCCCTGATGGCGACCGTCATCGGCCTCGTCTCCAGCCTGCACCACCGCGAACGGCCGGCGAGTTTTCTCATCGGCATGATGCTGAGCTGGGTCGTGCTGCGCGCCGCCGCCGCCCCCAGCGCCGCGGGCTTGCGGCCGCTGCTGCTGACCCTGCTCGTGCTGTGCGGCGTTCAATACCTGCTGCGGCAGATGAACTGGAAACGCAGCTGGATCGACCATGCGCTGTTGATCCAATGCCTCGTTGTGCCGGCCAGCCTGCTGCTCGCGGGTGGCCAGGTCGGCATCCTCGGCTCGGTCTGGCAGGCGGTGTTGAGCCTGGAGCTGGTGGCCGCCATGGGTTGGGCGCTGTGGCTGCGCCGCGAGCGCCTGAAGACGAGCGCCGACGAGGCCCTGTCGCGGGAGTTCGTGCTGATGGCCGCCCTGCTGCTGCCGACCATGGCTGCCCTGGTCGCCGAGCGGTTGCTGGCCGCTGCCAGTGAACCGCTGTGGTCATCCGCCGCACCCTGGCTGAACCTGATGCTGCCGGTGCTGATGTTGGGCCTGGGACTGCAACTGGTGAACAGCGTCGCCCATGCGCGACTGGACGCCGAGAAGCGCATCGCAGCCATCGAGCAGCGCATGTCCGAGCGCATCGCCGAGGTCGAGCGCAGCCACGCCCAGCTCGCCGAGCAAAAGCTCGAGCAGGTCACCGAGCGCGAACGCAAGCGCATCGCCGCCGATCTGCACGACGATCTCGGCGCCAAGCTGCTGACCATCGTGCACACCAGCGAGTCCGACCGTATCTCCACGCTGGCGCGCGAGGCACTGGAGGAGATGCGCCTGTCGGTGCGCGGCCTGACCGGCAAGCCGGTGCATCTCATCGACGCCCTGGGTGACTGGCGCGCGGAGGTCGTTTCACGCCTGGGCCAGGCCAATATCCTGGCCGAATGGAAGTCGCCGGCCGAGGACATCGAGCACACCTTCCAGGCCYGCTCCTACGTGCAGACGACGCGCATCCTGCGCGAGTCGGTGTCCAACATCATCAAACACAGCGGCGCCACCCATGCGACGATTTCCAGCGCGGTACAGGACGGCGATTTCATCCTGACCATCCAGGACAACGGCCAGGGCATTCCGTCCGAACTGGACGGAAGGTTGGACAGAGGCCACGGCATGGCGAGCATGAAATCACGCGCCAAGCAGATGCATGGCCAATGCCTGGTTGAATCCGGCCCTGGCTGGGGTACTGTCATCCGTCTGACGATTCCGCTCTGAATGCCGAGGCTCCCATGAACCACATCCTGCTGCTCGAAGACATCCCGGAGATCCGCGCCTGGCTCAAGGCGCTGGTCAAGCAGGTGTTCGCCAACGCCCAGATCACCGAGTGCTCGCGGGTGCAGGACGCGCTGGCCCTGGTCAATGGCCAGCGCTTCACGCTGGCCCTGTTGGACCTGGGCCTGCCCGACGGTTCGGGCGTCGAGGTCATCGCGGCGCTGCGCGAGAAGCAGCCCGAAGTGCAGTCGGTCATCGTCACCATCCACGACGACGACGAGCATCTCTTCCCTGCCTTGCAGGCCGGTGCCTTCGGCTATCTGTTGAAGGAACAGTCCCGCGAGCTGCTGGTGGAGCAGCTGCAGCGCATGAGCGGCGGCGAGCCGCCGCTGTCGCCGTCCATCGCGCGCAAGGTCATCGCCTACTTCGCGGCTCAGAAAAAGCCCAGTTCGCAGGCGTTGCTGCACGAGGTGTCGCTGACCGACCGCGAGACCGAGGTGCTGCTGCGCGTGGCCAAGGGCTACACGCTGCCGGAGATCGGCGTGCAGCTGGGCCTGAGCCGCCACACCATTGCCGACTATGTGAAGCAGATCTACCGCAAGCTCAATGTGAGCTCGCGTGCCGAGGCGGCGCTGGAAGCTCAACGACTCGGGTTGTTCGGCAGGAACTGATCGCCCTTCGGCCCAGATAATGGGCCGATGATTGGAAGACTGACAGGCGTCATCGCCGAGAAATCGCCCCCGCAGGTCGTCATCGATGTGGCGGGCGTGGGCTACGAGGTGGACGTGCCGATGAGCACCTTCTTCAACCTCGGCGGCCTGGGCGAGYGGGCCGTGCTGCTGACCCACCTGACCGTGCGCGAGGACGCGCACCAGCTGTTCGGCTTCCTCACCCACGAAGAGCGCGCCACCTTCCGCCAGCTCATCAAGATCAGTGGCGTCGGGCCGAAGATGGCCCTGGGCTTGTTGTCGGGCCTGTCGGTTTCAGAACTCGCCCAGGCCGTGTCGCGCCAGGATGCGGGTCGGCTGACCAAGGTGCCGGGCATTGGCAAGAAGACGGCCGAGCGGCTGCTGCTGGAGCTGAAGGGCAAGCTCGGCGCCGACCTGGCTCTGCCCGCCGCCGTCACCAACGACACGCAGGCCGACATCCTGCAAGCACTGGTCGCGCTGGGCTACAGCGAGAAAGACGCCGCCGCCGCGCTGAAGGTGCTGCCCCCTGATGTCGGCGTCAGCGACGGCATCAAGCTGGCGTTGAAGAAGCTGACATGAGCATCCAAACGGACAAATTCGGCGACGACTTCCCCCCGGCGCCCCGCGTCGTCAGCGCCGCGCCCGAGTCCAGCCGCGAGGAGGCGATGGAGCGTGCACTGCGGCCCAAGCATCTCGATGACTACGTCGGCCAGGTCAAGGCCCGCGAGCAGTTGGAGATCTTCATCGGCGCAGCCCGCAAGCGCCGCGAGGCGCTGGACCATGTGCTGCTGTTCGGCCCGCCGGGCCTGGGCAAGACGACGCTGTCCCACATCATCGCGGCCGAGCTGGGCGTCAACCTGCGCCAGACCTCCGGGCCGGTGCTCGAGAAGCCCAAGGACCTGGCCGCCATCCTGACCAACCTCGAGAAGAACGACGTCCTCTTCATCGACGAGATCCACCGCCTGAGCCCCGTCGTCGAGGAAATCCTCTACCCGGCGCTGGAGGACTATCAGATCGACATCATGATCGGCGAGGGCCCCGCGGCGCGCWCGATCAARCTGGACCTGCAGCCGTTCACGCTCGTGGGTGCAACGACGCGCGCCGGCATGCTGACCAACCCGCTGCGCGACCGTTTCGGCATCGTCGCGCGGCTGGAGTTCTATACGCCGGCCGAGTTGCAGCGCATCGTGACGCGGTCCGCCGGGCTGCTCGGTGCACCCATCGACKCCGACGGCGCGCTGGAGATCGCCCGCCGCTCACGCGGCACGCCGCGCATCGCCAACCGCCTTCTGCGCCGCGTGCGCGACTACGCCGAGGTCAAGGCTGACGGCCGCATCGTTGCCGGCATCGCCGACAAGGCGCTGGCCATGCTGGACGTCGATCCACAGGGCTTCGACCTGATGGACCGCAAGCTGCTGGAGGCCATCGTGCACCGCTTCGATGGTGGTCCGGTCGGTTTGGAGAACGTCGCCGCCGCCATCGGCGAAGAGGCCGGCACCATCGAGGACGTCATCGAGCCCTATCTGATCCAGCAGGGCTTTCTGCAGCGCACACCCCGCGGCCGCATCGCGACACTGGCGGCCTACCGGCATCTGGGCCTGACGCCACCGGGCGGCAAGACGGCACCCGATCTGTTCGGGGAATGAAAACGGCGCCGCAAGGCGCGAATAAAAAAGCGCCCCGAGGGGCGCTTTCTGTATTCCGGTCCCGAAGGATCAGAAGTTGTGGCGGATACCAGCAGCCAGCGAGCTGAAGTCCTGACCAGCGACGCCGGTCTGGTAGTTGCCCTTGGACTGGTTGTCGACCTTGGTCCAGAAGCCGTAGACCTTGGTGCGCTTGCTCAGGTTGTAGTTGTAGCCAACCGTCAGCTGCTTGGCGCCGTCGTCGGCCACCATCTTGTCGGCCTTGCCGAAGTTCAGGTGGAACTCGGACTGGCCCATGACGTACATACCGGAAGCGCGCCAGACGTTCCAGTCCTTCTTGCCGACGCCGGCAAAGGTGTTCTCAGCGCGCTGCACATAGCCGCCGATGACGACGGGGCCAAACTCGTACAGGCCGCGGATGGCGATCTGGGTGAAGTCACCCTTCTTTTCGTAGCCGAGGCCGGCGTGGGCGGGACCCATGTCGTAGTTCACAGCGACGTCGAAAGCGCGAGTCGTCGTGTTTTCACCTGCGGCTGCCGAAAGTTCGGCGGAGAAGCCACCAGCGGTCGGGGTGAAGTAGGAGACCTTATTGTTCGTGTAGAACTGGGTCGCGTACAGCGCATCGGCCGAGGTGCCCGTGTCGTGGTTGTGATTGCTGACGTAGTCGGCAGTCGCGAAATACGAGCCCGGGAACCACTTGCCGAGGCGGATGCCACCGAAGCCGCCTTCCAGCTGAACCCAGGAAGCGCGGTTCCAGAAAGTCGTGCCGCCAGTAGCCGCACCGGTGTCGCTGTTCAGGCCGTGTTCCAGCGAGAAGGAAGCCTTCAGGCCGCCGCCGAGGTCTTCGCTGCCCTTGAGGCCAAGGCGCGACGAGTTGTTTTGCACAACGACCTTGCGGTCTTGCGAGCCGAACTTCTGGCTTTCGACGGTGGTGTTGAGGCGGCCCCACAGGGTCACGCTTTGTGCGAAAGCCGGCGCGGCGGCGGTGGCGGCCAGAGCGGCGACGAGTGCAATCTTCTTCATCGTTTTGCCTTTGTAGAGAGGTTGGGCGGGGCCATGGGCCCTGCCTTGAAGGACCAGTGGCGGCCAGTATAGGAGCGGCTTTTACCGCGCCCGACCGCAGCGACGCGTGGATGCAACAGTGGGCCTAGGGACCTTGAAAAGCCCGCCCTGCCTGCATCAAGCCGCGATGTCGTCGGCGCTCAGCCCGGCCAGGTGGCGGTCGTCGTTCCAGCCGATCAGCGTGAATCCTTCGGCTGTTGCCAGCAATCGGTTGATGGTGGCATTGCCCAGCTGCCAGCTGCGCGGCGCGTCCAGGGCGGACCGGGTCGCAGCCCTGTAGAGGCAGTCCAGCACGCCGCCATGGGCGACGAGCGCAATGCTCTGCCCCGGGTGGGCCGCGGCGGCGCGGCGGGCCGCAGCGACGCAGCGCGCGCTAAAGACGGTCAGGCTCTCGCCGCCGCCGACGGCGAAATCGGGCTCACGACGCCGCCATCGGGCGGCATCCTCGGGATAACCCCTATCAATCTCTTCCCAGCTCAACCCCTCGAACCGGCCGAAGGCGCGCTCGCGCAGGGCGGCGTCGAAGTGGATGGCCAGGCTTTGGACGCCGGCCACGGCCTCGGCGGTCTGGCGGGCACGGCTGAGATCACTGGAATAAATGGCCGCCAACGGCTCGTCGGCCATGGCCTCGGCCAGGCGCTGAGCCTGGGCCAGACCCAGCGGGCTCAAGGGGATGTCGGTATGCCCCTGGATTCGCGTGGCGCGGTTCCAGGCAGTCTCACCGTGGCGGATCAGGATCAGTCGAGTGACTTCTTCCATCACAACTAGACACCCCAGACGACGTCGGCCTTTTCCTTCATGCTGCGCTGCATCAACTCGTGCAGCGGCCAGGCGCGCTGGCGCAGGGACACGCCCTGGCGGCGCGGCACCGCCTCGCCGGCGGCCTTGGCTTCGTCGACGCTGCGCTGGAATTGCGCCTCATCGGCCGCCACGCCGGCTTCCAGCGCCTGGATCAGGCCCGGCAGTGCAGCCACTTCGAGGATGCCTTGTTGGGCGGGTTCGCGCCCCATCAGGCGCAGCACGGCTTCGACCGAATCGGCCATCATGATGACGTCGGCGCCAGCCTTGGATTTGAAGCGGTAGAGCATGGCGGCATTGTGCGCGTGTACTTGCGCGGGCCGAGCGCCGGGCCGCTCCCAAGCCGGCCCGCCTTGGGCGATGCTTGCGGCTCGATGCCGCAAGCATCGCCGTCCCCCGGGGCTGAGGCCGGACACAACACGCCCAGTGGGCGTGTTGTGCCTGCCGAAGGGCTGCGGCACTGCCGCAGCGCGGTCTGCAAGACCGACCAGACACGCCGGCGTTCAGCAGGGCGGGACTGGGCGAGGGGTGTCGTCTCAGGCGCTGGCCAACCCGAGCCAGCCGGACACCGGCGAGTCGACAACATGGCGGCGCGGGCGCACGCGCTGCTCGAATTCGTCGGGCGGCAACGGCTTGGCAAACAGATAGCCCTGGAACTCATGACAGCCGGCCTGGGCCAGGAAGTCGCGCTGGGCCTCGGTCTCGACACCTTCGGCGATGACTTGCAGGCCCAGGGCCCGGCCCATCTGCACGATGGCGTTGGCGATGCCGACATCGCTGGCGTCGCTGGGCAGGCCCTGCACGAAACTGCGGTCGATCTTCAGGCGCTGGATGGGAAAGCGCTTGAGATAGCCCAGGGAGGAGTAGCCGGTGCCGAAGTCGTCGATGGACAGCGTGACGCCCAGCGCCGCCAGCGCGCGCATGCGCTTGAGAGCCTCCTCGGCATCGCCCAGCAGCACGCCCTCGGTCAATTCGAGCTCGAGCAGGCTGGCCGGCAGCGTGGCCTCGCGCAGGACTGCAGCCACGGTCTCGACGAAATGGGCCTGCTGGAACTGCAGGGCCGACACGTTGACGGCGACCGGCATGCGCAGGCCGCGGCCCAACCAGTAGGCGGCCTGGCCGACGGCCTCGCGCAGCACCCACTCGCCGATGGCGACAACAAAGCCACTCTCCTCGGCCAGGGGGATGAATTCGGCGGGCGAAATGTCGCCACGCTGGGGGTCTCGCCAGCGGATCAGCGCCTCGGCACCGATGACGCGGTCGCTGCCCAGCTCGACCTGGGGTTGATAGTGGAGCCGAAAGCGCCCCTCAGCCAGGGCCTGGCGCATGTCGTGGTCCAGGCGCATGCGCGACAGCAGGTCGACTTCCTTGCGCGGYACGTGGAAGCGGAAGCCCGCGCGGCCGCTTTCCTTGACCCAGTGCATGGCGCGTTCGGCGCTGGCCATCAGCTCGTCGGGCGAACTGCCGTCGCCGGGGTGCAGGGCGATGCCGCAACTGGCCGTGACGGTGAAGCTCAACGTGTCGAAGCTGAAGGGCTGGGCCAGCAGTTGCTGCACATGGCGGGCGGCGGCCTCGGCCTCGAACATCTGGGCGCCGTCGATCAGCAGCGCGAATTCATCGCCGCCCAGTCGGGCCAAGGTGTCATTGGCACCGACGGCGCCGCGCAGACGCTCGACGACCTCGCGCAGCACGCGGTCGCCATAGCTGTGGCCCAGGGTGTCGTTGATCTGCTTGAAACGGTCCAGGTCGAGATGCAGCAGCGCAAAAGTGGGAGATTCAGCAGGCGCCGGTTGGCCAGTCTCGACGGCGGCCATCTGCTGCACGATGCGGTCGGCCAGCGCGCGGCGGTTGGGCGCGCCGGTCAGCACGTCGGAACGGCCAAGCTCCTCGATGCGCTGGTGCGCAGCCAGCTTCTCGCTCAGGTCGCGGAATGAAAAGACCCGGCCGATGGGCTCGCCGCGACTCATCTGCGGCAGCGAGACCTGCTCCAGCACGCGGCCATCGGCCAGGCGCAGCATGTCGCTGGAGCGCATCAGCGGCGCGTCCAGCAGTGACTCGATGCGCAGGCGGTACTGCTCGCCGTCGCGCATGACACGCTGCAGGCTCAGCCACAGGCCGGCGTCGCCGGGCTCATGCAGCAGCCCGCCGGGCAGGCCCCAGAGCTTGGCAAAGCGGCGGTTGAAACTGCGCACGCGGCCACCCAGGTCGACGACGAGGATGCCGTCGGCGGTGGACTCCAGCGTCGCGCGCAGTTCGGCCAGCAGGGTTTCGCGTTCGGCTTCGGCGCGGCGACGGCGCGTCTGGTCATGCAGCAGCACCAGCCAGTAGCGGCCGCCGTCGGGCGTGTGGACGGGACTGATGCTGCGGCTGACCCAGCGCGGCTGGCCGTCGCTGTGAGTCAGCACCGTGTCGGAGCGGATTCGGGCGAAAGGATCGCGGGCGGCACCCTGCCAGAAGGCCTCGTCCTCCAGCGAGCCGCACAACAGGGCCGGCGGCTGGCCCAGCGCCCGTTCGGGCTTGAGACCGAGCAGGCGCAACGCGGCGCGGTTGACGGCGTTGACGGTCAGACTTTCACCATCCACCAGCCAGGCCGGCTCGGGCAGGCCTTCCAGCAGCGCACCGATCACGGACGGCGCCTCCGAGACGCGGGGCAAGGCTGAGTTCGCCTCGCGGCCGGCGTTCACGCGGCCAACTCCCCTGGTCCCGTACTCGCGGCGTCGAAGAAGTAGGCGATGCGCGCCCGGGGGCTGAGGTAGTCGAGCGAGGCTCGCGGCAGGAACTGGGGCTTGAGGCTGCGCCGGATGCCGAGGTCGGGCATCTCTTCGAGGTTGAGGATCAGCGCCTCTTCCTTGACCACCTTGACGTCATGGACCATGACGCGAGGCTTCAGCGGACGCGCCGAATTGACCGAAACGACCAGCGCATAGCGGTCATCGGTGAGCTGCACGGTGGAACCCGGCGGGTAGACACCCATCATGCGGATGAAGGCGTTCAGCATGGTCGCGTCGAAGCGATTGCGGCCCTGCGCAAACATCAGCGACAGCGCCTCGTGGGGCGTCATCGCCTTGGACGTGATCAGCGGATTGCACAAGCCATCAAAGCGGTTGACCAGCGCAACGATGCGCGCGCCGGTGCTCATGCGGTCCATGTTGATCTTTTGCGGGAAGCCGCTGCCGTCGGCATGCTCATGATGCTGGGCAACGATGAGCAGCGGGCCGGGTGCCAGGCCCATGGTCTGGGCGATGGCCACGCCCTTGACGACGTGCTGCTGGTAGGCCTGGGTCTCGGCCGCCGTGAAGCTTTCGTCGCGGTGGCGCAGGCGTGCAGCGACCTCGAGCTTGCCGACGTCGTGCAGCAGCGAGCCGACGCCCAGGTCCATCATCTCGTCGCGACCGAGGCCGAAAGCGCGGCCGAGCAGCAGGGCAATGATGCAGACGTTCAGCGCGTGGGCCGTGCTGCGGTCGCCGGCAGCTTCATTGAGCAGCCGCATATTGAGATCACCCTCGACCAGCATCTTGTCGAGCAGTGCGGCGGTCAGGCTCTCGGCCTGGGTACGGGCGGCATGGGGGTCGGGCTGGACCAGGTCCATGACACCGCGAAAGCCTTTGGCCGCCTCGCCGTACTGCTCCTCGCACAGACGCAGGGCCTCGCGTTGGGCGGCCAGAGCGCGGCGGTGGGCTTCGCGAGCCAGATCTTCAGGGCTGGGTTGCGAGGGGGCGGAACTGTCGCTTGCAGCACTGACGTCGCCGGCATCCGCAGCCACGGCGTCCTCGGACGACTGCAGGTCCAGGTCGCTCTTGGCGGGGCTCCAGCGCACCTGGGTCAAGCCAAGGCGGCGCAGGATCAGCAACTGATCGCTGGAGGCGATCTTGAAGCTCGACAAGGGGAAGGGATGCGACATCCAGCCGAGATCCAGATGAATGAACATCCCGACCGCCAACTGGCTGACATCGATCAGTGGATCGCTTGTTCTATCCTGCATTCGCTCAAAACCCGTGCGCCGGGCACCCTCGACCCGGCCCGAGCTCCGGCAGCCCTGCCGCAGTGCTCGAACCGGTCTCCTGTCATACGTCAAATCGGCCGATCGCGCCCGCTACCGGCTGGGAAAAGTACCGGCGGGGCGCAAGTCGGAGCTTAGCGCCTGAACGTGACCGATTTCCCGCCGCTTAGTCGGGGCAAACGCGGAGGAATGCATGACCGGCGGCCTGAGTGAGGCCGCGTCGAAGCCCCTCTCACCGTCGGGCGTGATGGAGGGCAACGAAGTCGCGATACCAGTGGGCGCTGTCCTTGAGCAGGCGCCGCTGGGTCTCGTAGTCGACGTGGACGAGACCGAAGCGCTTGTCGTAGCCGGAGTTCCACTCGAAGTTGTCGAGCAGGCTCCAGTAGAAATAGCCGCGCACATCGGCGCCCAGGCTCATGGCGGTGGACAACGCCTGGAGGTGGGCCGACAGGTAGGCGATGCGCTCCTTGTCGGGTACCCGGCCGTCGACGACGCGGTCGGCATTGGCCATGCCGTTCTCGGTGATGAACATCGGCGGCGGGTTGTACTCGCGCGCCAGGCGCACCAGGTGCTGGGCGAAGACCTCGGGCACGATCTCCCAGCCCATGTCGGTGAAGCCGCGCTTGCCCGGGCCCGGGACGGTCTTGCCGTCCGCGCCGAAGAGGCTGCGCGTGTAGAAATTGATGCCGAGGAAGTCCAGCGGCTGGCGGATGCGGTCCAAGTCGCCGGCTTCGACCCGTGGGGCGTCGGCACCGACGTATTCAACAGCGTCGGCCGGGTAGGCACCGCGGAAGATCGGGTCCATGTACCAGCGCACGTTGAGCCCGTCGTCGATGCGGGCGGCGCGGCGGTCGGCCTCGTTGGGCGTGGCGGGGAAGGACGGCGTGTGGTTGAGGACGATGCCGAGCTTGGTCTTGGTGACCGCGCGCATCGCGGCGATGGCTTCGCCATGGGACAACATCAGGTGGTGGGCCACCTGCAGGCTCTCGGCACGGCTGGTGCGGCCAGGCGCGAACTGTGCGGTCTCGTAGCCCAGGGTCGCCGTGCACCAGGGCTCGTTGTGCGTCGCGATGCTGGCGAGGCGGTCGCCGAAGCGGCGCGCGATCTCGGCGCCGTAGTCGGCGAAGCGGCTGACGATGCCGCGCGACAGCCAGCCACCGATGCTTTCGTCCAGGGCCTGCGGAAGGTCCCAGTGATAGAGGGTGCCGTGGGGCTGGATGCCGGCTTCGAGCAGGGCGTCGATGAGACGGTCATAGAAGGCGAAGCCGGCCTCGTTCCAGGCGCCCTCGCCCAACGGCTGCACGCGCGGCCAGCTGAAACTGAAGCGGTAGCAGTCCAGGCCCAGACCCTTCATCAGCGCGACGTCGTCGCGGAAGCGGTGGTAGTGGTCGCAGGCGACGTCGATGTTGGACGCATCCTTGATGCGACCCGGCTGGCGGCAGAAATGGTCCCAGATGGAGGCGGCCTTGCCGTCCTCGAAGGCGGCGCCCTCGATCTGCGCGGCGCTGGTGGCGACGCCCCAGAGAAAGCCGGGCGGGAAGGACTGGGCGAGTGCAGCGGGGTCGATGCGGTCGAGGTTGGCAAGGCTCATGGCGGAGAGGCAGGGGCAAAAAGCTGAGCAAGACGGCGGTGGCGCCGCGACGACGGAGCGAAGACGGGTCAGGAGGGCGGAACGGCCGAATCCGCAGGGCAGCGGCAGCGCTTCATGACGTCTCCTGTGTTGTTTGAATTGGGCGTACCGCTACCAGGCCGACCGCTTTGATGGCGGCGAGCGTCGGACCATCAAGCAGCTTGGGCAAACAGGTTTGAAGCGACACCTGCCCCCGTGGCGCCGCCATCTTGCCCGACAAATGACAACGCTGTCAATACGCGCTGTTAGCGGTAACGGCAGCGCTGCGACGGGCCGATCAAAGCAGGAGGGCCGAGGCGAAAGCGCGCCGGTTCAGCGGGCGCGCGTGGAGTCCCGCACGACAAGTTCGTGCCGCAGCACCTTGTGCAGGTCGGCCTCGTCGGCCGGCCCCGCTGAGGCGTCGGGCCGCTGACCTGCGACCAGCATTTCCACCGCCGTGCGTGCCATCTCGGCGACCGGCTGGCGCACGGTGGTCAGCGGCGGCCACACCAGGGCGGCGGTCGGCGAATCGTCGAAGCCAGCCACCGACAGGTCGTTGGGCACTGGCAGGCCCAGGCGTTGGGCAGCAGCCAACACACCCAGGGCCATGTCGTCATTGCTGGCGAACACGGCAGTCGGCCGCTGGCGGCGGCTGAGCAATTGATGGGCCGCGTCGCGGCCGCTCTCAAAAGTGAAGGCGCCGGGCTGGATCAGTTCGGGGTCGGGCTCCAGGCCATGCGCGCGCAGCGCGTTGACGAAGCCCTGGTAGCGCGCCGCGCTGGCCGACTGGTCCGGCGGCCCCTTGATGAAGGCGATGCGCTGGTGGCCCAGGCTGAGCAGCAGATTGGTGATCTCTTCGGCCGCATGCACATCGTCCATGCGCACCGAAGGCACCCCACGCAGGTCGCGCTCGGGCGACATCAGCACGCAGGGCGTGCCGTTCTCGCGCAGCGCGGCGAGCACCTCGGGGTTGTCGCACAGCGGCGGCGTCAGGATCATGCCGTCGGGGCGCAGTGCCATCACCATGCGGTCGATCTGCTGGCGCAGGTCGGGCGCATCGTTGTGAAGTGACTCGACAACGAGGTGATACCCCAGTTCGCGGCATCGCACCGTGGCGCCTTGCTGCACGCTGCCGACGAAGATCGCGCTGGGGTCGTAATAGAGCAGGCCGATCAGGAAGGACCGTCCACCTGCGAGGCTGCGCGCCGACTGCTTGGGCCGGTAGCGCAGCGCCTCCACCACCTTGAGTACCTGATCCCGGGTGCTTTCATGCACGCCGGGCTCATGGTTGAGCACGCGCGATACCGTCTTGATCGACACGCCCGCCTCGCGGGCAACGTCGACGATGGTGGGGGTGGTACCGCGCGGGGTCATGGAGCCCCTCGTCCAAGGATTACCTTGGCCGGTCTTGCAGACCGCGCTGCGGCTTGCGCCGCCGCCCTTCGGCAGGCACATCCAGCCCACTGGGCTGTATGTGTCCGGCCGAAGCCCCCGAGGGGACGGCGATGCTTGCCGGATTGACCGGCAAGCACATCGCCAGCGCGGGCCGGCTCGGGAGCGGCCCAGCGCCCGGCCCGGAAATCATCCGAGAGGGGTTCCATGCGACTGCTCTACTTACTTCTTCTTGGCCTTGGCGGCCGGCTTGGCGGCGGGCTTGGCAGCGGCCTTCTTGGCTGCAGCCTTGGGGTCCACGGCGGCCTTGAAGCCAGCGCCGGCGGTGAACTTGGGCAGCTTGGCGGCGGCGATCTTGATCTTGGCGCCGGTGCTGGGGTTCACGCCGTTGCGGGCAGCACGTGCGTGCTGCTTGAAGGAGCCGAAGCCCGGGATCGACACCGCACCACCCTTTTTGACGGTGGTGACGATGGCGTCCAGCAGGGTCTCGAGGACGCGGCCGGCTTCAGCCTTGCTCAGCTCGTGCTTGGCGGCCAGGTGTTCGATCAGATCGGTCTTGTTCATGCGGGGGGTCTCGTCCAAAAACGCGCCCGAACGGCTCGGGCGGGCGCGATTGTGGCTTATCGCGAGAGGCATACAGTCTCGGCAGAGTCCCGTATCCATCGTTGATGTCAGCCCACGTGCACTTTTCCTCTTTGCTCGATGCCCTGCCCCAGCAAGTGTGGAAGGCCGACGCGCAGGGCCGGCTGCTGTGGATGAACGCGCGCCTGGCCGAGGCGCTGAACCGCCCCGCCCTGCCGGCTGCCCTCGTCAACTGGTTGCACGAGGAGGACCGCAGCGCCTTCTCGGCTCAGTGGGCGGCGGCGCAGCGCAGCGGCCGCTTCGAGATGGAGTACCGCCTGGGCAACCAGTGGGTGCTGGCCCAGGCCCAGCGCCTGCCGGACTCGCCGCTTTGGCTGGGCACGCACACCGACATCGCCGCGCGCCGCACGGTCGAGGCGCGGCTGCGCGAGGCGGACGAGGTGTGGAAACTGGCGCTTGAGTGCAGCGGCGACGGCGTCTGGGATTGGCATGTGCAGGCCGGGATCGAATACTTCTCCGAGCGCTATCTGCGCCTCTATGGCTTCGAGCCGGGCGACGTCGACGCGACACCGGAGGCCTTCGACGCGCGCACCCATCCCGACGACCTGGCGCAGATGGACAAGGACCGCGAGGACCATTTCGCCGGCCGCACGCCGCTCTACCGCAACGAACACCGCGTGCTGGCCAAGGACGGCAGCTGGAAATGGATCCTGAGCCGCGGCATGGTCATCGCGCGGGACACGGCCGGTCGGCCGTTGCGCATGGTCGGCACGCACACCGACATCACCGATCGCAAGCGCCAGGAGGCGCTGGTCTGGCAGCAGGCGCGTGTCGACACGCTGACCGGCCTGCCCAACCGCCGCTCGCTGCGCGAACGCATCGAGCGGGCGCTGGCCCTGCGCGCGCTGCGCGGCGACGAGCTCGCCGTGATGTTCGTCGACCTCGATCATTTCAAGGAGGTCAACGACTCCCTGGGCCATGACGTCGGTGACGCGCTGCTGGTGCAGGTGGCGGGGCGGCTGCAGGAGCACATGCCCCCGGGCGGCGTGGTCGCGCGCATGGGTGGCGACGAGTTCACCGTGCTGCTGGCGACGGATCAGGCGGTGCTCGCGGCCGAGCGCGTCGGGCACGATTTGCTGGAAGCCTTGTCCGAAGCCTTCGAGGTCGCCGGCGAGCGGGTCTATGTATCGGCCAGCATCGGCGTCAGCCTGGCGCCCCGCGATGGCGTCGAGATCGAGGCCCTGTTCAAGCACGCTGATCTGGCGCTGTATGAAGCCAAGGGCGCGGGCCGCAACCGCATGAGCCTGTTCACGCCGGCCCTGCACGAGGCCGCGCAACGGCGCGCCCGGCTGGTGGCCGAGTTGCGCGAGGCGCTGCGGTTGTCGCAATTCAGCCTGGTCTATCAGCCCATCCTGTCGCTGCAAGACCCGACCGCGCCGCCGCGCAAGGCTGAGGCGCTGCTGCGCTGGTCCCACCCGCAACTGGGTGACGTCAGCCCGGCCCAGTTCATCCCGATCGCGGAGACCAGCGGCTTCATCGTCGACATCGGCGACTGGGTCTTTCGTGAGGCCGCAGCCCAGGTGCTGGCCTGGCGCGCGGCGGGGCACGAGGGCTTCCAGATCAGCGTCAACAAGTCACCGGTGCAATTTCTCGGCGAGCGCAGCCACCGTGTGCAGCCGGACTGGGTCACGCATCTGCGCGGCCTGGGATTGCCCGGCGACGCGCTGGCGGTGGAGATCACCGAAGGGCTGCTGCTGGAGCGCGATGAAGCGGTGGCCGAGCGGCTGCGGGCGCTGCGCGAGGCAGGGTTGGCGATCTCGCTGGACGACTTCGGCACCGGCTATTCGTCGCTGAGCTATCTGCAGCATCACGACATCGACACCGTCAAGATCGATCGCAGCTTTGTCGCCGGGCTGGAGAACGGCGGCAAGGCACTGGCGCTGTGCCGGGCCATCGTGACGATGGCGCATGAGCTGGGGATGGAGGTGGTGGCGGAAGGGGTGGAGACGGAGGCGCAGATGGTGGCGCTCAGGGAGATGGGATGTGATTGGGGGCAGGGGTGGTGGTTTGGGAAGGGAGTGCCGGCTGCCGAGTTTGAGGAGCGGTGGTTTGGCGCCATCACAGCGGGCTCGGTTGCCGCCACCACTCGCTAAGGCGCCCATCGAGGGCACCTCAGCGGGGACTCGGTCACCTCCGGCGACCCCGGCGGACGGCAACGCGCCAGAGGCGCGAAGCCTTCGTCGAGGCGTCGGACAAGCCGCAGGGCTTGTCCTCGGTCCACGACGACGCGCCCTTCGAGCCCTCTCCTGGGCCCAAACGCAAAAGGCCAGCACTTGCGTGCTGGCCTTTCTTGTTTGGTGCCCAGGAGAGGACTCGAACCTCCACGGAGTTACCCGCTAGTACCTGAAACTAGTGCGTCTACCAATTCCGCCACCTGGGCTTTCAGGGAGGCCGGACTATAGCCTAGTTCTCAGCCCTCCCACGACGAAGTCGACTCAGATGTCGAACTTCACCCCCTGAGCAAGAGGCAGCTCACTTGAATAGTTAACGGTGTTGGTGGTGCGGCGCATGTACGCCTTCCACGCGTCCGAACCGCTCTCGCGGCCGCCGCCGGTTTCCTTCTCGCCGCCAAACGCGCCACCGATCTCCGCACCGGACGTGCCGATGTTGACGTTGGCGATGCCGCAGTCGCTGCCCGAGGCGCTCATGAAGCGCTCGGCCTCGCGGATGTCGGTTGTGAAGATCGCGCTCGACAGGCCTTGCGGCACGCCGTTCTGCAGCTCGATGGCTTCTTCCAGCGTCTTGTACTTCAGCGTGTACAGGATGGGCGCGAAGGTCTCGTGGCACACCACTTCGGTCTGCGAAGGCATGCGCACCAGAGCCGGCACGGCGTAGTAGGCCTCGGGGAAGCGGTCGGCCAGCGCGCGCTCGCCACCTGACACAAGGCCGCCCTGCTCGCGTGCAGCGCTCAAGGCAAACTGCATCGCGTCGAAGGACTGCGCGTCGATCAGCGGACCGATCAACGTGCCCTGCTCAACCGGCGAACCGATGGGCAGCTGGGCGCGGGCGCGGTCCAGGCGCTCGACCAGGGCGTCATGGATGCTCTCGTGGGCGATGACGCGGCGCGTCGTCGTGCAGCGCTGGCCGGCCGTGCCGTAGGCGCCGAACAGGATGCCGCGCACAGCCAGCTCCAGGTCGGCGCTGGGCGTGACGATGATGGCGTTGTTGCCACCCAGCTCCAGCAGCGAACGGCCGAAGCGGGCCGCCACGCGCGGGCCAACGGCGCGGCCCATGCGGGTCGAGCCGGTGGCGGAGACGAGCGCCACACGGGCGTCGTCGACCATCGCTTCGCCGGCATCGGCGCGGCCGATGATCAGCTCGGACAGGCCGTCCGGTGCGGCGTTACCGGCGGCGCGGTAGGCCTTCAGCGCGCGCTCGAACAGGGCCTGCGTGGCCAGCGCGGTCAGCGGCGTCTTCTCGGACGGCTTCCACACGCAGGTGTCGCCGGCCACCAGCGCCAGCGCCGAGTTCCAGGCCCACACGGCCACGGGGAAGTTGAAGGCCGAGATGATGCCAACGACGCCCAGCGGCAGCCACTGTTCCATCATGCGATGGCCCGGGCGCTCGCTGGCAATGGTCAGGCCATGCAGCTGGCGCGACAGACCGACGGCGAACTCGCAGATGTCGATCATTTCCTGGACTTCGCCCAGGCCTTCGCTCGTGACCTTGCCGGCTTCGATGGAGACCAGCTGGGCCAGTTGCGCCTTGTGGGTACGCAGCTCTTCGCCGAACAAGCGGATCAGCTCGCCGCGCTTGGGGGCGGGCACGACGCGCCAGGCCTTGAAGGCTTCATGCGCACGACCCACGGCAGCCTTCATGTCGGCCGCGCTGGCCGTGGGCAGCTGGGCCAGCACGCTGCCGTCGATGGGCGAGCGCACGGTCAGGTCGCCGCCCGAGTTCGAGGTTTGCGGCAGGTGGACGCCGAGGGCGTCGAGAACGGAAAGAGTTTGTTGCTTCATGGTCCGCATTGTCCCGATCAGGAGATGGACTCGACTTGACGGGACTGTTGATACGCCGAGCCGAAGCGGTTGGCAAGGAAGTCGGGCAGGCTGACCTCTTCCTGGCGGACGAAACCCTTCTGCGGCAGCTTGCCTTCGCGGAACAGGTCGACGGCGGCGCAGATGCCGGCGGCGGTCGTGATCTGGATGGCGGAGAGCGGCTGGGCGCCGTCACGCGTGGCAAAGATCTTGCGGGCGAAGACTTCCTGCAGCAGCACACCGTTCTTCTGGCCCGACACGGTCACGAAGACGAGGACGACGTCCTGCATCGTCGCGGGCATGCTCTTGCGCATGATGTCCTTCAGCAGGTTCTGGTCGCCCTTCAGGCCCAGGTCGCCCAGCAGGAACTGCATCAGGTCGCGGTGGCCGGGGTAGCGCACGGTCTTGTAGTCGAGGTTGCGCACCTTGCCCGCCCAGGTCTCGCACAGCGTGCCCAGGCCGCCCGATGTGTTGAATGCCTCGTACTCGGTGCCGTCCAGGCTGAAGTGCTCCAGGCCTTCCAACGGCAGCGCAGAGATGGTCTCGCCTTCGTGGACGGCTTCGCAGGGGTGGCAGTACTCGTTGATGAGGCCGTCGACCGACCAGGTCAGGTTGTACTTCAGCGCGTTGGTCGGGAAGGCCGGCAGGGCACCGACGCGCATCTGCACGTCGCGCACCGAGTCGAAGCCGCTGGCCAGATGGTGGGCCACGATGCCGATGAAGCCCGGCGCCAGGCCGCACTGCGGCATGAAGGCGGTCTTGGCGCCTTGGGCCATCTTCATGATGGCCTTGGTGGCGGCGACGTCTTCGGTCAGGTCGAAGTAGTGGCAGCCGCACTCCAGGGCCAGTTCGGCAGCCGTGATGGCCAGATGGTAGGGCAGCGCGTTGACGACGGCGTCCTTGCCGCGCAGTTGGGCAGCCAGGGCGGCGCGGTTGTCGCTGTCGACCTCGGCGGTGGCGATGCCCTCGGTGGCCAGCACCTTCAGGTAGCCGGGGTTCTTGTCCAGCACCGTCACTTGATAGTCGCCAGTGGCGTGCAGCAGGCGGGCGATGGTCTGGCCGATGTGGCCGGCGCCGAGCAGGGCGATCTTCATGAGGGGCTCCAGGCAGGTGTTTGCGTTGGGCCGAACTCTAGGCAGTGGCGATGACGAAAGAAAGCGCTACTCCGACGAAAGCAATTGCTGTTTCGACGATTCGTCGCGATGATTCGTCGTTATGAATGAATCGCGGGTAAACCCGAATCCCTCGCCAGACGACCTGGACCGACGCCTGATCCTGCTGCTGCAGGCCAATGCGCGGGAGAGCACGGCGACGCTGGCGCGCAAGCTCGGCGTCGCGCGAACCACCGTCGTCGCACGGCTGGCGCGGCTGGAGGCCAGCGGCCGCATCGTCGGCTACACGGCGCGCCTGGGCGGCGATGAAGCCGGCCGCAGCGTGCAGGCCTTTGTCGGCATCACCGTCAGCCCCAAGGCCGGGCGTGAGGTCGTCAAGCGACTATCAGAACTGCCCGAGCTGCGCCAGCTCGCCTCCGTCAGTGGTGAGTTCGACTACATGGCACTGCTACGCGCCGACACTACGGCCCGACTCGACGCTCTGCTCGACGAGATCGGCGAGATCGACGGCGTGCTGCGCACCAACAGTTCGGTCGTGCTGGCTTTGCGCGTCGACCGACAAACCTGAACCAGACAGAACTGGAGACCACGATGACCTGGCTTGCCCTCGGCCTCGCCCTCTTTCTCGGCATCCACCTGATTCGCGCGCTGGCGCCGCAATGGCGCGACGCGCAAATGGCGCGGCTCGGCGAGAAGGGCTGGAAGGGCCTCTACACCCTGGTCTCCCTCATCGGCTTCGGGCTGATCCTCTGGGGCTTCTCGCAAGCGCGTCTCAATCCCATCGTGTTGTGGCCGCCCATCCACGGCATGAACCACGCGGCCGCATCGCTGATGCTCGTCGCCATGATCCTGATGGCCGCAGCCTATGTGCCGCGCAATCACATCAAGGCCAAGCTGCAACATCCGATGACGCTGTCGGTCAAGGTCTGGGCCTTTGCTCACCTGATCGCCAATAACACGCTGGCCGACGTGATGCTGTTCGGCAGCTTCCTCGTCTGGGCCATTCTGGTCTTTCGCGCCGCGCGGCGTCGGCCAGGGCCGGTGCCGGCCGCTGGCACGGTGGCCGGCACGGCGGCCACCATCGCCGTCGGCGTCGCGCTGTGGGCCTTCTTCGCCTTCTGGGCGCACGCGGCCTGGCTGGGCATCGCACCGTTGGGGTAGGCGGCGCACGCCCATGAACCTAGGTCCTCGGCGAGGTCCTGCGCGCGCAGCGGTACGCATAGACTCGAAGGTAGATGACCCGCCGCTCTTGGATGCGCTTTTGGGCCTGCCTTCTGGCCCTGACGGCAACCGTCGCCAACGCCGCAGACACCCAGGCCAAGCCCCTCACCGCCTGTGGCGAACCCGGCATCGGGCCGCCCTGGCTGTACCGCACACCGGGCCAGCCGCAGCAGCTGAACGGCTTCCTCGTCGATCTCTGGCCGCCGCTGTTTGCCAAGCTCGGTGTCGAGCTCAAGTTGATCGGCGACCTGCCGTTCAAGCGCTGCCTGCGGGCCGTCGCGTCCGGCGAGATCGATTTCGCGCTCGCGGCCTATTACGACGACGAGCGCGGCAAGCTGCTGGCTTTTTCCAAACCCTACAAGACGTTCACGCCCCAGGTCTTCTTCCGCGCAGCGCAACCGCTGCAGATTGCCGACCGCGCCGGGCTGAAGCGCTGGCGCGGCTGTGGCAAGAACGGTTCAACTTATGTCCACTACGGCCTGGGCCCGGGCGACCTGGACCAGGGGGCGCGCAACTACCAGCAGCTGATCGAGAAACTGCTGCTCGGCCGCTGCGACTACTTCGTCGAAGAGATCGAAGTCATCGAGCAATGGGAGCTCGGCAAGGTCGACCACCTGGCCACGCCGGGGCTGGCCCATGCGCCGCTGTCGGACGTCTCACCACCGGCCTTCCATGTGGTCGCCGCACGGGGGAGCGCGGCGGCGGAGCTGCTGCCACGCCTGGATGCCGCCTTCGCCGAGGCCACGCGCAAGGGTGAAGTGGCGCGCCACTGGAAGCGCCACGCAGGCAAGCTGCCCTACTGAACCTCAGGCGGCCGACTGGCCGCGGCATGCGTCCATCAACCTCGTCAACCCCAGCAACGCATCCAGCATCGGCGTCGCCACGCCCAGCTGCTGCGCCAGCTCCCGCGGCGCCGCCAGCAATGCGTCGGTCTCGATAGGCCGCCCCGCCTCGATGTCCTGCAGCATCGAGGTCTTGAAGGCCCCGAGCGAGCGCGTGATGGTGTGCCGGTCCTGCGGCGTCTGGGCGATCGGGCAGCCCATGCCTTCACCGACCTCGGCGGCCTCCGCCATGATGGCCGTCGTGAACTCGCGCACGAGGTCGTCGTCCAGGATGCGGTCCGTCGTGGCGCGGGTCAGCGCCGAGACCGGGTTGGTCGTCATATTGCCCCAGAGCTTGTACCAGGCGTCACGCTGGATGCTTTCGGCCGCCTTGGCCTCGAAGCCGGCGTCGCCGAGCAGCGCAACCAGCGCATCGACGRCCGGGCTCGTGCCGCCCGTGGCCTCGCCGATCAGCAGGCCGTTGCCCATCACGTGGTGGACCCAGCCCGGGCCGCGCAGCGCGCAGCTGGCGTGAACGACGCAGCCGATGACGCGCTCGGGCGGGATCAGCGCGGCGATGCGGCCATCGGGGTCCACGCATTTCAGCGTCAGCCCCTGCACGGGCAAGCCGGCCGTGAACCACCATGGCAGGCCGTTCAGCGCCGTGAGCACGCGCGTGWCCGGCCCGCAAAGCTGGGCGACCTGGGCCGCGACGCCGGCGATGGCCGGGCCCTTGACGGCGAGGATGACCAGGTCCTGCAGGCCGAGCTCGGCGGCGTCGCCGGTCACGCGCAGCGGCGCACGCCAGCTGTCCTCGCCACTGTCCAGCCGCAGGCCTTGCTCACGCACGGCCGCCAGCGTGTCGCCGCGCGCCAAAGCGCTGACGGCCACGCCCTCGACGCGTTGCAGATGCGCGGCCATCCAGCCGCCGATGGCCCCCAGGCCGACGATACAGACCTTAAACATGGGGGGGCCTGCTCGCCCTCAGGGGGGCGATGCGAGAGGGGCTGCGCGGGTGCAGGGCTAGGCGTGGCGCTGAAGCCCGGGCTTGCCGCCCGGGCAAGGCGCCCAACAACGCCATGCGCCCGCGCAGCCCCTCTCCCGAAGGGTTGTCACTCAAAAGCCCGCGCGCGGCGTTGCGCAGCCTCGCTGGGGACGACCCCAGCTTCGACTTCGCGCCTTGCTCGCGGGTTTTTGAGTGGCAACGCATCCGTTCCCCTGAGGGTGAGCAGGCCCCCAGTCTCGCATGCGGACTTGTCCGTGCGAAAGGCTGCGGCCATCATCCGCCGTCCTCCCGAGGAGACCACCATGGCCACCAAGACCCGCAAGCCCGCCGCTGCCAAGAAGGCCGCCGCCAATGCCGTTGCCGCGCCCAAACTGGACGCACGCCCCGATCGCCTGGACCTGCGCGATCTTGTCTACCGCTCGCCGCTGCGCTCCCTGCCGCCGCGCTGGCCGATGGACAGCGACCTGAAACGACTGCTGCCCGCCTACGTGAAAGCTGGCCGCATCCTCAACCAGGGCAATGAAGGCGCCTGCACCGGCTTCGGCCTGGCCTGCGTGACCAACTACCTCTACTGGCTGCGCCACCTCGACGCGCCGCGCAGCCGCACGCAGCCCGAAACCGTCAGCCCGCGCATGTTCTACGAGCTGGCCAAGCTCTACGACGAATGGCCCGGCCAGGACTACGAGGGCTCGTCCTGCCGCGGCGCCCTCAAGGGCTGGCACAAGCACGGCGTCTGCTCCTTCAAGCTGTGGCCCTATCCGCTGGACAAGAAGGGCAACGGCATTTTCGAGCGCCCCGCGGCGGGTTGGGACGATGACGCGACGACGCGGGCGCTCGGCGTCTACTACCGCGTCGACAAGAAGAGCGTCGTCGACATGCAGGCAGCCATCTACGAGATCGGCGCCATCTATGTCTCGGGCGACGTGCACGACGGTTGGACGCTGGACGAATCCCCAATGCCGGCCAGCCACGACAAGCTGCCGCGCATCGAGCGCATGGCCCGCAAGACCGGTGGGCACGCCTTTGCGCTGGTGGGCTACAACGAGCGCGGCTTCGTCGTGCAGAACAGCTGGGGCACCGGCTGGGGCGCCAGCGGCTTCGCCATCCTCAGCTACGAGGACTGGATCACCAACGGCACAGATGCCTGGGCCGTTGCCCTGGGCGTGCCCCAGGACCTGTCGGACATCAAGAGCCGCCAAGCCGTGGCAGCCAAGACGGCAAGAGGCGCCAAGGCCGCGCGCGTGGCCGGCGGGTTTCGCGCCATGGCTGGCCGCGGCCTGTCGGACGTTGGCGCGACGCTGCGTGTCGATGACAACCCGCGCGATGACCCCTGGCCCATCAACCACGTCTTCGCCCACAAGCCCTACCAGCCATTGCGCACCGACGAGGCCTACACCCACACCCTGGTCTCGGGCAACGACGGCCAGCTGATGGCGACCGACTTCACCCGTGCCCGCGACGACCGCGAAGGCCTGGCGCGCGAGATCGTCGTCGAGCGCCCCGCGGCCTGGTTCAAGGCCAGCAAGGGCAAGACCGTCAAGCTCGCCATCTACGCCCATGGCGGGCTGAACTCGGAGATCGGCTCCGTCCAGCGCATCCGCGTGATGGCGCCCTACTTCCTGGCCAACGGCATCTACCCGCTGTTCTTCACGTGGAAGACTGGCCCGGGCGAGACATTGACCGACATGCTCGAGGATCTCAAGCACCGCATCGTCGACTCGGCCGATGTCAGTACTGGCATGCTGGACCGCCTGCGTGAGGTCGCCGCCGAGGCTAAGGACCGCGCCATCGAGGCCGTGGGCCGCCAGTTCGCGCGCGGCATCTGGAGCGAGATGCGCGAGAACGCCGAGGGTGGCGCGACGGCCGACCATGTGCTGGACCTGGCCGCCCGCATGCTGCGCGAGCTGCGTGACGGGCTGGCCAAGAGCGGCAAGACGCTGGAAATCCATCTCATCGGTCATTCCGCCGGCTCCATCCTGATCGGCCATCTGCTCGGCCGCCTGGGTGGTGCCAACGTCGTGCAGGCCGCCAGCTGCGAGCTTTACGCCGCCGCCTGCTCCAGCGGCTTCGCCGTGCAGCACTACGGTGCGGCCGGCCAGGCTGGCGTGCTGTCGCTGGACCGCCTGCGCCTGCACGTGCTGACCGATGCCAACGAGCGCGCCGACGGCCTGCCCAACGCCGAGCGCGACATCTACGGCAAGTCCCTGCTCTACCTCGTGTCGCGCGCGCTGGACGACATCCGCAAGCAGCCCCTGCTCGGCATGGAACGCGCCCTCGTGCCGCCGGACGCGGCGTGGCTGGACGACCAGTGGGCCGGCCCGCCGAATGGCGACGTTACCGCCTGGCTCAAGCTCTGGCCCGGCGGCACCCTGCTGAACCGCGTCACGACACCCAAGGTCCGCACGACCAAGGCCGGCGACCAGATCGATGCCAGCCACGGCAGCTTCGACAACAACATCGACGTCCTGACCGGCACGCTGGAGCGCATCCGCGGCGACGCCCTCGTCGCGCCGATGGAGTGGCTGGACTACTGACGCACTGGCGACGGTTGGAGATGTCCGGTTCCGGCCGGCGCAGGGCTGGACAAGCGGCCACCATGAGCCATCACTTCAGGAGACGGCCATGGCCTCCATCCACCGCGAAATCGTTGTCGACACCCCCGCCGCCGTGCTCTGGGACGCGATGCGCGACCCCGGCGCCCTGCACACCCGCCTCGCGCCCGCCTTCGTCAGCGAGTGCAGGATGGACGGCAATACGAGTGATGAACAGGCCCGCGAGCTCCGCTTCGCCAATGGCATGACGGTGCGCGAACTCATCGTCGACATCGACGACGACCGCCGCCGCATCGCCTGGTCGGCCGTCGGCGGGCGGCTGACCCACCACAACGCCTCGACGCAGATCTTTGAGGAAGGCAGCTCACGCTGCCGCGTCGTGTGGATCGCCGATCTGCTGCCCCACGCATTGGCCCCGGCCATCGCCGGCATGATCGAGGAGGGGCTGCAGGCGATGAAGACCCACGCCGAAAGGGTGGCATCGGGCCTCTGAGCTCGGCATACTGCGCCGCCATGCGCCTGCCCAAGCTCACCTCGCCTGCCCGCTGGTATGCCGGCGTCAGCGTCATTCTGGCGCTGGCCGCTGCGGCCTACAGCGCCGTCGAATTCGGCGAGCCGGCGCCCTTGTCGACCGCCCTGCCCAACGCCGCCGTCCACGAGCGCATCCTTGCCTTCGAGGCCGATGCCCGCCCGCGCGCTCTGGACGTGACGTCCTTCGTGGGCCCAGACGACCGGCCGGTGTATCTCTTCACGCCGCTGTGCTGCGACCAGTTCAACCAGCTCTACAACGCCGAAGGCCGCTTCATCTGCGCGCCCTCCGGCGGCTTCGGCGGTGCGGGCGACGGCAAGTGCCCGGCATGGGCACATGGTCTGGAGCGCAAGCTGCGCCTGCCCAAGCCCCCGGGCGAGCAACCCCAGCCGCCGCGCTGACGGGCGGAGCGTCGAGAATCCCGCGCATGCCCGCGTTCCTGACCTGCCGCAACGCTCGCTGGCCTGACCTCGACATCTAGGCTGCCCCGGCGACCGATGGACACCTCCGCCCTCCTCTGGGGACTCCTGTTCGGCTCCATCGGCGCCGGCTTCTTCATCTATGGCAAGAAGCAGCGGGCCTGGGTGCCGCTGTGTTGCGGCCTGGCGCTGATGGTGTTCCCCTACTTCATCGCCAACCTCTGGCTGCTGGTCGGCGTGGGCGTCCTGCTCTGCAGCATCCCGTATTTCTACCGGCCCTGACGCGGGCAGCGGCCAGCCGTGAAAATGCGTGCATGAAATACCTGCACACCATGGTCCGCGTCGAAAACCTCGACGCGTCGATGCGCTTCTACCGCGACGCCCTCGGCCTGCACGAGGTCAAGCGCTCGGAGCATGCCGCCGGCCGCTTCACGCTGGTCTACCTCGCCGCGCCAGGCGACGAAGACGCCCAGGTCGAGCTGACCTACAACTGGCCGGACGCCGACGGCAAGGCAGAGACCTACACCGGCGGCCGCAACTTCGGCCACCTGGCCTACGCCGTAGACAACATCTACGCCGCCTGCCAGAAGCTGATGGACCACGGCGTGACGATCAACCGCCCGCCGCGCGACGGCCGCATGGCCTTTGTGCGCTCGCCCGACGGCATCTCCATCGAGCTGCTGCAGGCCGGCCCGGCGCTGGCGCCGGCCGAGCCCTGGGCGTCCATGCCCAACACCGGCAGTTGGTAAGCCCGCGCCGGGCGTGGTGCAGGCTGAAGCGGGCGACGCCGCGACGTTGACCGGCCTGCGGCTGGGTGCCTGGGTGCTGTGGCGGCGCATCGGCCGCGGCGGCCTCGGCGAGGTCTGGGAGGCCGAGCGCGCCGACGGCCTCTACCAGGCCAGCGCCGCCATCAAGCTGCTGCACGGCGACAGCGCGACGCCTGCCGTCGCGCGGCGCTTCCTGCGCGAGCGTGCAGCGCTGGGTCGCCTCACGCACACCGGCGTCGCCGCCCTGCTGGACGCCGGCGTGCAGGCGCCCCACGCCTACCTGGTGCTGGAGCTCGTCGACGGCCTGCCGCTGGCCGAGCATGCGCGCGCCCAGCTCCCCACCGTGGCGGACCGCGTCACGCTGCTGCTGCGCGTGGCCGAGGCGGTGGAATACGTCCATGCGCGCCTGGTCGTGCATCGCGACCTCAAGCCCGCCAACGTGATGGTCACGGCCGCGGGCCTGCCCAAGCTGCTGGACTTCGGCCTGGCGGCCTCTCCCGGCCAGGCCGTGGACGAGGCCCGTGCCGGCCTGACACCGGCCTACGCAGCCCCCGAGCTCATCGAGAGCGGCGACGCCGGCACGGCGGTGGACGTCTTCGCCCTGGGCGTCATGCTTTTCGAGCTGCTGACGGGCCGGCTGCCCTTCGGTGCGCGGGGCGACAGCCGCGCGGCGCTGGAACACGCGGTGCTGCACCAGCCTCCGCATCGCTTCGCCGCGTTGCTGGGCGCGCCCGAGGACGAGGACGGCCCCGGACGCCCGCGCGACGCGCAGCGCGCCCGCGGCGACCTCGAGGCCATCGCCGCCAAGGCCCTGCACAAGAACCCGGCCGAGCGCTATGTCGGCGTGCATGCCTTCATCGAGGACCTGCGGCGCTGGCAGACCCAGCGCCCCGTGATGGCCAGGCGCCGCCTCAGCCTGCGGCACCGCACCGCCCTGCTGCTGCGCCGCCACACGCTGCTGGCCGGCCTGTCCGTCCTGCTGCTGGCCACCCTGACGGCCGGCATCGCCGCCAGCCACTGGCAATGGCGCGAGGCCGAGTCCGCACGCCAGCGCAACGACAGCGTCGCGCGCTTCATCACGCAGCTGCTCGCCGGCGGCAGCCTGCCTCGCCAGGGCCGCATGCCCTCCGTTCTGGAACTGCTGGACGACAGCCGCGGCCGCTTGGACGAGTTCGCCGGCGACCCCGCCACGCGGCAGCGGCTGCTGGAGGTGCTGTCGCGCACCTACATGGCCCTGAACCGCTTCGACCATGCCCTGCCGCTGGGCGAGCAATGGCTGGCGCTGGCTCGCCAGCAGCATGGCGAGGACGAAGTGGCGGTGCTGCAGGCCCGGCTGAGCCTGGGCCAGGTGCACCAGATCATGGGCAACCACGACGATGCCATCGCGCTGCTGGAGCCGATCGCGGCGCCGCTGGCACGCCGTTTCGGCCCCGACAGCGAGGCGGTGCGCCAGCAGCAGTTCATCCTGGCCGCCGACTACATGCACGTCCGCCGCCTGGACGACGCCGAACGCGCGCTGGAACGCGTGCGCGTGCTGACCGACAGGCTCCACCCCGGCGACGACTACGAACGCGCCGACTACCTGCAGAACCTCGGCGTGCTGCGCCAGCGCCAGGGCCGCCTGGCCGAGGCGCTGGACCTCGTGCGGGCGACGCAGCCGATGTGGACCAGCACCGACCCGCGGTTGACGTTGCCCGTGCTGGTGCTGCGCCACAGCGAGATTTCAATGCTGACGCTGAACGCGCTGTTCGACGGCATCGACACACGCGCCGCGCCACTGCTTGCCGACATCCGCAGCAAGCTCGGCCCCGGCAACGACCTCGCGCTGCAGGCCGCCACCGGCTGGGCCGAGGCGCTGCAGCTGCAGGGCCGCCATGCCCAGGAGGTGCGCACCCGCCAGGCCCTGCTGGACGGCGCAAGTGCCGACGGCCTGGCCCCGGGCTCGCTGCTGATCTACCGCGCCGAACTGCTGCTCGCGCAGGCGCGTCTGGGCCAGCCCGACCTGAATGCCCTGCGCGCGCTGATGACCGAGGCAGCCGCGCTGGACGGCGGGCCGCGCGGCCGCTGCCTGCTGCTGGCGGCGGACGCCGCCCTGGCCGCCGGCAACCCGGCCCTGGCCGCCGAGGCCGTGCAACACGTGCGCGACAAGCCACTGTCCCCCGCCCTCGCCCTGCCCGGCAGCCGGCTGGCCAAGGTCGAGGGCCGGCTGGCCCGCGCCCGGGGCGAGCTGGCCCGCAGCGCCGAGCTGCTGAGCCAGGTGCGCGGCGTCGGGCGCGTCCATGCCTGGGGCTCGCGCCTGGATGCGGCACTGACCGCCGTGCTGCAAGGCTCGCCCGAGGCGCCTGCCCTGCTCGCCCAGGCGCGCCAGGCCCGGCCCGCCAGCCTGCCCGACAGGCACCCGCTCGACCTCGTCAGCCACTGGCTGGAGGCGCGCCAGGCCGCGGGTCGTGACGACGGCCCTGCCGTGCGTGCCGCCTGGGCGGCGCTGGCCGGCGCACGCGGCCCTGGCGCTGAAGCACCCACGCTGGGCAACCTCGGCGGGCTTTTCCCCTAGGAGTCTGCGCGGYAGAGGCGTGGCCCGCGCCGGGGCGAGTTGCGGGGCGATGCAAGGCGCCGGCGAGGCGTGGGTCGGGACCCACAACGAGCCGGCAACGCCGCAGCGCCCCGCAAATCGCCCCGGCCCTTCGGGTTGAGGCAGGCAGGGGCGCATGCGGCGTTGCTCGTCGTTGCGGGCGCGAGCCCGCGGCCTCCTCGCGCCTTGCCTGCGCCCCTGCCTGCCTCAACGCGGGCCACGCCTCTGCCGCGCAGACTCCTAGCCAAGCGCCAGCGTGTCGGCCCAGATGTTCTCGGCCCAGGCCAGCGCGATCCCAGCCTCGGCCGACGTCGCGGCCGGCGACACGCCCCCGGCACCGGGCACCGCCTTCATCGTCTTTTCTGCCGCGTCGTACTGATGGACGGAAGCCACATGCATGGCCTCGGTCGGCGTGACAAAGCTGTAGCAGGTGTTCATCACCACCGGCGCCGGGTTCACCGCCTCACCCTGGAGCAACTGCAGCACGGCCGCCGCCGCGAGCTTGGCCTGCTGGTTGGCGAGATGGCCCGACTTGGGCATGCCCGGCGCCGAGAAAATCGCGTCGCCGACGACATGCACGCCCTGCGCGGCCTGCGCCTGCATCGTCAGCCAGTCGATGCCGACCCAGCGGCGATTCACGTTGGCAAAGTCGCGCGCCAGATCGCCGGCACGCTGCGGCGGGATCAGGTTCAGCACATCGGCCTTGACGTCCTCGAACTCGAAGCGCGCCGTGCCGTCGGCCAGCACTTCCTTCAGCTCGGCATTCGGCCGGTACTCGAGCACGCCGGCATGGTGTTGCGCGAAGGCGCGCTCGAACAGGGCCTTTTTGCTCTGGATCTCTGGGTTGGCGTCCAGCACCAGCAGCTTGGCGCGCGGCTTGGCGCGACGCAGATACGAGGCGATCAGGCAGGCCCGCTCATAGGGCCCTGGCGGGCAGCGATAAGGCGCCTTGGGAATACTCATCAGCACGACACCGCCATCGGGCAGGGCTTGCAGCTGGCGGCGCAGCGCCAGCGTCTGGGCGCCGGCCTTCCAGGCATGCACGGCACGGCCGCTGTCGAAGGCGGCGGCGAGGCCGGGCACGGCGTCGTTCATGAAGTCGATGCCGGGCGACAGGATCAAGCGGTCCCAGCCCAGGGTGCCGCGGTCGGCCAGCTGCAGGGTCCTGGCCGCGGGGTCGATGCCCACGACCTCGCCGCGCAGGCGCTTGACGCCCTGCGCTTCCAGCCCGGCATAGCCGTGGCTGATGCTGAGCGGGTCCCGCACGCCACCGATGACGAGGTTGGACATCGGACAGGAGATGAAGCCCTCGTTGCGCTCGACTAGCGTCACCTCGACCGCCGCGCCACCCCAGAGCTTCAGATAGCGGGCAGCGGTCGCGCCGCCAAAGCCACCGCCCACGACGACGACTCGGGCCACCGGGCCTGATGGCGTCGCGCAACCCGCCAGCGTCAGGCCACCGGCCGCGATCAATTGGCGCCGCGCAATCATGGCTTGGCCTGCGCGGCGAAGTAGGCGGCGACCAGGCGCAGCTGCTCCTCGGTATAGCCCTTGACGATCTGCGGCATGACGGTGCCGGCTTGCCGCCCGCTGCGGTAGTCGGCGAGCAGCTCCAGCATCACGTCGGCCTTCATGCCGGCCAGCGGCGGTATCGCCTGGTTGCGTGGTCGGCCGTTGTTGGCATGGCAGTTGGCACAGGTGGCCGCAAGGCTGCGGCCGACATTGAGGTCTTGCGCCAGCGCCGGGGCGCAGAGCAACAGCAGCAACCAAGCCTTCATTCACAACTCCTCAGAGTTTGTGCGAGCGGTCTCCGCGACTGAATCCGAGCGCATCGAAAGTACCGCTCAGCGGCGCGAAGCCGATCACCTTGAACAGCTCGCCCATCTCATGCTCGGCCAGCAGGCGGTGGGCCATGGCGCGCTCGCCCAGGCTCGCCCCGTGCAGCAGATCGGCGATACCGCAGTTGAGCAGGAAATTGGCCTGGCTGGTGTAGCCCAGCACGACAAGGCCGGCGTCCTGGCCGGCCAGCGCAATGCCGGTGAAGTTGACGTGGGCCGTGATGTCCTTGTCGCCCACGGCCACCAGCGGATCGGCATCGGCGAGGTGGCCCTGATGGCACATCAGCGTGCCGCCGTGGCGCTGCGGGTGGTAGTACTCGGCTTCGGGGAAGCCGTAGTCGATGAAGAAGGCGGCGCCGCGTTTCAAGGTCCGGGCGAGGGTCGCAACGAAGGCCTCGCTCTGCGGGTGGATCTCGGTGACGGTGCCCGGCACCATGCCCGCCTCCAGCGGCGGGCGCAACATGCTGGCACGGTCTTCAAAGGCAAAGCCCTCGCCCGCCGAGACCACACCGCGCTCGCGCCAGACCTGGCCGTCGAAGGCAAGGAGCTGGACCGGCATCGCATCCAGCACCTCGTTGCCGATGACGACGGCCTCCAGTTCGGCGGGCAACGCGTCCAGCCAGTCGACGCGCCCCCCCCAATGCGAAAGGCGTTCGCGCTGGCGCTCGCGCAGTTCGGCCGACAGCTCCACTATTGCGTAGCGTGCCAGGCCCGCGCCCAATGCATCCAGCTCCGCGATCAACTGGGCCGCCAGTGCACCCGAGCCGGCACCGAACTCGATGACATCGCGGCAACCGCTGGCGTCCATGGCCTGAGCGAGCTGGCGGGCCAGCGCCCGACCGAACAGCGGCGACATCTCGGGTGCCGTGACGAAGTCCGAGCCCTCGCTGGGCATCTGGCCGAACTTGCGCCGGCCGCCGGCGTAATAGCCCAGGCCCGGCTCGTACAGGGCCATGCTCATGAAACGGTCGAAGCCCAGCCAGCCGCCGGCTGCGGCGATCTCGGCGTGGATCTTGTCGGCGAGCTTCACCGCGCCATTCATCGAGCTTTCACCCAGGCTTCGAACTCGGCCAGCGGCATCGGCGCGCCGACCAGCTCGCCCTGGAACTGCTGGCAGCCCCAGCCAGCCAGCAGCTGCCATTGGGCCGCGGTGCGCACGCCTTCGGCCGTGACGGTCAGGCCCAGGCCGACGGCCATCTGCACGATGGCCCGCGTGATGGCCTGGGCACCGACATCGTCGGGCAAGCGGGCGACGAAGCCCTGGTCGATCTTGAGCTTGTCCAGCGGCAGCTCCGTCAGGTGGGCCAGCGAGGTGTAGCCGGTGCCGAAGTCGTCGACCGACACCGTCAGCCCGAGAGCACGCAGCTGGGCCAGCGTCGCCGGTGCATGCGTGATGTCGTCGATGAGCATGCGCTCGGTCAGCTCCAGCTCCAGCCATTGGCCTTGCGCGCCGGACTCCTGCAACACGCGCTTGACCGTGTCGGCAAAGCCATCGAGATGGAACTGGATGCGCGACAGGTTGACGGCGATGCGCATGGCGCCATGGCCGCGGGTCAGGCCGTTCTCGCGCCAGCGCCGTGCCGTTGCGGCGGCTTCGCGCAGCACCCATTCGCCGAGGTTGAGCATCAGGCGGTGGCGCTCGGCAACGAAGATGAAAGCGTCCGGCGCCAGCAGGCCACGCCGCGGGTGGCGCCAGCGCAGCAGCGCCTCGGCGCCCGACAGCTGACCCGTCGTCGCCTCGACCTGGGGCTGGAAGAAGAGTTCGAACTCGTTGCGCGTCAGGCCTTGGGCCAGCTCGGCTTCGAGCACGATGTCGGCATAGGCGGCCTCGGCCAGCGAGGATTCGAAGAACTGGTAGGTCGCACGGCCACGGGCCTTGGCGAGGTACATGGCCGTGTCGGCATGCTGGATGAGGTCATCCGCCTGCCGGCCGTCGTCCGGGTAGACGGCCACGCCGATGGAGGGCGTGACCGACAACGCCCGGCCATCGGCCTTGACGGGCACTTCGACGACCGACAGCAGGGCCTCCAGCACGACGACGATGTCGGCGCGACTGGTCAGGTCGCTCAGCAGCACGATGAACTCGTCGCCACCGAAGCGGCCGACGAGGTCGCTGTCGCGCAGCGCACCGACGATGCGCTCGGACACCGTCGTCAGCACCTGGTCGCCCTCGAGATGACCCAGGGAATCGTTGACGCGCTTGAAGTTGTCCAGGTCGATGAAGAGCAGGGCCAGCATCTCGCCCTTGCGCTCGGCGCGGCGCATCTGCAGGGCCATGCGGTCCATGAAGGCCGCGCGGTTGAGCAGGCCGGTCAGGACATCGTGATGGGCCAGGTGCTGGATGCGCGCCTCGTTGGCGAGACGGTCGCTGATGTCGCGCACGACGGCCATGCGCAGCTGCTCGCCGTCGCGCTCCATCGTGCGCATGATGAGCTCGACCGGAATGCGTGAGCCGTTGCAGTGCGTGACGGCGGTCTCGTAGCGAAGCTCCTGCCCTCGCAACATGACCTCGCGGACCTTGGGCAGTTCGTCGGCGTCGACATAGGACAGCACGTGCTTGCCGATCAGTTCGTCCGCCGACCAGCCCAACATCTTGCACAGGGGCTGGTTGACGTCGGTCATGATGCCGTCGCGGTGGAAGAGGATGCCCTCCACCGTGGCCTGCATGAACTTGTCGAGCCTGGCCTCCGATTCCCGCAGCCGGCGCTCGGCCAGGCGATGGCGCGTGATGTCGTAGACCAGGACCCAGCTGCCCAGCAGCGTGCCCTGGCTGTCGAACTGCGGAATCAGGTGGATCTCGAGGAAGGACAGCTTGCCGCCGGGCTGGATCAGCTCGCGCTCGTAGACGACGGGCTTGAGGTCGCGCACCAGTTGTTCGACCGACACGCGCACGTGCTCGTAGGCCTCGGATCCGACGATCTCGCTGAAGTGCTTGCCGACGATGGAGTCCTGCGTCAGCTTGAAGGCCTCGGCATAGCCACGGTTGGCAAAGAGGCAACGATGGTCGGCGGCACCGTACAGCGCGATCCAGGCCGGCACATGATCGGCCAGCATGCGAAAGCGCGCCGCGTCCAGGGCCTGGCGCTCGAGGTCGAGTTCCCTGGGTGAGCTCACTGGTGCACCCTTCGGCCTACGGCCTGTCCCGCCAAGCGGGAGCGAGCTTGCTTGGGGCGGCCCGGCACGGCGCTCATCAGTCGTTCACCGTCCGCAGGGCCAGACAGAGGTCGTCCCAGGCGCCGGCCTTGTCCGCAGGCGAGCGCAGCAGGTAGGCCGGGTGGTAGGTGACGATGACGGGCAGGTCGCGCCAACGGTGCACGCGGCCGCGCAGCTTGCCCAGGGGTTCGGTCAGGCCAGTCAGCCGGCGCGCCGCCTGCAGGCCCATGGCCAGCACGACGCGCGGGCGCAGCAGCTCGGCCTGGCGTGCCAGCACGGCCTCGCAGGCGTCCAGCTCGCCGGGCTGGGAGGCCCGGCCGCGCGGCGGGCGGCACTTGACGATCGGGGTTACGAAGGCGGTCGCTTCATCACCCGTGCGACGTTGGCCGGCGGCGCTCAGCATGCGGTCCAGCAGGCGGCCCGTATCACCGCCGAGCGCTTCGCCGGAGGCGTCGTCGCCTTCATCGGGCGGATCGGTGACGACCAGCCATTGCGCCTGCTGCAGGGCGCCGTTGCCGAAGACGGCGTTGCGGCGCTGCTCGCACAGGCCGCATGCCCGGCAACTCGAGACGGCCTCGCGCAGCGCCGGCATATCCAGGTTGGCGAAGCTCGACGGCGCCGACGGCGCTGCCACACGCACGATGACAGGCGGCGGCGCGGCAACGACGATGGGCTCCGGCTCGGCTTCGACGACTTCGGCGGCCACTGCCGAAGCAGCCGGCAGCCGATAACCCATCTCGGCCAACATGGCCCGCTGGCGCTGGTCCCAGCTCATGCCGTCACCGAGAAACTCATCAGGATGGCATCCTCGCGCGGCCCCTGCTGCACCGGGTAATAGGCGCGGCGCCTGCCGACCTCTGCGAAGCCGTAGCGGCGGTAGACCTCGCGAGCGCGCTCGTTGCCGACGCGCACCTCCAGCCACAGCTGCGTCAGGCCGCGGCGGCGGCATTCGCCCACCAGCCGGTCCAGCATGGCCACCGCCAGGCCGCGCCCCTGCCAGGCCGGCACAACGGTGATGTTGAGCAGGTGCATCTCGTCCACGCCCGGCATGGCGACCCAATAACCGAAAAGCTCGGCGCGCGGCCCGCGCAGCACCTCGGCCGGGTAGGCAGCCGCCAGCGAGTCGACGAAATTGCCATGCGTCCACGGCACTGGGTAGGCCTGGCGCTCGACGGCGATGATCTCGGTCAGGTCGGGCACCCGCATGGCCTCGGCCTCGAAGGGCGGCAGGCTGCGCTCCAGCAATGCGCTCATGACTTGAGTTCTCGCTCGGCCGTCGTCAGCGCAACCTTGTCGCGCACGTAGACGGGCAGGGCCTCGGCTGCGTCGCGCATCTCGCCACGCTGCCAGGCGGCCAGGGCCAAGGTGCCCAGGGCTGCAGCGCGCGAACGGGCCTGCGGCCAGGTCTGCGGCAACACGCCCAGGGCCTCGGCATATTCGGTCAGGGCCGTGCCGGCGACGGCCGCGGGCGTCCCCCAATGCGCGGCCAGCGCCTCGGGCTTGTAGAGGGCGGGAGCTTCGACGACGACCCAGGCGCCATCGGCCCAGCGATAGCGGGCCGCATAGATCTCGCCGATGCGCGCGTCCATCGCCACCCAGAGGTCGTCGCCAGCGCCTTGCGCACGAGCGTCCTCGGCGACCACCATGAGGCTGTCGATAGCCAGCACCGGCCGGTCCAGCCCAAAGGCCAGGCCCTGCGCGACGGCGCAGGCGGTGCGCAGCCCGGTGAAGGCGCCGGGGCCCTGCCCGAAAGCGATGGCGTCCAGGTCGGCCATCGCGATGCCCGCGCCGGCCAGCAGGGCCTTGACCTCGGGCAGCATGCGTGCCGACGCCTGCGCCCCGCCCTGGGCCTCGAAAACCCGAGTCTGCCCCTCGGCCACGAGGGCCAGGGCCATCGTGTCGGTGGAGCTGTCGAGAGCCAGGAGGGAGGGCATCAACCCAGTGTAACTTTCGGGTCATGCGCAGACAGGCGATGGGATGGGTGTTGGCGGGTTGGATCCTGGGGGTACAGGCGGCGGAACCATTGCCGCTGTCGGTCCAGGTCGCGCTGCGCCAGGCCCAGGTGCCGGCCACCGCTCTGGGCGTGTTCGTGCAGGCCCTGGATGAACCCCGGCCCCGCCTGGCCTGGCAGCCAGACATGCCACTGAACCCCGCCTCACTGACCAAGCTCGTCACCAGCATGGCGGCGCTGGACACCCTGGGCCCGGCCTGGCAATGGCAGACGCCGGTCTGGCTGACCGAGGACGGCGGCCTGGCCATCCAGGGCAGCGGCGACCCGCGCCTGTCCACCGAGCGCGTCTGGGGGATGCTGAAGCGCCTGGGCATCAGCGAATTGCGCGGACCGCTGCGCCTGGACCGCAGCGCCTTCACGCCCGGCGCCGCCGAGCCCGGTGACTTCGACAACGAGCCCTGGCGCGTCGGCAATGCGCTGCCCGAGGCCTTGCTGCTGAACTTCAAGGCGGTCAGCTACACGATCCGCGTCGAAGGCATGCAGGCCCGCATCAGCGCCGACCCGGCATTGGACCCACCCCAGACCGTGCCGACGACGGCCGGGCCCTGCGGCGACTGGCGCGGCGCGCTGAAGCTGCAATGGGCCGCCGGCCAGCGCCCGCGCTTTGCCGGCAGCTATGCGGCGGCCTGCGGCGACCTGACCTGGACCCTGGCCGATCCCGACCCGGCCACCTACCCGGCGCGGCTGCTGGCGCTGATGCTGCGCGAAGCCGGCATCGCCTGGCGCGGCGAGGCCATCGTCGACGCACCAGCGCCCGCCAGCGCGCCCACGCTGCTGTGGCCCGGCCCGACGCTGGCCGAGGCGCTGCGCGATATGAACAAGGCCAGCAGCAATCTCACGGCCCAGCAGGTGTTGCTCAGCACCGCGCGCGCCGCTGGCGTGCCCGCGCCCTCACCCGACGCAGCGGCAACCTGGCTGCAGGCCTGGCTGGACGCGCATGCCGGCACGACGCCACCGACCCGCGTGGTCAACGGCTCCGGCCTGGCCCGCGAGACGCGCATGAGCCCGGCCCAGCTGGCAGCGCTGCTGCGCTGGGCCTGGGGCCAGCCCTGGATGCCTGAGCTGTTGGCCTCGCTACCGGTGGCCGGGCTGGACGGTACGCTGTCACGCCAGCCCGGGCGCTTTGGCGCTGCGGCCGGGCGGGCGCATCTCAAGACCGGTTCGCTGCGCGACGTCGTCGCGCTGGCCGGCATCGTCGATGCGCCCTCGGGCAAGCGCTGGGTGCTGGTTGCCATCGTCAACCACCCACAGGCCCAGGCCGCGCGCGGCGTGCTGGATGCAGTATTGCGCTGGGTGGCGCAGGACGCGCCGGAGGGCAAGGCCGGGCGCTGACGCGCAGGTCAGGCGTCGCTCTCAGCGGCGTAGGGCTCGACCCCCTGGCCCGTGAACCAGGTGTCCCGCTCAGACACATGGCCGCCGCCGACGGCGTTGTAGTTCACCGTGAGTTCCTCATCGGCGGCAATGTCGCGGATGGCCACGAAGCGCAGCAGCCGCAACTCGACATCGGCCTCGTAGCGCATATTGGCCGGGTTCTCATGGTTGTACATGCTGCCGTAGCCGAGAGCCAGGCAATGGCCGCTTGTGGTGTGAGCCAGCACGCCCCAGTTGAAGAGCAGTTTTCTGACCTCCTCGGGAATCGACGTGTAGGAGCCGGTGAACAGCACGACAGGGCAGGCCTCGACGGTCTCCCCCTTGGCATGAGGCCGTGACGCATAGGCGCCGCGGCCTTTGGTCGTGCCCGTGTCCTTGATGTAGACGCTGGGGGATTGGATGGTCATGAGGCGGATTCTCGCTATCCCCGCGCCCGAGCTTGTGCAGCGAGAGCCGCGCCGCGGTAGGAGGCCACCTACCGGCAGCTTCAACGGCGTCCGACCATCCGCGACGGGCCGCCTCACTAAAGTGCACTGACGAGATGGGGCGCCGTTCCATCCCTGACAGGAGCCGCTATGTCCTTCCTGCTCTATATCGTTGGCCTGGCCGTGCTGCTGGGCGGCTTGGCCTGGGCCCTGATCACGGCCGGCCTGGCCGCCACCTATGTCGCCATCGCCTGTCTCATCGTCGCCGGTGTCGGCATCATGATGGCCGTGTCCCGCACCCGGGCCAAGGATCCGCCGGCCTGACGTCAGGGCGCCGCTGGCGGGCGGCCGAAGGCATCGGGCCGCGGAATCGGCCTGCCGCGCCCGCCATTCGCGCAGCGCCGCTGCCATTCGCCCACTTCAGCCGGCCATTCGCCCGCCGACCGGGTCGAAGCCAGGAGATCGGCCCGAGCATGGCCGTCATGAACCTCCGACGCACCCTCCGCGACAACCGCGGCTTCATCCTCTTCCTGCTCAGCTTCGCGCTGTTCCGCACCGCGGTGGCCGATTGGAACCCCATCCCCTCGGGCTCGATGCGGCCGACGCTGCTGGAAGGCGATGTCGTGCTCGTCAACCGCTTGGCGTATGACCTCAAGCTGCCGCTGACCGACGTCGTGCTGCTGCCACTGGGTGAGCCCCAGCGCGGCGATGTCGTCACGCTGAGTTCGCCGGCCGGCGGCACGCGGCTGATCAAGCGCATCGTCGGCCTGCCGGGCGATCGCGTCGAGATGCGCGACGACGTGCTGATCCTCAATGGCAGACCGCTGAGCTACAGCGGCAACCAGTCTCATGGCGAGGCGGTGGCGCCCGGCTGGGTCGTGGACGCGGTGCGCTCCACGGAGGACCTTGACGGCCGGCCCCATGCTGTCCAGTTCCTGCCGGCCCTCAGCGCGCGGCGCAACTTCGCCGAGCTCACCGTGCCGGCAGGGCAGTATTTCCTGCTCGGCGACAACCGCGACAACAGTGAGGACTCGCGCTTCATCGGCACGGTGCCACGCGAGAAGCTGATCGGTCGAGCCCATCACGTCATCGTGGCGGCGGACTGGCTGGGCGAGGACGGCTGGCGGATGGCGCCGCGCTTCGAACGCTGGGTGTCGGCGATCCGCTGAGTGCATGCTTGTCGCAGGCCGTGACCAAGCCCACACCTTTTGCGCCGCCCATCGACCGGCGCCCGTCGAAAGCCGAAGAAGCGGTGTTTTTCGGCACGGGTTTGAGGTGCGGCGGTTCTATCTTCGCGGCCATGACATCCCGCCGCCACCGCCGCTCGCTCCCGCTGCCCAGCTTCGGCCCACGCCGCGTCAGCTGCCCCGAGGGGTCGGTGCGGCTGGTGATCGAGGAGCAGTGGACCTGCGAGGAACGCCCGATGCAGGCCGAGCTGCAGCTGCTGGAGCGCTTCTCGGCGCTGATGGCCGCCCAGGGCTGGCCCGCGCATGTGTCACGCATGGCCTATGACCGCATCTACGCTGGCGAGCGCTTCGGCTTCGCCAAGCGAGCCGGCCGGGGCGAACTCCCTGCCCTGGCACGAGAGCTGATCCTGTGCTGGCGCGCCAACCGCAGCGAGCCGGTGCAGGGCTGAGTCTCAGGCCGCTCGCGTGCCCTGCGGGGGGCTGCTGGTCGAGCACCTGCGCAACATGGATCTGTGCCCGTCGCGCCGTCGCGCCGTAGCGCCGTAGCGCCGTAGCGCAGAACGGTAAGGCTTTGTTCAGTCCGGTTAATGGCGCAAGGATTGCTCACAGCTCGGTACGTTCGTCCGTGAAGGACTGCCTACATTCGCACCACTTTCTTATCCACGAGACTACCGATGTCGAGACTTTCGCCCCTGATCGTCGCCAGCAGCGTCATGTTGCTGAGCGCTTGCGCCACCAAGGATTTCGTCAAAGAGACAGTCGCTCCGGTGCAGACCAGCGTGGACGGCCTCGGCACCCGCGTGCAGGCGCATGACGAGGGCCTCAAGGCCCTGGATGGGCGGCTGCAGGGCAGCGAGGCACGCATGCTGGCCCTTCTGCAGCAGGAGGCTGCGGCGCGAACCCAGGCCTTCAACAACCTGCCCAAGCCGCCCGGCCTGCTGATGAGCACCGTGCTGACCGATGACAAGGTCAAATTCAAGTCGGGCCGCTTCCAGCTCACCGAGGAGGCCGGCCAGGAACTCGATCAACTCGTCGCCAAGCTCAAGGCCGACAACCAGCCGGTGTTCATCGAAATTCAGGGCCACACCGACGCGACCGGCAGCGACACGATCAACCAGCAACTGGGTCTCAAGCGGGCTGAGGCCGTGCGCCTGCACCTGTCCCGCGCCGGCCTGCCGCTGGCGCGCATGGCAACGATCAGCTACGGCGAATCTGCGCCATTGGCCGACAACAACACCCGCGAAGGCCGCAGCACGAACCGGCGTGTTCAGCTGATCGTGATGCGCTGAGCTGGAGGGGAAACCGCAACGCGATTGCGGCACTACAGCTGGACAACGACCAAGCCGCAGGCAGAAGCGACGCTTGAGCGCATCGCGCTCCCTTCCTGCGGCTGAACTGTTCCTGAAGCGGTGGCCAGACTGAAGAGGCATTGGGCGTTGATACCGCGTCCCAGCCCACTGTGTCGTCCGCCGCGGAAGAGACTATTTCGCAGGCGAGAAAGAGGTTGGCGCCAAGAACGAGTTGTCCATCTTCGCAACAATCGGTCCGGCTGCCTCGCTCGCCTTTCTGACCTCGACCCATTCGGGATCGGCGACAAACTTGCCCCACTTGACCTCACGATCGGCAAGGCTCTCCCAGACAAGCATGTAGGTGAGCGCGTTGCTGTCAGGTCCGACTGCCGTCGTCCAATATCCGAGCTGACGAATTCCCAGCCGGTTCCAGATGCCCACGGTGTGATCGCGAAATCTTGCAAGAACGTCGGGTAGCCGGCCAGGCATTGCCGTATAGACGCGCAGTTCGTAGATCATCGACATCAGTCCTGGGAAGATTGTTGCGAGTTGACGGGGTGGCGGGCGTGACCGCCAGGCTCACATTGTGCTGTCCAAGCGCGCGTGCTGGCGTCGCCAGGAAGACGCCTGCCAAGAAAGCGGGCAAGTTGAAGGGGCGTCCTGGACCGGGTTGCTGCCGACTTCCAGCCGTGGCGACGCCGAGCTTGCGGACGGCCCGGTGCTACAGTGCGCCGCTCGTTCACCCCGCCGCCGGTCAGTGTCCGCCTCGACACCCAAGCCTTCCCAGCCGACGAAAAGTCGTCGTCACAGATTGCCCACGCTCGCTGACGTCGCGCGAGAAGCTGGCGTGTCGGATGTCGCGGCCTCCTGCGCGCTCAACGCCGGCAAAGGCTCGACGCGCGTATCCATGGAGACGCGCGAACGGGTGCTGGCGGCGGCGGAGCGCCTGCGCTACCGGCCAAACGCGACGGCACGCGCACTCAGCCGTCAACGGGCCAACGCCATCGGCTTCGTCGCGAACATTGCCAATGAGGAGCCCAACCTCTACTTCCTGGAGGTGTTCAACGGCGTTGTGCGGGGCGCGACGGAGGCCGAGCAGGCCACATGCGTCTTCCCGCTCAGCGGCTGGGAAGAAGCGCCCAAGCGCATCCCCGCGCTGTGCGACGGCCGCGTCGATGGGCTGGTCGTGCTGGCGCCGTATCTGGAAGATGACTGCACGAGCTGGCTGCCTCCCCATACGCCCTTGGTCACGATCCATGCGGGAATGCAGCTGCAGGGCCAGGTGAACGTCGAGGCGGACGACGAGGCGGGCGGCTTTGGCATCGTGCGCCACATGCTTGATCTCGGCCATCGCCATATCCTGTGCGTGGGCGGGCCGCCGCACACCAAGGGTGCGGACCGCCGCGTCGAGGGCTTCTTGCGCGCGCATGCCGAAACCGGCGTCGAGGTCGCTGCCGACCATGTGATCCGTACCTGGTTCACCGTGCAGGGCGGCCGACAGGCGATGGAGACGTGGCTGCAGGGCCACCGCGGTGAACGGTTGCCCGAGGCCATCTTCTGTGGCAACGACGCCATCGCGTTCGGTTGCATGGAAGCGCTGGAGGCGCGGGGGCTGAGCGTGCCTCGGGATATTTCGATCGCCGGCTTTGACGATACCTTGCTGGCCCGCACCCTGCGCATGACGACCGTGCGCCAGCCCCTGCTCGAAATGGGTCGTCATGCGGTCAACGTCCTCATGCAATTGATCGAGGCGCAGCGCAGTGGACAGATGTACGAGGGCCCGCGCAATATCGTCCTGCCCGTCGAGATCCTTCCCGGCCGGACGTTGATCGCCCCTGCGCGCGGCGCGGTGCTGACGATCTCCTGAAGCTGTAAGCAGGTGCAGCGGCGCCGATGGGTTTCCCCTAATTAGTTCGGTTGTCGACCGAATTAAGATGACCTCGCGGCACTGCTGCAATTTTTTTCGCCGAATGATTCGGCGTCGAATCAATCCTCGCATGGTGCTCACGCCGACCTGCCAAGCCTCCGACCGACCGGATCGACCGGCGGCGGTCGCCATGCACGCCCACACCACGTCGAGCAGCCGCGGGCCATCCTGCCCGCGCCGTTTTGAGCCCAGCCTGGCCCGCAGGACCTGGTGCTGGCACTGCCTCCGGCAGTCCATCGATGTCGTCGGGATGTAGCCATGCATTGAAGCTGCATCTTTCACAACGCTCGTGACCGGAGGAGACAACCGGCCGAGCACTTTTCAACCTTGAAAGGTAGAACATGAGAACCTTGATACCCGCACTGCTGCTCGCCTTCGGCGCGAGCGCAGGCACCCTCGCGCAGGCGCAAAGCTGCGGCAGCGGCGGCGGCGCCACCGTCTGCCTGAGCGCCAACGGCTCGGCCAACGACAACCAACTCAGCTGGACCGTCAGCGGCAACGTCTCTCGCCTGGAGGTCTACCGCGACACGGACAGCGACCCCAACGGCCGCACCCGCATCGCCGTACCCGCCACCAACGCCAGGAGCTACGCCGACGGCTCGGCCAACACCGGCACGCCCTACTGGTACTGGGTCAAGTTCACGACCAGCGCCGGCAGCTACAACTCCGGCTCGGCCTCCGCCACGCGCGGCAGCAGTTGCGCGCCGACCGCCGTCACGCCGTGGGTCAACGTCAATGGCACGTGGACGCAGACCGCCTCGGGCACCGTCACCGCCGGCAGCTCGGCCATCCTGGGGCCGCAACCGATCTCCGGCGGCATGTGGACGTGGAGCGGCTGCGGCACCGCGGGCGGCTCGCGCGAGCAGACCATCACGCCTACTGCCAGCTGCACGGCCACCGCCACGTATACCAACAGCTGCGGCGCCAAGAGCAATCAGGCGTTCGTGATCACCGTGCCAGGCTCCATGCGCGACCTGACGAGCGTCCAGCTGTCGCAGCAGATGTCCCCCGCCTGGAACCTCGGCAACACGCTGGACGCGGTGCCGGCTGAAACGTCCTGGGGCAACCCCGTGGCGAGCCAGCAGTTGCTCAACGCGGTGAAGGCGGCCGGCTTCAAGACCGTGCGCATTCCCGTCACCTGGAACCAGTACGCCGACGCCGACGGCAACATCAACCCGAGCTGGATGGCGCGCGTCACCCAGGTCGTCGGTTACGCCCGCAACGCCGGCCTGTATGTCGTGCTGAACACCCATCACGAAGGCGACTGGCTGATTCCGACCTACGCCCGCCAAGCCAGTGCCAACGCGCGCCTGGCCCGGATGTGGACGCAGATCGCCAACAACTTCAAGGACTACGACGACTACCTGCTGTTCGCCGGCACCAACGAGATCATGGTCGCTGGCGACTACAACCCGCCGACGGCCGAGTACCAATCCGTCCAGAACGGGTTCAACCAGGTCTTCGTCAACGCGGTGCGGGCCACGGGTGGCAACAACGCCAAGCGCCATCTCGTCGTGCAGGGCTTCAACACCAACATCAACGCGACCTACGACGGCTTCGTCAAGCCCACCGATCCGGCGACGAACCGGATGTTCATCGAAGTGCACTTCTACGATCCGTTCAACTTCGCGCTGAACGACAAGAGCGGCATCTGGCAGTGGGGTTCGATCGCGACCAATCCGGCCGCGACGGAACCATGGGCCCACGAAGCCTACGTGGACGCGCAGTTCCAGAAGATGAAGTCCCGCTTCGTCGATGCCGGCATGCCCGTGCTGATGGGCGAGTACGGCGCCATCCTGAGGACCGAGTACGACCCGGCTGGCACTTACCGCACCTACTGGACCAAGTACGTGACCAAGTCCGCCTACCAGCACGGCATCGTGCCGACATGGTGGGACCCGGGCTACACCACCAACCACGCGACGGGCCTGTTCGATCGCTCGACCAGCGCTCAGTCCTTCCCGGACTTGATCAAGACCATCGTCGACAACGCCAAGTGACGTCATGACATCACGGTGGTGACACCGTGAGCCCGCCGCGGATGGTGTCCGATGACCGGGCCACCAACCGCGGCGGACCCAGTTTTACAGCGTTAAAGCCTGTCCCGCTGCCTGGCACCTTGGCGCGATGTCGGGCGACAGGCCACTCGCCCAAGGGTGGCCCGCAAGGACCTGCTGAGCCTGCCGTTGGCTCGCGGCCATGGTGCGGCGCCCTGGCCGCCCTTCAAGGAACCAGACCCCTTTCCTTGTGAACAAGTTCAGTCAACGACTCGCCGCACTTTGCGTCCCTGCGGTCGGCTTGGCAGGTTGCGGCGGCAACAGCGCAGGCAGCGACACGACGCCCCCGCCGTCGGCGGCGGGTCGCCGGCCCAGGCCAGCGCTTTCGAATGGAAATCCGGCGAGCCCCTGATCCAGCCGCCGGCTGAGGCGAGCCGCCCTATCGGCTGGGCTTGATCGTCGCCACCGCCCCCAACGCCATCAGCGAGTTGTGCACGAAATGAACAGCCGCGGCTGCAGGAGCCAATGCCTGCTCCGTGATCAGCGCCGCCGCGCCATAACAGTCAACGAACCACACATCTTTTCCGCCATGAAGTACAGCAAACAGCTCACCGTTCTCTCCATCGTCACCGCGACCCTGGTGGCGGGCTGTGGCGGCGGTGGTGGCGACGCCCCTGCCCCTGCACCTGCACCTGCCCCTACACCTGCGCCGGCGCCTGCGCCTTCGGCTGCGCAGGGGCCTTGCGACATCTACGCCGCCGGCGGCACGCCGTGCGTCGCGGCGCACAGCACGACGCGGGTCCTGCTCTCGACCTATACGGGTCCGCTGTACCAGGTCCTCAGGCAATCGGACAATGCGACGCTCGACGTCACCGCCCTTTCCAGCGGCATCGCCAACGCGGCGCTGCAGGACGCCTTCTGTGCGGGCACGACCTGCCTGATCAGCGTCATCTACGACCAATCGGGGCGCAACAACCACCTCACGCAGGCGCCCCCCGGCTTCTTCAAGGGGCCGGCGGCCGGCGGCTACGACAATCTCGCTGTCGCCAACGCGGCGCCGTTGACGCTCTCGGGCCAGAAGGTCTATGGCGTCTTCATCCCACCAGGAACCGGCTACCGCAACAACGCCACCAATGGCATCGCGGTGGGCGACCAGCCCGAAGGCATGTACGCGGCCCTCGACGGGTGGCATTTCAACTCGGCATGCTGCTTCGACTACGGCAATGCCGAGCCGAGCGGGAACGACACCGGCAATGGCCACATGGAAACGATCTACTTCGGCAACCAGTCCGCCTGGGGCACCGGAGCAGGCCCGGGCCCCTGGATCATGGCGGACCTGGAGAACGGCCTGTTCTCGGGCCGCGACCCGCACCTCAACGCGAATGACCCCACGATCACCAGCCGATTCGTCACGGCCATCGTCAAGGGTGAGCCGAACCACTGGGCCATCCGCGGCGGCAACACACAGGCCGGCTCGCTGTCGACCTTCTATGACGGCGTGCGCCCGAGCGGGGGGTATACGACCATGAGCAAGGAGGGTGCGATCGTCCTGGGCATCGGCGGCGACAACAGCAACGGGGGGCGGGGGACGTTCTACGAGGGCGCGATGACGTCGGGCTATCCGTCGGACGCGACCGAGAACGCCGTCCAGGCCAATCTGGTCGCGGCGAAATACGCGGCCGACATTTCCACGACGCTGGCGGGCCGTGCGATCAAGAATGAGTACAACGGTCTCTGTCTCGACGACTACAACTCGGCCACCGCGGCCGGCTCGCCCGTCGTGCAGTGGACGTGCAACGGGTCGGCGGCGCAGCAATGGAATATCGTGCCTGCGGCCGACGGCTACGTCACGATCGTCAACGTCAACAGCGGCCTGTGCCTCGACGATACCGACGGGAAGACCGCCCCCGGCTCCGCCATCCAGCAATCCACCTGCAACGGCCAGGCCGTCCAGCAATGGCGCCTCGTCAACGCGGACGGCGGCCAGCTCAACATCGTCAACCGCAACAGCAACCTCTGCCTGGATGACTTCAACGGCGGGAAGACCCCCGGCGCGGAAGTACGGCAGTGGCAGTGCACCGGCGGGGTCGTGCAGTGGTGGAGCATTCTTTGACATCGTGCCGGTGGAATTCTTCCCGTTCGGCCTCTACTCCGACGCCGGCTCCTTGACATGCGGCTGGCCGCGCCGCTGATCGCCGGCAACGACCTGTCGAAGATGGACGCCGAGACGCTGCGCATCCTCACCAACAAGGATGTCATCGCCGCCGACCAGGATCCACTGGGCAAGCAAGGCCACCRCACACTGAAGGAAGGCGATCTTGAGGTCTCGGTGCGTCCGCTGTCTGGCGGTGAGCACGCGGTGGTGCTGTTCAACCGCGGCAAGACGCCGGCCAACATGAAGGTGGTTTGGGACCTGCTCCAGTTGCCCATCGACCAGAAGGCCGACGTGAAGGACCTGTGGAGCAAGAAGGTCACGAAGAACGTCAGCGGCAGCTATGGCGGCAAGGTCGCGCCTCACGGCGTGATCATGGTGCGCATCATGCCGCTGCGCTGACGGCAGGCACATGCGCTGACGACGGGCAGACCATGATCGCCGTTGCCCATGACGCCGAGCATCGCCAAGCCGGCGCATTGAAACGCAGGACGGGCCCAGCGACTTCGGGTCGCTGACCCATGACGACGCCATCCATGCTCAGACTCGCATTCACCCCGCTGCTCGGCGCACTCATGCCGTCGGGAGGCACTTCGGCCGCGCCCGAAGCGCCTCCCGCGAAGCCGCGCCTCGTCGTCCTCACCGACATCGCGTGCGGGCCTCGGTAATGGCACTGTGATCCGCTGGAGGACACGCCTGGTTCGAGCCCGCGCGAGTCGTTGCGCGCCTCAAGGCTGATGGGCGTGCGCGAAGCAGGTCTTCATCCGCATTCGCAACGACATCCCCGCACTTACCGAACCTTGGCACCCATGCTTTGCACGACCACCCAGCGGCCGTCGCGCTTTTTCAGGATGTCCGCATAGACGAGTTCCATATAGATCTCCCGACCGTCGACGAATCTCTTCTCGGCCACGTTGCCCTGAGCAATGGCGACTTCACCGAAGACCTGTACATCGATCGGCCGCAGCTCGAACCACGTAAGCCTCTTCTTGCCCGTCTTGACGTCGTTCAGGAGCATTCGCTTGGTTGATACGCCGCCCGATGATCCGACCGACACCCAGTCATCACCAAAAATTTGGTCAATCTTGTCGATGTCGAGTGCCACCATCGCATCCCCCATCTCTTTCCCTAGCTGCCTGATTTCCTCGACGGCCGCCTGCGTCGAAGGAGGAACCGGTGTGTCAGCCAGGGCAGCGACCGTGAGCGACCAGAATGAAAGAATCAAAGCCATCGATCGTTTCATATTGCCATCTCCGTTTGGTTGTGTGAGATCTCCCCGCGTGCCTCTCGAGGGCCCGGGCCCGTGCGCAGCGACTTGAGTCAGTCTAGGCAGTCCGCAGGGACGAGGCCAGACCGCTCCCTGCATGCCGGCCGCCGTTCGCTGCAGAACGCGTGGAGGCTAATTGCGCCTAAGGTATCGTCGCCGGCATGCTCTCCTTGGGACGGTATGCAGCCTCGAGCCGTTGGCGCTGGATCGCCGCAGCCTGGACGGCCGGCGCGCTGTTCGACGCGTGTCAAACCGTGGCGATCATGCGCCTGGAAGGCAGAACGCATCCCTGGGCGCCGTTGTTCTTGATCGAACTGGCCCTGTGGTTGCCATGGGCGTTGGCGACGCCACTCGTCGTCCAGCTGGCCTTGCGCTACCCGCTCATTCGCAGAGCCAGCGTAGGCACCGTCACGCTGCATCTGGCAACGTTCGCCATCATCAGCACGATCACTGAATGCTGGTATGCGTGGCTCCAGACGATCTTCAATCCGTGGGGCAACAAGCGCTGGCCGACGTTCGGGGAAACGTGGAGCACGTCGCTTGTCTACCAGCTATTGACGTTCACCATCGCCTACACGCTGATATTGACTGTGACCTATCTGGTGGACGCGAAGGACCGCATCACCAAGCAGGTGACAGAAGCTGCCCGAATCAATGAAGAGCTGACCAGAGCGCAGCTGGAGGCGTTGCGAAGACAGCTCGAGCCGCACTTCATGTACAACACGCTCAACACGATCGCTGGCCTTGTTCGCGACCGACGCAACGACGCGGCGGTGAACATGGTCGTGGGACTGAGTGAATTCCTGCGTCGCGCATCGGAAGATTCGCACAGGGCGCAAGTGACGTTGGCGGAGGAAGTGGACTACCTGCAGCGTTACGTCGACATCCAGAAGCTTCGGTTCGGCGAGCGCCTTGTCGTAAACATGGAACTCCCGAACGAACTGCTCGGCGCCAAGGTGCCGAACCTGCTGTTGCAGCCCCTCGTCGAGAACGCCATCAAGCACGGCATTTGCAAACGAGTGAGCGGCGGCTGCATTCGCATCGTCGGCGAGGACCGGCAAGGGATGCTGCGGCTGACCGTGTCAAACGACGGCCCCTTCACGCAGGAAGATTTCGCTGCAACGGGCACCGGCGTGGGCCTCAGGAACTTGCGGGCACGCTTGCGGATTCTTCACGGCGAGCGGTCCGGCCTGACGCTCCAACCCGCCGGCGAGGATGGCGTCGAAGTCGTCGTCACGCTTCCCCTGCAGATGTCCTGAATGGCGGCGCTGCGGATCCTGGTGGTCGACGACGAGGCGATCGCCCGGCGTAACCTTGTGATCTTGCTGAGTGCCGATCCAGATGTGGCAGCCGTCGTTGAATGCGACTCTGGTCAAGCGGCCGTTGCCGAGATGCGGCGCGCAAGACCTGACGTTCTCTTTCTTGACGTCCACATGCCCGAGTGCGATGGCTTCGATGTGCTCGAACTGATGGGCTCGGACATGCCCGCGGCCGTCATCTTCGTCACGGCGTACGACGAATACGCGCTGCGCGCGTTCGATGCAGGCGCGCTGGACTATTTGCTCAAGCCATTCGACGACGCGCGATTTCACCGCGCGTTGCAGCGAGCCAAGTTTCGGATCGCGCAAGAGCCGACGGCGGGCCGCCCGCCATTGACTCAACTCGTAGTGAAGAACCGGGGCAAGACCTTGTTCTTGAACACGGCAGACGTGGACTGGATCGAGGCGGCCGACTACTACGCATGCTTGCACGTAGGCAATGCGACGCACATCTTGCGCCGCAGCCTGCACGCTCTGGAACGAGAGCTGGACGCAAAGACCTTTGTTCGTATCCACCGGTCCATCATCGTCAATCGCGAGAGGGTTCGCGGTCTAGAGCTTCACAGCAGCGGGGAGCACGAGGTGGTTCTTCAATCGGGCGTTCGGCTGTCAATGAGCCGCAGGTTTCGAAAGAATTTCACCGATCGAATATGACTTCACGAAGCGCCCTTCACTCCTCCAAAGCGACCACCAGCACAGCCTTGGCAGGCACCTTGATCGACAGCTTGCCGTCCGCGACACGCGCGCTGAACGCCGCCGGCTTGACGACCTGCGGATTCTGGAACGTGTTGTGCGCGTCCATCGCGGCCGAGGTCAGCACCTTGCCGGCCGCACCCTTGACCTTCGTGCCGGCGACGTCGACGGCGACATCGACCGCCTTGGACGGATCGGTGTTGACCAGCGCCAGGTACACCTTGCCGTCCTTGGCGCGCGCCGCCGTAGCGCTCACGCCCGGAATGGTTGTTGCGCCCAGCGTGTAGCTGGTGTTGTCCTTGATGGCCAGCGGCAGCGACTTGGCATCCTGGAACGGCGCATACATCTGGAACGCGTAGTAGGTCGGCGTCAGGACCATCTTCTCCTTGTCCGTCAGGACCATCGCCTGCAGCACGTTGACCATCTGGGCGATGGTGGTCAGAGTGACCCGCTCCGCATGCTCGTGGAAGATGTGGAAGTTGAGTGCCGCCACCAGCGCGTCGCGCAGGGAGTTCTGCTGGAACAGCGCGCTTCGGGCGCCTGCTTCGTCATACCAGGTGCCCCACTCGTCGACCATCAGTCCGATCTTCTTCTGGGGATCGTTCTTGTCCAGGATGGCCACGTGATCCTTGACGAGCTGATCCATCTTCAAGGTATTGGCCAGGGTCGAGATCCACTCGCCTTCCTTGAAGCCGAGGTCCTTGCCCTTGACGTCCCAGTTGCCGGTCGGGACGGTGTACTGGTGRACGGTGATGCCGATCGTGCGGCCCTTCAGTTCCTTGCTCAGGACCTGGGTCCASGCGGTGTCGAAGCCGCTGCCGCCGCTGGCGATCATCTTCGGCCGCGACTTCTCKGRCSCCCACAGGAAATGCTCGTAATTGCTGTACAGGCTSGCGTAGTACTCGGGCTTCATGTTGCCGCCRCARCCCCACARCTCATTGCCGACACCGAAGAAGGCGACCTTGAACGGCTTCTCGCGCCCGTTCTGAGCGCGCAGCCTSGCCAGCGGCGAGCCGCCTTCCGCAGTCATGTACTGGACCCAGTCGGCCATCTCCTGCACGCTGCCGGWMCCGACGTTGCCGTTGACGTAGGCGTCGGCGCCCATCATCTCGATSAGGTCGAAGAACTCATGGGTGCCGACGGCGTTGATCTCTTCGACGTGGGTGCCCCAGACGTTGCTCGGTCGCTTGTCCTGCGGGCCAATGCCGTCGCGCCAGTGGTAGGTGTCGGCGAAGCAGCCGCCCGGCCAGCGCACCAGCGGCACATGCAGGTCCTTGAGCGCGCCGACGACGTCATTGCGCCAGCCTCGGGTGTTCGGGATGTTCGACTTCGTGCCGACCCACATGCCTTCGTAGACGCCGGTGCCGAGGTGTTCGGCGAACTGGCCGTACACATACTTGCTGATGACCGGGCCGGGCTTGCCGGCGTCGATGTTGATGCTGACCTCGTTGGCGGCAAAAGCCGGGGCCGCGATCAGGCCGAGAACGGCAAGGCTGTGTTTGATTGTTTTCATATAGGGTCTCAAGACAGCTGCAAAGCCGCCATGTGTTTGATCGCAATGAATCCCGCTGATTCTTCGGCAGCGCCATGCGCGGACCGCCTTGTTCAGTTATTTCGAGAATTGCCAGTAATCGAACTTGAACAGTTCTTCGCCGGCCGCACCGCGGAATACGAAGAAGAGATCCTGGACGCCGGAGGCTCCGGAGATCTGGGCCAACTGCTGCTTCCATTCGCCGCCGGTTCCTGACACCGGCAGAGTGCCGATCAACTGGCCGTCGAGCTTGCCCAGACGAATCTCGATCTTTGCCCCGCTGGGTTCCTTCGCCTCGGCCGTGCTGGCGAGGCTGGCCATGAAGGCGCGCGCGCCGGTCACGCCGAAATCGACATTTCGCACCTGGATATAGGCGCCGTCATGGATGTCGCGCACATTCTGGCCACCGGCGCTGCTGGGCTCGATCTTGACACCGGAAGACCAGGCGATGGTCTCGGCTTCAACTCGCTTGTAGGGATCGAGGGTGGCGACCGGCGCCGGCCCTTCCTTGGTTGGCTGCACCATCGGGACCGAGCCATCGGGGTTGAACTTCAACTCGTCGACGCACACGGAACGTTTGAAGCCGTCGCCTCCCGGAAGAGCGGCGTTGTGATAGAAAAGGTAGGTCTTGCCCTTGTAATCGACCACGCCCGGGTGGTTGGTAAAAGCGCTTTGCGGAGACATGACGGCGCCGCCGTAGGTCCACGGGCCTTCGGCTGTGGGGCCGGTGGCGTAGCCGAGATGCTCAGGGATGGGACCGGCGGCAAAAAACAGGTAATTGAGATTCTTGCGCCTATAGAGCCAAGGACCCTCTTCGTAGGATGTGCCGCGCAAAGCAGGCTTCGGCTTCGTGACGCCTACTGTGTCCGGAGGGTTGCGCTCGCCCAAGGCCTTGACGGTCATCGGATGGCCAATGATGCCCTTCTCCCCGACGCTGGTGTCGTAGGAAATCATGTCCTTGTTCAGTTTCACTGACCACAGATTGGGATTGCCCCAGGCGAGATAGGCCTGACCCTTGTCGTCGATGAAAACGGTCGGATCGATGCTGTCGTACAGGCCGCCGGCGTGGCCGGCGATCAGCGGCTTTTTGATCGGGTCGATATAGGGGCCCAGGGGGTTATCGGCCACCAGCACGCCAATGCCACGGCCTTGCACCGGGCCATAGAGATACCACTTGCCATCGCGCTCAATCACTTGAGGGGCCCAGGCACCGTTGTCATAGCCGTCCCAGCCGGAGTTCTCCTTGGAGGCCCAAGGAAAATCTCGCAGGGAGGCGACCGCGCCGTGCTGAGTCCAGTTCACCATGTCCGTCGTCGTGGCGAGCACCCAATTCTTCATATTGAAGTTGTTGGCCTCCCCGACGTCTTCGTCGTGGCTAGAAAACAGGTAGAGCGTGCCCTTATGGACCATGGGGGCCGGATCGGCCGTRTACATCGTTTGAATAACCGGGTTGCGCGCGAATGACGTTGCGGGCAGCAAGACCAGCACGGACGAGAGAACGACTGCGGAGAAGGCTGTTTTTTTCATGAGCGGCGGAAAATGAGAGAAGGCGGAGAAATAAAGTTGCGCCGTCCTAGCGCCCGTCTTGCGTCCCTTGCCCGACCCGGTAGTAGTCAAAGTCCACGCGGCCGCCGGCAATCTTGGTCGAGTAATAGAAGAGGCCGTAGCGGTAACCCATGAAGTGCGGGAAGGTGTAGGCCAGGCGCGAAGGACGACCGATGGGGGTCCACGATTTGCCGTCTAGGCTGTAGGAGAACCGGGCAACTTCAGGCGCGGGCTCAAATTCGCAGTCGACCCGAAGGTGAACGGTCTTGCCGGAGAGGGGAATGGAGGYGATCTCTTCGGGCTTGTCGGTTTCGGCGCTCACCATGACGAGAGATCGGGCGCCGTCGCTCATCTTGACGCCCACGAAACCGTATTGCCTTTGAAACGCGGCCAGGCCGGCCCAGTCGCCGTCTTTCATGCCGCTCACGTCGATGCTGGTGGTGGCGGAACTGCGCGGCCCGAAGGTGCGCTGAGTGAGGGTGTTCCGGGCCTCGAGCAGAGTTGCGACGTTCCGGCTGGTGGTCAAGCTCAGGTGGCCCGGGCGCTTCGTGAGCGACCAGTCACGCGGCTCGGGGTTGTGATTCCATTGCCAGGCCAGGGGCAGGTCGGGGTCGCCGGGCTGGCGGTCAAATTCGTCGGAGGCGACGATGCCGGAGGCGCCGGAGACGCCTTGCGCGCCGGCGGGGATGTCGAGCGTCATCGGCACCTTGCCGTCCTTGCCAAGCACCGGCCAGCCGTCCTTCCAGGTCACTGGCACGAGGTAAGGGATGCGACCGACGGCGCCGTTGTCCTTGAAGAGATAGGCGTACCACTTGCCTTCCGGCGTGTCGATGAGGCCGCCCTGGGCGATACCACGGTCATCGAGGGCGATGCGACTCTCGTAGGGGCCGTCGAGGGTGTCGGCGCGGCTGACGATGACGGTGCGCGCCCAGCGGCTCCCCGGCGAGGCGATGTTGACGAGGTAGTAGCGGCCGTTGATCTTGGAAATCTGCGAGCCCTCCCCACACAGCCCGCCCTGGTCGGCGCCGAAGACGGCGTTGACGTGTTCGATGATGGCCTTGTTCACGCCGCCCGGCTTGGTGCCGGTGAGATCGGGTTTCAGCTCGGTGAGCATGATGCGATTGCAGCCCCAGACCATGTAGACGCGACCGTCGTCGTCGAAGAACAGGCTGTGGTCATTCATCAAGGGCTCGAAGCTCGTCTCCTTCCACGGGCCGCGTTCCGGATCGCGCGTGGTGTAGACGTGGGTGCGTCCTCCGGTGGTGGCGGCGAACGTCGAGGCATAGAACATGCCGTCGTGGTAGCGCAGGCTGCTGGCCCAGGAGCCTGCACCGTAGGCGTTCTTGCCGTTCTCGAGACGGAAGGCTTCGTTGTCGGCAAGGTTCTGATGGGCGTAGGAGGCCATGCTCCAGTTGACCAGGTCGGTCGACTTCATGATCGGCAGGCCCGGGCTCATGTGCATCGTCGTGCTGCTCATGTAGTAGGTCTTGCCCACACGGATGACGGCGATGTCCGGGACGTCGGCCCAGATCAGCGGGTTGTGGGCAGGCGCTGCCTGTGCAGCCTCTGCCGCCTGAACAGTGTGGGATCCGACGGAGAGAAGGAGGGCCATCAGGAGGGGAAAAATCGGCCGGCACAGGCCGTCAGGGTGTTTGTTCATGTTTTGTCTCTGGAGTAGTTTTTGCGAGCCAACTCATTGGTCGCAGGACCCCATGAGCTCAAGACGAGCCAGGGATCAGCCCAGCATCTTGAGCAGCATGCGATGGTGCTGCGGCATGCGCGCCACCGAGGCTTCGATGGCTTTGCGACGCTGGTCCAGCGCCTGCATGGCCCGCTCCGGCGAAATCTCCGCGAAGACCGGATCGTTGCGCTCCGGCCAGTGCTCCATGCCGGCGTGGATGGCGAGCCAGCTGGTGGCGTCGAACCCTTCCTCGTCGTATTCGTGCAGCACGCCATAGCGACGCCACAGCTCCATCCGGAAGGCCAGGGTCTCGGGCAGCTCCATTGATGACACGTGCCGCCACAGCTCGCTGTCGCGGCGGCGGGTCAGGCAGTAGTGCAGGATGATGAAGTCGCGGATGCGCGCGAAGCGGCGTGCCGCGCCGTCGTTGAACAGGGCCCGGTCGTTCTCGTCCACCGGCCGGCCGGCCGTCAGCAGGGTCATGAGGCGGCTGATGCCGTCCTGGATCAGGTAGATGCTGGTGGATTCCAGCGGCTCCAGGAAGCCGGAGGACAGGCCGATGGCGACGACGTTGTGCACCCAGAAGCGTTCGCGGTGGCCGGTCGTGAAGCGCAGCAGCCGCGGCTCGCCGAGCGGCTTGCCGTCAAGCCGGGCCAGCAGTTGTTCACGCGCACGGTCGGCGTCGATGAAGCGGCTTGAGAAGACGTGGCCATGACCGGTGCGGTTCTGCAGCGGGATGCGCCACGCCCAGCCCCCTTCCAGCGCCGTGGCCTGGGTGTACGGGGC
>NZ_JBFUMN010000025.1:0-71765 GCF_054049335.1 Roseateles sp. P5_E1
GCTGCTCAAGGCCTGCATCAACTCCTGCCGCTGCCCCGGCGTCAGCTTCGATACCTCGGCCAGCATCCTCTTGAGTTCTCGGCTGCGCATCTGTGACTCCCGTCGCCCCAGACTCCGGGGCCGTGCGAGCCAATATCCCTTCCCACAGGCTCAAGACGTGAGCCATCACGAATCAATGCGCAAAGAGCCAAAAAGAAACCCCCGCCGGCCCTCGCCGACAGGGGTGAATCCACCGGAGGCGGTGGAGGAGACAAGCGCTACAGAAGATCAGATGTTGCGGTGCGGCATATGGATTTTTCAAGGCGGCTCAAAGCCATATGACACAAGACCCTGAAGGCCAAAAGGGAGCAGATTGCAGAAACGACTGCGCTACAGGCCCGCTGCTACGCCGCCGCCTGCGCCACCCGGTCGCGAAACAACTGCGCGCGCTCGCCATCTGACGCTGTCTCAATGCGGGTCGAGGCCTCGGCCAGCCAATCCAGAAAGCGCGATTCGCTATTGACCTCGCGCGCACTTGCGCGCAGCTCTGCATCGCGGCCGGCCAGCATTCGGCAGGCAAGGTCGAATGCGAACATCTTGGCTCGCATCAAGCGACGCAAATCGTCGGCGGAGGAGGCCGGGGCCAGAGCTGCCTTGACTTCGATGGGCGGCTGCTCCATCACTTCAGGCGCATGTGAAAGCTCAGCCAGGCCGGAAATCAATCCATCGCGCTGGAGCTCTTCGAGCGCATTAGGGGCGAGGTTGAGCGAGCGCGCAATGTCCTGCAGTTCCACCGTGCGACGGYGGCCGTCAACGTTGATGAGGAGCATGCGCATCGGCACCGTGAGGTTCGAGCGCGGACCGGCGAGCAGTTGGCGGGCAGCTTGGGTCTTGACGGGGGTGGCGGGCGAGGACATGACGGCTCCTTTTGGCGCGCCCATCATGTTCATAACGTCTTTGACGCGGATGACATCCCGATGAACCAGCGTTGCGGCGTGACTTTTGTCACTGCGGTGATGCCATTTGCACCGCGTCAACGACCCGCCATCCGCGGGAAAGCGCAACGGACACGCTGAAGGCCGGGACACCATGGCGGCCCGCGATGTCTGGGTTTGGATGTGCCGCGCGAAATCAACGCCCTCCGCCCGCGCTGCTTGTCATCAACGGTTCGGGAGGCGTACGAGCCCCCTTCAACGTGCTGGAGCGGCTGCTGGACTACCGCGCCGACGTCGCTGTTCTGGCGGAGTTCTCGCGTGACCGGCGCTTTGTCGCCGCGCCCTATAGCGAGCTGACCGACGCCGAGGCCCGAACCTACGCCCATTTCGTCTGTTTGGGCGAGCGCCGCGACAGGCCAATGGTGCGCAGCTTCTTCGAGGGCATTGACGAGCAACGCGACCTAGCACGCTAGCTCGGGCTCTCAAGCGGTGGTCCATTCGGGAACGGCTCAGCATGAGCTGAGAGGAGCAGATTGGCCCCGCGCTGATGAGCAGGCTTGTCACGGTGAACCTGCAAACTGCAGCAGCAATATGTGGAGCCGGCATGCAGATCCAACTTGATGACCGTCCTCAATCGCTGGTTCTATCGCTTGGGAACCATCTGCTTCATACGTCGTGGCTGACCGAGCTGACGAGAAGATGTCTGGGGCTCAACTCCGACGGACACGCCGTTGTCGAGCCGATTGCCGACAGCGTGGCCTGGGAAGACACTGAAATCGACGTTCGCCGGGTCGTGTTGTAGCCGGGGCAAGCGGCCCAACGATCAAGCGACTCCTTCACCCGACGCACGCGAAAACCACCCGATGGCTCGCACTTGCGCTGCTTGTTGCAACGCTGGTGGAGTTTGCCTGCGCGGCCTTGCTGAACAACGGAAGCGGCACCTCGCGGCGGGATCTGCTGCTGGTGTCTGTAACGATGGTGCTGGGTACGCTAGGCCTGACGACCTGGGTTGTGCGGGCGTTCATTTGCAGATGCCCGACTTGCCGGCGACTTCTCATCAAACAGGAAAAGATCGACACCGAAGAAGCGTCCCGCCGATTCGTCTGTGTGCATTGCAGGGTCGTTTGGGACTCGCTTGTCCAGCTCAGCACTTGATCGAGGTCTGCTGCTCCTGAAAATTCATGAAATCAAACGTGGCCGAACTGGCAGCGCTTATTCACGCAAAGGTCACTGCCCCTGGTTCCAAAGGCACGTCGCCGGGCTGGAGCACGTCAACAGCGGGACACCGCTGCAGTCGACTATTCCTTATCCCCACGTCCCCCGAGGATCCTCATGCGTTCCACCTTTATCGCCACCGCACTGGCGCTGACTGCGCTCTCATCCGCACATGCCATCACGCTTCCCGGCGACGGCAACTGGGCCGGTTTCACAGTCGACGCCAACCTGGCTCCTTACAGCTTTGGCTGGCAGGACGACTTCGGCGCACCGTTGAGCTTCGAGGTGACCATCGCCGCCGGCCAAGTCGGCACGCTGACGGTCGTCGATACCGGCTTCTCGGGGGACCGCTTCCATGTCTACGACGGCGCCAAGCAGTTGGGCAGCACCGGTGCTGCCGTCAACGGCGACGCCGCCGGCAACATCACGTTCGACCCCGATGCCGCGCTCGCGAACAGCGACTTCAGCCGTGGCAGCTTCACGCTGGGCGCCGGCACCCACGTCATCAGCGGTCTCCTCTTCCAGTCGACGACGGATGCCTTTGGCCCGCTGAACGCCTCCATCGGCGGCGTCAAGCTCACCGTCAGCCCCGTCCCCGAGCCCGCCGCCTATGCCACCTTGCTCATCGGACTTGGCCTGCTGCTTGGCATGCGCCGCCGCAACACCTGATCGCCGAGGAGAGACTTACATGCGCTTCAAGCTCCTTCCCCTCGCCGCAGCCCTGCTCGCCGGCGCTGCCCAAGCCGCCGTCCCGGCCCCGATCACCGTCAAGATCGTTGCCTTCAACGACTATCACGGCAACCTGGAATCGCCCGGCACCTTCGGTCCTAACACCGTCGGCACCTATGCCAACGCTGGCAACCGCCCGGACGTCGGCGGCGCCGAATTCCTGGGTGCCTATGTGGCCGGCATGCGTGCCAAGAACATGAACACCGTCGTGGTCGGCGGTGGTGACCTGGTCGGCGCCTCGCCGCTGATCTCGGCGCTGTTCTTCGATGAGCCCGCCGTCGAAACGTTGAACAAGATCGGCCTGGACTTCTCCTCTGTCGGCAACCATGAGTTCGACAAGGGCAAGACCGAACTGCGCCGCCTGCAGACGGGCGGTTGCAAGCTGGCGGCCAATGGCGCGCCTGACGCCAACAGCTGCCGCGGTTTCGGCTCGTCGGCCCCCGGCACCTTCGACGGCGCCAAGTTCCAGTGGCTGTCGGCCAACGTCATCGAGACGGCCACCGGCCGCTCGCTGCTGGCGCCTTACGGCATCAAGAACTTCGGCGGCGTCAAAGTGGCCTTTATCGGCATGACGCTCAAGGGCACGCCTGGTGTCGTCACCCCCACCGGCGTTGCCGGATTGCAATTCAACGACGAGGCAGACACCGTCAACGCCCTCGTGCCGAAGCTGCGCGCCCAGGGCATCGAGTCCATCGTCGTGCTGGTCCACCAGGGGGGCTTCCAGAACTTCATCACCGGCGGCGGCACACAGCCCACCACCAGCGACATCAACGGCTGCACCGGCGACCTGCGCAACGCCGACGGCACGGACTCCGACATCCGCGCCATCGTCAAGCGCCTGGACAACGCCGTTGACCTGGTCGTCAGTGCCCATACGCACGCGGCCTACAACTGCTCCAAGACAACTATCGACGTCAGCAGCAACGGCGCCTCGACAACGCCGCGCGTCTCCGGCGTGCCGAACAGGTCCGGCCGCTTGGTGCCGGTGACCAGCGCCAGCGCATTCGGCCGCATGGTGACCGAGATCGACCTGAAGATCGACCCGGCCACGCGCGACGTCATCGACGTGAATCCAAACAACGTGCTGGTCGCCCGCGACAAGCGCGTGAGTGGCACCGTCGTGGCTGCGACCGACCCCGTGGTTATTGCCGCGCAGGACCACATCGCCGCCAACCCGGCTGTGGCCAATGTCGTCGGCGCCTACAAGGCGGCCGTCTCGCCCCTGGCGAACGCCATCGTCGCCACGATCACCGGCGACCTGAGCAACGGCGCCAACGCGGCAGGCGAGATGCAAGCCGGCGACCTGATCGCGGACGCGCAGCTCGCTGCCACCCAGCCGGCCAGCCTGGGCGGTGCGCAGATCGCCTTCATGAATGCCGGCGGCGTTCGCAACCCCGGCTTCGTCAAGCCCGGCAGCGCCACCTACCCGTACAGCCTGACCTACGGCGATGCCTTCACGGTGCAGCCCTTCGGCAACATCCTGCAGACGATCACGCTGACCCAGCAGCAGATCAAGGATGTGCTGGAGCAGCAGTTCAGCGGCTGCAACGGCCAGATCGCGCAGCGCATCATGCAGGTCAGCAACGGCTTCAGCTACACCTGGTCCAGCGGCGGCAGCTGTGGCACTCGCATCAAGAGCGTCAGCTTCACGCCCAAGGACCTGACACTCGTCCCGCCGCTGGCCACAGGACCGACGGAACAACTGGTCATCAACGGCGTGTTGCAAAACCCGACCAAGGCTTACCGCGTCACCGTCAACAACTTCATGGCCACAGGTGGCGACGGTTTCAGCGTGTTGGTGGGCGGCACCAACCTGGTAGGCGGCGGGCAGGACATTGATGCGCTCATTGCCTACCTGAGCGGCTACAAGGCACCTGCTGCGGCGTACAACGGCGCCGCCGCCGAGCTGGCCAAGCCGCGCATCACCGTCACGCCTTGAGACGGCTGAACGGGCCGGCCGGCCTGCTGCTGGCGGCGCTGCTGTCGCTGCCGGCGGCGACAGCAGCGCCGGCGCATCATGACGACGCCCTGCCGCCCGCGCAGGAAGCAGCGCGCCAACGTCACCTGAACGTGGCGCGCGCTGCCCTGTCCCGCGGCGAGCCCGATGCGGCACTGGTGCCTCTCGAAACGGCTGCTGGCATGAGCCACGCAGCCGACACCGAGATGCTGCAACTGCAGATGCAGCTCCAGGGCGGCCATATGCGCCAGGCGTTGGCCTTCGCCGCCCACTCCGCCGCTGCGCACCGGGACGAGCCGGCTGCGCGCGCGCTGCACTTGTGGCTGCTGGCGCTATCCGGCCAGGCCGACTACGTGCAGCGGCACCTCACTCGCGGTGAATCTGCCGACGACGCGCTTGCTCTGCTGCTGGAAGGCTTGTCGTCCAGCATGGTGCTGCCCTCGCAGCCGCCAGGCCCCTGGCCCCATGGCATGGACGTGCCTGCCGCGAGCCGCCCAGTCGCGACGGGGCTGCTGCTGGACGCCGGCCGCCTGGCCTTGGTGCCGGCAGACGCTGTCTCCGGCGCCGAGGCGCTGTGGTTGCGCAATGGTCTGGGCCGCGCGAGCCGTGCGCGGCCATTGGCGGCAGATGCCGCTCTCGCTGAACTGGGTCTGGTGCTGTTGAGTGTCGAGCCACCCCTGGCACCCGCTGGCGCCGCCGTCCCGCTGAGCCGTGTCCCCCTACGTGTGTTTGCCGGTAGCCCCGCATCCCGCCTGGGCATGTTGCGTATTGACAGCGCAGCGCCTGCCTGGCCGGTGCTGCAGTTGGGCTTCCTAGGTCGTGTCGACCGCAGCGGCGCACAAGCCCTTGGCTGGCCCGCCGGTGCCGCGCTGAGTGGCGGACCTGTCTTTGACGCTGCGGGGCGACTGGTCGGTCTGGCGCTGCCCGGGAGGGACGGCGCAGAGCGTCTGCTGCCGGCCGCGCTAGTAGTCCCGCTTCTAGCCGTGCCAGCCAGAACCGACGCTCGGCCGGTTACGCCGGACGAAGTTTATGAAGCGGCCTTGCCGTATGTCGCCCAGCTGTTGCGCTAGCCATCCCGTCTGAAGCGTATCCGTCCGGCCAAGTCATCTTGAAGCCGGCCCTGGTCTGCCGCGATACGTTCCAGCGCGAAAGCGCCACGCGCAAGCAGCCGCTGCCGCGCTTCCCGAATAGGTAGCTGTTTCGCACGGCCGGCGATCCTCATGCTGACGCTCGCCATCCTTTCGCGGGGCGCGTCCTTGCAGCTTGTTCCGGGTGATGGCGGTCAGTGCCACAGCATTGGAATCGCGCTAGCGCTGAGCAGGCAGCCGGTGGCACTGGCCTTCCTCGCGCATTTGTCATGGTGCGGCGGCAGTCGGGCGCGGGACTCTCGCGTCTCATCAAAGTTGCGTACGCCTGGCGGTTCTTGGCGCCGTTGTCATCTGCGGCACGTCACTGTTGGACTAACGTCATTGGACGGTTCACTCTCCAGGTAGTTTCCATGCCACTCAAAAGCTACGGTGTTCTCAAGGGACGCCCCATCAACAGGCAACTGGGATCCGGGCAGAACCCGCACTACCAGGTCCATGTCGTCGATGACACAAACGACTACCGCATCGCGGTTAACGTGACGTCGCAGCTAGCGCCGTCGGAGGTCGAATACCTGATCGAGTCGCACTTCCAGCATCCCTTCCTCGCGCAGTTCGAAGAACTGAAAACCGGCTGGAACGTGCTGCCAAACAAGCCAAGCGGTCCAGCGCTCGACTTCATTCGCAGCAACCTGTTCGACCCGCGCAAGCTGGTGCCTCTGCCCGCCAGCATCGCCGGCCCAGACAACGACCTGAACGAGAAGATCGACCACTACATCCAGCGTGCGATGGCCGACGAGGACGCGATGCTCTACGCCTTCGGCGAACGCTGGGGTCCGGAGAACGGTAAGAAAGACAAGATCTTCGGATTCCTGCCGGGCAATGGCGTGCACGACATCCACATGAACCAGGCCAATGTCGGCCGCTTTACGGAAACCGATGGCGTCTATCAGGACGGCGCGCTGCTGCTGCACTTCCCCGGACAGAGCCAGTGGGTCGGTGTGTTCCTGAAGTTCCAGTCCCAGACCTGGCACAGCGACGACAAGACTGGCCACCGCCTTGACGGCGACGTTAGCGGCCCGCCGTCGGATCCGAGCGACCCAGGTAATCCCTTTGACCCGGGCACGCAGCCGCGACCCGAGGCGCCCGATGGTGCGGTGCGCATCGTGGCGGCGCTGGTCAACCCGACGCGCTCCCCCGAGATCGAGACCGTCACGCTGCTGAACACCACTTCGCAGACCATCGACCTGCAGGGCTGGAAATTGCTTGACCGGGACAAGAACGCCATGCCGCTGGCCGGAAGTATTGTGGCCGGCGACACGCTGCGCATCACTCTGAAGCCACCGGTCATGCTGCCCAACAAGGGCGGGCTGATCACCGTCGTCAACGAGCAGGGTCTGCGGGTCGATGGTGTCAGCTACACCAAGGCTCAGGTGGCGAACCCGGGCTTCTCAGTCAAGTTCTAGCGCGGAGGCGCATGCGCCAATTCTCGAATACCGGAGGGAGAGACGAATGCGAACCACTGCCAAGAGTTCGGACCTGAAGGCGGCCGCCTATGCCGGCACATACGTCGTGGTTCTGGCCTGGGACACCTTGGACGGCAAGAAGCCGACACGCACAGACCTGCTGGGCTACGCGATAGAGCGCACAGAGCTGGACGGGAACGGTGATGAGGTCGAGCGCTATTGGATGCGCGGCATCAAGCGCTTCAAGGACAAGGACAAGGGACTGCCGCCTGGGACGCCGGTGCCGACCGCCGAGCATCCCGTCCAGACGTTCCAGTGGGCGGACTACACCGCGAAGGCGGGATGCCACTACCTGTACCGCATCGTGCCGGTTTTCGGTTCGGTCAAGAACACCAAGTTGGACCACGCGGCCGCAGTCACGCTCGACGTGACGGCGGAGGACGCCATTGATCCGGCAAGCGTCGGCTCGGGAGGACCGGGCCATGACGTTCATTTCAACCGCGGCGTCATCGGTTCGCAGGCCTATGCGCGCGAGTTCGGAAACCGCGCACCCGAGGCCGACAACCCGCGCGCCGAGGAGATGCGCTGGCTGTCGCGCGGGCTGTTCGAGGCGCTGATCGATTTCATCAGCCAGGCGAAGGACGGCATGGCCCTGCGTGCCGCGCTGTACGAGTTCCACTACGCGCCGGTGGCCAATGCTTTCGTGAAGGCAATCGAAGGTGGCGCCGACGTGAAGATCGTCTACGACGCCGAAAGCACCTACAAGGTCACCAACGAAGAGACCATCGGCAACGCCGGCCTTGCCGAACTTGGCGCGGTGATCCCCCGCACCGTGAGCGAAGGCATCCGCCACAACAAGTTCATCGTGCTGATGGACAAGAAGGGGCCGGCCGCAGTGTGGACCGGATCAACCAATATCTCGGACGGCGGCATCTTCGGCCACTCCAACGTCGGACACGTTGTGTGGGACCGCCAGGTTGCGCAGAAGTATCTCGACTACTGGGACCTGCTGGCGCAGAAGAAGACGACGCCGACCAAGTTGCGCGGAGCGCTGAAGGCGGCGACGCCTCTGCCGCAGAAGAAGACGCCGAATAACTCCGTGACCCCGGTTTTCTCGCCGCGCGACGACGAGGACAGCAACGAAACGCTGCAGTGGTATGCCGACCGCCTGGCCGAAGCGAAGGAGATCGCATGCATGACCTTCGCATTCAACATCGATCCGCTGTTCGCCCAGGTGCTCAACGTGGACAACGACGTGCTGCGCTACGTCGTCAAGGACGACCCGCTCGGCGAGACCGAGAACATCGGGCATGACCGCGACCTGATTTTCGCGGCGGGCTCCTACCTCGAAAGCGGCGCGCTGGCGAACTTCCTGCGCGAGCGCTCGAATCCCCTCAACCGCAACCGCTACATCCACAACAAGTTCATGCTGATCGATCCGCTTGGAAAAGATCCGCTTGTGATCTCCGGGTCCGCCAACTTCAGCAAACCCTCGCAGCGCATCAACGACGAGAACATGCTGGTCATCCGCGGTAACACACGTGTGGCCGACATCTATTTCGGCGAATTCATGCGTGTCTTCGACCACCACTACGCGCGCTACATTTCGCGCGTGCTGACGGAGGCGGGCAAATCCGACCCCGAGGCTGGCTACCTAAAAGTGCTCACCGCCGACTGGCTACCCACGCACTTCCAAAAGGACAGCTACAAGGCGAAGCGCCGACGCTACTTCGTGGATCCCGGCGCTTGAGCCGGGCCGCATCGTCCTTCCCATTTGTTCCGGAAGCGATTCCGCCGCACGCCACTCTATCGGCCGGCAGCCCACAAAAAGGCCGCCCTGCGCGAAGCCATATGGGCAACTGCTGCCCTGGTGAAGATCCCCATCGCAGTGTCCGTTTCCCTTCCAATGCGCAAGCAAAGCGCAGTCAAATGTGGGTCGCCCCCAGCGCCGCACGTCTCCGCCCAGGTCCTCAGATCGAAAATCACCGCGTGCAGTTCATCCACGGAAAGCGATTCCACGATGTCCTGAGGGGTGGGTTTGGAATTGGCTCTTTGCTCATTGCTTGATGACGTATCAAGCACCGACAGCCAGAGCCAGGAACGGCGCGGGCTGTCGGTGAGTTTGGGCTGACCGGTCCAAGGCGCGGAACCAGCCCAGGTAGCTGGCCAAGTACGAACTGGTCACCCCATTGAAGCGGCGTATCCAGTTCTTGAGCCTGGCGTGATACGCGTTGGCGTTCAGGATGTGCCTAGCGCCCTGCACCCGCTCACCTCGGGAGAGATTCAGCGCATGGTGCTCGACGCCCAGATGCTTGGCTGCCACTCCTAACGAGCCACTGCAATCCGTGCACAGCACAGCGTCCGGGGCCAGTACCGGCGCCAACGCCGCGATGGTCTGAGCCTTACCGGCGCGTTGCAGGATGAAGTCGGCCGTCGCGCCGGAGCGGTCTCGCGCCACCAACACCGGCTCTTGTTCGTCGGACAGTCCGCGCTTGGCTCCGCTGCCGCCTCGGCGTCGAGCCTTGCGGGCCTGCACGTGTTGGCCCTTGCTGGAGCGCAGGAAGTAGGTCTCATCGGCCTCCACCACGCCTTGCAGCACTCGGGCCTTCACGCCCTGGGCCAGTTGCAGGAAGCGGTGACGCCAGCGGAAGGCCGTGCTGGGAGCCACCGACAGGGTGTCCGCGGCCTGATGCACGCTCAAGCCCTGGCGCAGCACTTGGGCTTGGCGCTCCCATTTCCCCTTGTGCCGCAGCCGAGCCAGCGGCGTCTCGGTCAGCGAGTTGAAGGTCCTGGTGCAGCTGCGGCATTTGTAGCGCTGCAACCCGCTGGCGTGTCCATTGCGAACCACGCGCTCACCTTGGCAGTGCGGACAGGCCAGCGGACGCGATTGCACCGTCTGTACGACCTGCACGACCTCGTCGGCGCCGCTCAAGGCCTGCATCAACTCCTGCCGCTGCCCCGGCGTCAGCTTCGATACCTCGGCCAGCATCCTCTTGAGTTCTCGGCTGCGCATCTGTGACTCCCGTCGCCCCAGACTCCGGGGCCGTGCGAGCCAATATCCCTTCCCACAGGCTCAAGACGTGAGCCATCACGAATCAATGCGCAAAGAGCCAAAGAAAAAGCCCTGGAGCGTTGATTCTCAAGGGCTTTTCGGGCTTCCTGGGACGGTGTGGAAACGTCTGGAATGATCACTTGGTGGAGAGGAGGAGGATCGAAATCCATCCAGACAGCCGCATCTAGCCTAGCTTGCTGCTGCCCTCGAGCTCGGGAGCCGGCGTCGTTGGAGGCGCCCGTGAGTCCATGTCGGTGGGTCAGAACTCGTCGCGGGTGCTGCGCACGTCGGGTGGCGCTGCCTTCTCGAAGAGCCAGCCTGAACCCTCGGGCTTGCCGCGAACAAAGCGGGCCGCGGCGCCAGTGACGATCTTGTCGTCGCAGGCGTGGAAGGCTTCCCAGGAGACCCTGTAGTGGACGGCAACACCGACGTCGGTGGCCTCCGCGCCAGAAACCACGATGCCGGTCATGCGGGCCAACTCGTCGAACTCCGCGACGCTGAAGTCGAGGGCTAGGCCGAACTGGCTCTCGACGCTCTCGTCGAAGTAGAGGCGAAGGTCCTTGTCAGCTTTGGGGAACGGCACACGGATGTCAGCTGGCATGCGGCAATTCTGCTGCAAGGCAACGGCACGCGGCTCGGCCCGCGATGCACATGACCGAAGTCGCTGCATCGCGGGCGAGGCTGTATGGCGTTGGCTGTCGGGTTGAACGAAGGGCTAGCTAGCGCCCTACTCAGGCGTCGCTGGGGCGCTGTCGGCACCGCCATGGGCCAGCGCCTGGCGCGCCAGTTCTTCTTCGCTGAGCTCGGGAGCATCCTGAAGCGCCGCCATTTCTTCCAGCATCTCGGGCGTGGCCTCAGCGTTGCCCAGCAGCAGGTCTTCGATGTTGGCGTGGACGGCCTTCAGCTCTTCGTGATCCACCGGTGACGGATGCACCGGCGTCAGCACCGGCAGCTTGACCGCAGCTAGCTCCAGTTGTTCATCGACCAGCTTGTTGAAGCCGCCCTCGAGCGGCGTGTCCCGGCGGGTCATTGCAGTCTCCTTTGGATGCCCAATGTTCCGCCATTTGGGGTTCACCTGCCAGTTCTTGCCTATTGCGGGCCGCGCGTCGACGCGCAAACAAGGTCAGTTGGGCGGCGGCGTGGCTCACCCACTTGCTCGGTCCGTAGGGCAGCTTTCAGGTGCGGGCGGGAAATGAGATTCCCGGTCATGTCCCGCCGTTCCTCCCCGCGGAGCGGGAGGCAGCAAGGTGCCCAAAGCGGAAGGTCGAGAGCGACGGCGGAGGACAGGACCGCAGCGGCTGCCGTCCTTCGCCTGTCGAAGGCAGATGACCGCTGTCGGTCACTTTGAGGTCATCGATTGCTGGAATGGGGAAGACTGAACGCCTGGGTGCGCTTTACGTCAGCTTCCAAGTCCCAACCGTCCGTTTCATAGCTGACGTAGCGCAAAGTACGTTGATGTTGGCGCGGAACCGCACCTCTCGCCCAAGCTTCTGACGTTCAAAGAACGAGCATCGAAGAGATCGTGGTTGCTGACCAGAGTGGGGATAGTCAGGACGTTGTGCCTTGGGCTCGACATAAGCAAACACAACCAGCCGCTGCGGTCAAAAGGCGCTCTTGACCACGCCGCCGTCCACACGAAGTGCCGCACCGGTGGTTGCCGAGGCAAGCGGGCTGGCCACATAGGCAACGAGAGACGCCACCTCTTGAGGGGTGCCGAAACGCTTGATGAGCGACGTGGGTCGCACCTTGTCGAAGAACTCGGACTCGACCTGCTCGAAGGTCTTGCCATCGACACGGGCCATGTCTTGTACGAAGTCGCCCACGCCGCGGGACTTGGTCGGTCCGGGCAACACGCTGTTGACCGTGATGCCGGTGCCGGCGACCGACTCGGCCAGCCCGCGCGACACGGCGAGCTGAGCGGTCTTGCTCATGCCGTAGTGGATCATCTCGGTGGGAATCTGCACCGCGCTTTCGCTGGAGATGAAGATGATGCGGCCCCAGTTCACGCGCTTCATCGCCGGCAACACCAGGCGGGACAGCCGCACACCGCTGAGCACGTTGACTTCGAAGAATCTCATCCAGTCTTCGTCGGGGATGTCCTCAAAACCCTTCGGCTCGAAGATGCCCAGGTTGTTGACGAGGATCTCTATGCCGGCATGCCGCTGGACAACCTCCTCGGCTGCCGCGGCGCGGCTCAGGTCACCGGCATAGCCTTCGACCGTTCCTCCCGTGTCCGAGCGTATCCGTTCAATCGCTTCATCAACAGCCGCTTGGGTGCGGCCATTGACGATGACGCGGGTGCCTTCCTGCGCCAGCGTGCGCGCGATGGCGTAGCCAATGCCGGCTGTACTGCCACTGACGAGAGCCAGCTTGCCTTCGAGTTTTAGATCCATTTCGACTTTCCTTGAAAGGTGTTGAGGTGATGAAGAAGTCGGGCAACCATGACTGGGGAATCGGGTTGGACGGGCAACGCATCAAGAAGCGCGCTTTGGCGTGAACTCGAGACTCGCTCCCTCGCACGTCTCCACGCTCCTGATGGGCGCCTCGAAGGCTGCACAGCGCCGGTTGCCAGCGGCGTCCTCGAGCCCGGGATGGGTCACCAGCCGATGACGGCCAGTTGCCCAAGGCCGCGCCGGTTTGAAGCGCCACGTCGCGTCCCCATCGTCAAGCGTCACGCTGCCCTCGACGCGGTGCCCGTGCCGATCCACCACCACGATGAGCCGCTCACCGGCCGAACTGATGGGTGCGCGTAGGTCGACCGACAGCGCGTCGCGTGAGCCCTGGCGCGGCACGCCGAGCTGCCACAGCTGCGGCTGCAGAGGATGCGACACGGCGGCCGTCACCCGCCAAGTCTTCACCACAGGCGATGGATCTGCATCGCTGCCCGCCACGAGCAGGCTCACCGTGGCGCCTTCCTTCAAGGCGCGCCCGGCTTCCAGGTTCGGCCCGACGCCGGTTTTCACGCGGCCCGGGTCGAGCAGCACAGTGATGCGCCGGCCGTCTGCATCGGGCAACGCCACATCGAGCAGCGCATGCTGGATTTCGATCCCTTGGCCATCGAGCAACTTCAGCCGTTCGACGTCGAAGGGCACGCGCTGAGGCCGGTCGAACCGCAGCTCGAACCGCAGCAGGTTCTCTGGAACCACTGGTCCTGCCGGGTGTATCTCGACCGGGGCGGCCTTGGCCAGTGGCATCGCTGCCGAAGCCCCCAGGGCCAGCAGCGCCACAAGACGGCATGCCAGCGTCATGGCTTGGCTGGCGGCGCCAGGTCGGCAAAGCCCTCGTCGGTGCGCAGCGTGCGGTGCACGCCACTCCATTGGTCGTTCGCCGGGTACTTGAAGTCCGCGAAGTCGTACTCGTTGACGAAGTCGCTCAGGCGCAGGAACAACCCTTTGCGCATGGAGACCAGCTCCATCGCGCCGCTCGTCTCGTTGCGGCGCAGCGCCGCGAAGAAGGTCGCGTCCTGGTTGTCGATGTGCGCGACGCGCATCGGCACGTAGGTGGACTTGAGGCCAAGCGTGGGCTCGGCCGGCCATTTGATCGGCGTGGACARGCCGGGCTTGGTCGACGYGTCGGCRATGTCGGYGACSGACATCAGGTCGGCSGAYTTGTGCGAGTGCGTCAGCAGCACCATCGGCCCCTGGCCCGCGTCGAACATCACCATGCCTGCCGGTGCGCTGCCCCAGCCGAACTCGGCGACCGTCTTGGCGGCTATGTGGGCGCCGTCCTTCAGATCCTTCAACGGGATGGTCACGAGCGGCGAGCAGGTGAACGCCGCCACCAGCGTCGGCTCGCCGTTGAGGTTGGTGATCACCATCTTGCGGATGGGCGCGCGGGTCTCCAACTGGTTGTGCACCGGGTGGTACATCTCGACGCTGCTGACCGCCGCACCGCCCTTGAACGGGAAGTCGAAGACGCGCAGCGCCGACGCGAAGCTCGCGTTGGACAGCCCCGCCACGTAGAGCTTGCCCTCGTGGAACTTCATGTCGGTGACGGTGAAGCTCGCGGCCGGCGTGTCGCGCCAGAGGTGCTTGTCTGAAGTGGGCAGATCGCCGATGGCGACCGACTCGCGCCGGCCGCGGTCGAGGTCGACACGGCTGACCTTGCCGGCCGCGTCGACCGACACCAGCACCGGCCTAGGCTTGGCGCCCGCGCCGTTGGCTTCGACCGACAGCGTGATGTAGGCCACCTCGCTGCCGGGTCGCACCGCCATGTCCTCGAAGCGCAGGCTCTCCGGCCGGGTGTTGAGGACCTTCGCGATGGCGCCCGAGACGTCCTTCAGGTTGAAGGGTGCCGGCTTACCTGCCGCTGCCGGCGGCAGGGCGAGCGTGTGCAACTGGCCGCCGCGCCAATCGGCGACGACGACGGTGTTCGCGTCGACGAAGGTCAACTTGCCGGCGGACTGCATCGGCGCGCCGATGGCGTGCGCCGCGTGCAGGCCCAACGCCAGCATTGCCAAGCCGAACACGTGGCGGCCGCGAGGCTTGCAGGTCGGCGCGATGGGTTGCGCGGGGTGGGACTGTGGGTTCATGACGGTGACTCCTCAAAAGGGTGAGCACACTTTCAGCGGGATGACGTCGCGCGCCCACTGCCGGTCGGGCCAGGCCGGCCTCTCTCCTTTGGGTCATGCACCGGGCCGGCCAGACCGCAAGACTGCCGGCCACAGAGTCCAGGAGGCAGCCGTGCCACGAGACACATCAATCCATCCGGTCAGCCCTCGTTGGCAGCGCCGCATCGCGCCCTGGGCGCTGTCGGCGCTGCTGTTCGCCGGACTGCCTGGCCGGGCCGACACCGGCGTTCCCGCCTTCCCCGCGGACTTCGCCGTCCGCGACATCGTGGGCGATGGCGCCGCGCTGCACTTGCGTATCGGCGGTGGGGGCGGCAAGAGCAACGCGACTGTCGTGCTGCTGCATGGCTTTGGCGAAACCGGCGACATGTGGGCGCCTTTGGCGGCCCAGCTGGCCGAGCGCTTCACCGTCGTCGTGCCGGACTTGCGGGGCATGGGCCTGTCGGCGCGGCCCGAAGGGGGCTACGACAAGAAGACCCAGGCGCGCCAGTTGGCGGCCGTGCTGGATGCCCTGGGCGTGCGGTCGGTGGCGCTGGTCACGCACGACATCGGCAACATGGTCGGCTATGCCTTCGCCGCGCAGTACCCCGGCCGCGTCAGCCGCTTCGCCATCCTCGATGCGCCGCTTCCCGGTATCGAGCCGTGGACCGAGATCGCACGCCGGCATGCGGTCTGGCACTGGTCGTTCTGGGGTGCCGACGCCGAACGCCTCGTGGCCGGCCGCGAGCGCATCTACCTGGACCGCTTCTGGAACGAGTTCACCGCGCCGGGCAATCGCTATCCGGACAGCTGGCGCGCACACAACGCGGCGCTCTACGCCCAGCCCGGCGCCATGCACTCGGCCTTCGAGCAGTTCAAGGCCTTCGACCAGGACGTCGTCGACAACCGCGCCTTCGCCGCCACGATGAGGTTAAGAATGCCGATCCTGGCCATCGGTGGCGGGCGATCCTATGGCGCGACGATGGCGACGGTGATGAGGAATGTCGCCGACGATGTGACGGAAGAAGTCATCCCCGGCGCGGGCCACTGGGTGCTGGAAGAGCGCCCCGCCGAGTTGATCGCCGCGGTGCGCCGCTTCCTCGAGGCGTCCACGTCGCGCTGAGCGCCGACTCGGTGGGGGTTAGAAGCGGTGGCGCAGGCCCAGTTCGGCCCCGCGCTGCAGCCCACGCCGCGTCATGAACGCCGGCAGCGGGTAGGCGCCGGTGATGCGGTTGGCATCGATGACGGCATAGACGTCCGTGCGCCTGGACAGCAGGTAGTCCGCGTGCAGCCAGCCCAGCTGCCTGCTGCCTTCGAACACCCGTCGCTGTCGGTCTTCGCCGCCGCAGAGCGTGTAGACGAAGGACCCCGCCGCATAGCTCAGGGCCGCCACCCAGACGTCGTTGGCCTGGCCGCTGACGCGGTCGCGCCGCCTCATGGTGCCGACGTAGGCCTTCAGCCCCTGCGTGAGTTCAATTGCAGTGCCGAGCCCTTGAATGCGGCGCGTCTCGGACCGGCCCGCGCTGTCCATGGCTGCTGCGTAAGCGGCCAGATCCAGCACCCCGGCCTTGTACGCGCCGGCGACCGCCCAGGAGGCGCCGTTCGTACCTTCGCCAAGCGTCCGGCTTATGCTGGCGCTTAAGCCGCCCGCCTCGACCGCCAGCTTCATCATGTTGTCCTGCCGGACCAGCTGGTGCCCGACCAGCAGCGCGAGCACCTCCTGGTTCGGATTGGCGTTCGGCTGGAACCGGCTCGAATAGACGTTGGCCAAGGTGTACTGCCGGCCCAGTGTCAGCGTGCCGGCCTTGCCGGCGCTCAGCCCGATCAGTGCTTCGCGGCCGAACGCACGGCCGGCAGGTGCCGCCGACTGGCCGTAGTTGGGCGACGGCGTGACCTGCGTCAGCGTGCCGGCAGAAGGGTCCAGGCCTTGCTCGATCGAGAAAAAGGCCTTCAGATCGCCACCGAGGTCTTCGCTGCCGCGCAAGCCCAGCCGGCTGCCGGTGAAGGCGCCATCGTTCATGCCGGACAGATGACGACCACCAGCGCCAGCGTGCGTCGCGTAACGCAGCGTCGTGTCCAGCAGCCCGTAGATCGTCACGCCAGGCTCGGCCCGGCTGCAGAGCGGCAGGCAGCAGAGGCTCGCCATGAGCGCTTGGCACAGCGTCAACCTGTGCATCGAGCGGCCCGTCACGACAGACTGCTCCGGGACGGTCGGCCAGGCAGCCGCCCCGGCGCGACGCTGCCCCGTGTGGCAGCGCGCTCGCGCCATACGCTGTAGCCCGCCACGGCCAGTCCACCCAGCGTCAGCAGCGCCGCCACCCAGGGCAKGCTGGCCAAGCCGGGGCCACGCGCGATCACGACACCGCCTAGCCACGCGCCGAGCGCATTGCCGAGGTTGAAGGCGGCGATGTTCAGACTGGAGGCCATGCTCTGTCCGGCGCCCTGGGCCTGGTTCAGCACGCGCAACTGCAGCGGCGACACCGTCGCGAAGGCGCCGGTGCCGAGCAGTCCAACGAACAGCACTGCGGCCACGCGGTGGCCCATGGCAAAGCCCATCAGCGCCAGCACGAGGGCCAGGGCCGCAAGCGAGCCGAGCAGCATGCGAACCGGCGCGCGGTCGGTCAGGCGGCCGCCGATGACGTTGCCCAGCACCATGCCGATGCCGAACATCAGCAGGATCGCCGACACGCCCGCGTCGCTAAAGCCGGTGACCTGGGTCAGCAGCGGCTGGATGTAGGTGAACACCGCGAACACGCCGGCGAAGCCGAACACCGTGGCCGTCAGGCCCAGCAGAACGTGCAGGCGGCCGAGCACCTTCAGCTCCTCCTTCAGCGACACACCGCTGCCACAGCCCGCCTCGCGCGCCGACACGAAGCGAGCGATGACCGCCATCGCAACCAGGCCGATGGCGCAGACCGCCCAGAACGTCGACCGCCAGCCGAAGTGCAGGCCGAGCCACGAGCCCGCGGGCACGCCCAGCAGCGTCGCGACCGTCAGGCCGGTGAACATCGTCGAGATTGCGGCAGCCTTGCGGTCGGCCGGCACCAGGCTGGCGGCCACCACGGCGCCCACGCCAAAGAAGGTGCCGTGCGCCAGGGACGTGACGACCCGCGCGATCATCAGCACGGCGTAGTTCGGCGCCAGCGCGCAGGCCAGGTTGCCAAGCGTGAAGATGGCCATCAGCGCCAGCAAGGCCTTCTTGCGCGGCACCTTGCTGAGCGCGGCCGTCAGCAGCGGCGCGCCGACGAAGACGCCGAGGGCATAGCCGGAGATCAGCAAGCCGGCCGTGGGCACGCTGACCTGCAGATCCGCCGCGAGCTGCAGCAGCAAGCCCATGATGACGAACTCCGTGGTGCCGATACCGAAGGCGCCGATCGTCAGCGCATAGATGGCGATCGAGGACTGCTTGCCGCCGGGGCCGGGCCGGTCCTCGCTTGATGCTGATGCTGGGCTCATGAGACTTCTCGAAAGGTGGCTGGGAGGGCGCGTCAGCGCGCGGCGTCGACGATTAGCGCGGCGACCTCGCGCGGGTGGGACACCATCAGCGCGTGCGAGCCGCCCTGCACCACGACGGTCTTCCTGGACTTGGCGCGATCGGCCATAAAGGCCATGGCCTGCGGCGGAATGTTGAGGTCCGCACTGCCGTAGATGGACCAGGACGGGATGGCCCTCCAGGCCGGGGTGGGGGCGGCCTCCGACAGCGCCGTCGCCTTGATCGGGCGCTGCGTCGCAGCCATGGCCTGGGCCTGCGCCAGCGGCACATCGGCGGCGAACTGTTGCGGGAACCTGTCCTGGTGCACGTAGAGGTCTTCGCCACCGTCGTCGAGCTTGACCGGCGCGGCGAGCGTGGGCGGCAGCGTGGAGCCGGGGAACTTGCCCGTCAGCGCGAGCGCGCTTTCGCCCTGGTCGGGCGCGAAGGCTGCGACGAACACCAGCGCCTTCACCTGCGGCATATTGTTGGCTGCGGCCGAGATCACGGCGCCGCCGTAGGAGTGGCCGACCAGCACCACCGGGCCGTTGACGGAACGGGCCAGCGCAGCGACATAGGCGCCGTCGCTGGCCACGCCGCGCAGCGGATTTGCGGCGGCGATGACCTGGTAGCCCTGCTGGTTCAGCTCGGCGACGACGCCATTCCAGCTGGACGAACCGGCGAAGGCACCGTGGACGAGCACGATCGTCGGCTTGGGTGCGGCTGCCATCGTCGTGGCGGTGGCGAGCGTCATGGCGCCTGCGGCGATGGCGCGCTTGATGGGATGTGACATGGGACGAGTCCTTTCAGGGGTGCCGGCAGGCAGGGTGGTTGAGGAGGGGTGCGGGCATCAAGCCAGCCAGGTCCGGCGCATCGGAGCTGGCGTCTTCCAGATCTGCCGCACCTGCAGGGCAATGCCGAGCAGGTAGGCGACGAAGACGAAGCCGAAGAGCCTTTGCAGCGCCGGGTCGTCCGGGCCGGTGAAGAGCGGGGCGCCGACGGGGATGCGCGTGAAGGTCTCGTTCAGCGCCGGGATCATGTGGAAGAACAGCGTCGTCGAGAAACCGAGCGTCTCGACATAGGTCGCCGTGCGGCTGGTGTCGCGGTGACGGCCGGCGGCGATGGCCACACCGAGCACGACGAGCGTCATCAGCGCGAGGCTGTGCGCGACGTTGAAGCCGCCGTGCATGAAGATGCCCAGGCTCGTCAGACAGGCCAGTGCCGTGCAGCCGATGTAGGTGGGGCTCAACGCGAGATCGGTGCCGATGCGGCCGAAGCGCAGCGTCATGGCAAAGCCGCTGATGACGGCGACTAGGGCGATGGCCGTGTGCACGGCCCCGAGTGAAGAAAGACCAAGCATGGTGAAACCTTTCGAGGAAAGAGAGAGCCAGGGGCGAGGGGCGCTCGTCGGCTCGGGCAGCGAGCGCCGCCGCTCGGTCAGGCCGAGCCGATGAAGCGGTCGAGGCGGGCGGCGTCGAGCACGGCGGGCAGGCCGCTGCGCAGCCGGGCGATGGGCGTCTCGCCGTCGAGCGCGGCGTTGCGGCAGGCGAACCAGGCCAGGATCTCGGCGGCATCCATGCCGCCCGCGAGTTCCTCGGCGATGGCGGCAACATCGGCGCGCGGCGTCAGGTCGTTCGCGTCCAACTGGAAGGCCGGCAGCCAGCGTTGCGCGTGYGAGGTGATGCTGCACAGCCGGCCGCCGTCCAGCAACTCGTCCAGCGCTTGCGACGGCCGGCCGTATTCGCGCCAGCGTTCACGCAAGGCCGTCTCTGGAATGAGCCCGCCCTCGCCGACGAGCCGTTGGCACATCAGGTCGAAGAAGTTCGCTGCCGAGGCTGGAGCGGCCGACTGGCGGGGGCAGTGAGAGGCATGGAGGCACATGGCTTGCGACCTGTTCCGTGGTGTGCCTCAAGGCTAGGCAAGCCGGCTGCGATGCACGCCTCCCGGATGGCAGCGCCGGCCTCTCCCGTTTGGATGGTGTTGGCCGCCCGGCCCGCTTCCACAGTCACCGGGCGTTCAACGGCGGGAGTCGCCATGTCATCGTCATCGTCATCGGGGCTGTCACGTTTCATCCACGGATTGCCGAGCTTGGGCGAACAGCAGGCAGCCCGTCAGAGCTCCCTGCCCGGCACCGGCCCGGCTTATCCCTCGCGCCTGCCCGGCGATGCATGCGATCTGGAGCGTGAGTACGGCGTCACCACGGTGCACTATGTGTTCGCGCTGATTTGGCCGCGCGCCGGCGTCGCATGCCATGCCGGCGCAACGGGCTGCCGCGTCGAAGTGCGGCAGTGCGGGCTGCATCACGCCGTGCACGTGCCGTGGGCACTCGTCGAGTTCGATCAAGGACTGCTGCTCGTGCGGGCTGTCTACCGCGCGGGCCTGCCGGGCGTGCTGCAGCGCGCCGTGTCGGCGTTGTCACTGTCGCTTTGACCTATGGGCAGTCGCCTATCTCCAGGCTCAGTCGGCGCGCGCAAGCAGCAGGCGCGCCGCCACCAGTTCCGGTATGGCGCTGCCATCGTCGATGACAGCCAGCAGCTCCCGCATCGTTGCAATGCCGTCCTGCCCGTCGCCGGGGTGCGTCGCCGCCTTGGCCATGCTCAACGCGATTCGCAGCATCCAGAACCGCGCGCCCTGCGCCTCGGCCAGGTTCAGTGCTTGCTGCAGTCGCGCCGCGGCGCTGGCCGGCGCGTCGCTGATTTCATCGAGCGCGACGAGGCGCATCACCTCCGGTGCACACCAGCCCACCGCGCCCTGGTCGACGCGGGCCCGGGTCGCTTCGGATGGGCGCGTCTCATCAAGGGTGGCGACGATGTCGCCCAGCGGAGCGCAGCTGGTCATCGTCAGCCCCAAGGCGCTGCCCCGCGCGATGGCTTCTCCCGACAACACATGCCTGAACGCCTGCGCATAGGCCAGCCAGTAKGCCAGCCCTTGGCGCTCCGACAGGTCCTGCAGTTCCTGCACCCAACGGGTTGCCAAAGGCACATCGCCCCGCCACGCTGCCATCGGTATGGCCGCGGTGCCCAGCACCTGGCATCGCGCGAAGACGTGGGCATCCTCGCTGCACGCGCGTGCCTCTTCCAAGGTCTGCCATGCGGTGCCAAACTCACCGCGCAGCCATTGGATGCGCGCCAGCTGAATGCCCATCGACACGCCGAACGGAACTTCGCTGAGGAACTGCCGGCCCACACGCGCGCCATTGAAGGCAATGACTCGCCGCGCCAGCCGCTCGGCAGCGTCATGGTCTCCCAGCGAGTGCAGGCACAGCGCCGAGATGCGGTCCGAAATGGCAGTGGACAGCGGCTCGAACCTGCCGGTGGCCAGGCCGCGGATTTCCTCGCAACAGGCGAGCGACAGGCGGTAGTCCCCCTGCCCATAGGACGTCGTGCTCATGCCGAAGAGGGCTTCGATGCGGTCGGCCTCCGACCCCGATGTTTCCAGCAGTTGACGAATGCGCGAGAAGACAGCCGGGTAGCGCTCGCGGCCATCGGGCACATAGCCCATCATGAAGTTCGCCGCAATACGCAGTGGCAGCTCCAGCGTTTCCCGGACGGCGCCCACCCGGGGCAGTTTGGCCAGGGCCGTTTCGATGTACCGCAAGTACTCCTCCACCAGGCCGGCATCGCTGTAGGCGCGCCTGGCGACGGCGGTGAGCCTCACGCCCAGGACAAGATCGTTCTCGTCGACCAGCGCCCAGTCGATGGCCGCGCGTACGTCGGCGAGGGAGGAGCCCAGCGCCGGCGACCAGTGGTAGCGGGACATGCCGGCCCCTGTCGCCTGCGCGCGCTGCAGGCCCTCGACGATGAAGGTGGCATGCCGGCGATGCGCGTCGAGTGCGTCGTCGCCACTGGCCAGCCGCTTTTCGGCGTACAACCGCGTGATGTAGAGCAGGCGGTGCAGCAGCACATCGTCGTCGGCTGACTCCAGCACGATGAGAGATTTCGCGCTCAGGCTGAGCACATCCTCGATGACGCGCTGCCGGTTCAAGCGCGGGCATGCAGCAATCGCCACCGCACCGTCCAGGTCGAAGGCRCYSCGGAACACSGACAGCCGCTGCAGSACCAGMCGCTCGCTGTCGCTGAGCAGGTCATAGCTCCAGTCGATCACCGCCTGCAAGGTCCGGTGGCGACTCAGTGCCGTGCGGCGGCCTCGGGTGAGCAATTCGAACGCGTCGCCGAGACGTCGCGACAGGGCTTGCACGCCCAGGCTGTCGACACGCGCTGCGGCCAGCTCGATGGCCAGCGGGATGCCGTCCAGGAAACCACACAGCCGGCGCACTGCCGTGGCGTGGGTGTCCGTCAGCTCGAACGTGTCGCAGTTGGCCTGCGCGCGCTCCGCGAAAAGCCGGATGGCCGGGTAAGAAAGCAGACGCTGCAGATCCAGCGATTCGTCGGGCGCCGGCAGCGCCAGCGGTGGCAGCTTGAATACCCATTCGGCTTCGATATCGAGCGGCTCACGACTCGTTGCCAGGAAATGCACGCCGGAACAGGTGCGCATCAGCCGGCTGACCAGCGAGGCGGCAGCGTCGATCACGTGCTCGCAGTTGTCGAGCACGAACAGCAATTGCTTGCTATGCAGCGTGGCTTCCAGGACGGCAGGTGAATCTCCCGGCGACACGATCAGCCCCTGGGTCCGCCCCAGTTCGGCGGCGACCAGCGCTGGGTCTGACAGCTGCGAAAGATCGACGAAATAGGCGCCATCGGCATAGCCTCGACTCAGCCTGTCTGCAACGGCCAGCGCCACGGTCGTCTTGCCCATACCGCCCGCGCCTACGATGGACACCAGCCGCTCGCGCTTTAACAGCTCGGAGATGTGGCCGATGGCGTGCTCGCGACCGATGAGGCGGGCCAGGCGCGGCGGGAGATGCGGCACGGCGCGTGCAGGCCCGCTCGGCCCTGAAGCTGGCGCGGACGTGAGCGGTCCTTGAGCCGATTCGCTGACCCCGGGAATGGGTGACGGCCTGGTCTCTCCGACGAACGCGTAGCCGCGCCCGGGCACATTGGCGATATAGCGCGCGCCGTCCACGCCATCGCCCAGCACCTTGCGCAGTGCAGAGATGTGCACGCGCAGGCTCGTTTCCTCGACCACGGTGCGAGGCCAGACGCGGGCTACGAGTTCATCACGGCTGTACAGCCGACCAGGCTGCTCGAGCAACACATCCAGGAGGTGCAGCGCTCGACTGCCCAGGCGAATCGGGCCGCAGCCGCCGCTGATCACACGGCGCGCAGGGTCGAAAAAAAATGGGCCGAATGCGATACCCATCGGTCCAGCGCCGGGTTCAGCCTCCGCAGTTTCGCTGAAGCTCATGGGCGCACGACGATCAGAGCCTTCCATTCCCCCACGATAAACATGCGGCCCTTCCTTTCACGCGACGGCAATGCGCGCCTGCGAATCATCAATCGCGCGGCGCGCGCCCGGCGTGAATCGGCGTGAAAGTTCGCGAAGGCTCAGGCGAGGGCGTGGCCAGCCGCGTGGAGATGTCGGCCCGCTGCACGGCCGCGTCGGCGGAGCGAGCAGTCTGGCGCGAGGCCCGCGGCCACCGGATCCAACAGGCCGCGGCGTTTGGCGATGTCTGCCGCGGCGGTGCGGGTGGGTGCGCCGAGCTTGTCCAGCAGCGCCTTGACGTGCGTCTTCACCGTGCCGCAGCCGATGTTCAGCTCTGCGGCGATGGCCTTGTTGCACAGTCCGGTGGCCATCAGGCGCAGCACGTCGACCTCTCGCGGCGTGGGCAGGTCCTGCGCCACGGTATCGGCCAGGCGCTGCACCACGCTGCCCTGGAGGTAGCGTTGGCCGCGAGCGAGCGCCATCACGGCATCAACCAGCTGCTCGGGCAGGCAGTCGTGGGTCAGATAGCCCTTCACACCGCGCTCCAGCGCACCGCGGATGCTCAGTTCGCCGTCCAGGTGGGACAGCACCAGCACCGCTGGCGCTGGTCCGCCGCGGTGCAGCGCCGCAGTGACGCCTTGGGGCAGGTCGGTAACGAGCACCTGCAATGACGCCGTCCCGGCGACGGGCGGATCACCCGGTCGCTGTTCGTCCACCTGGAAGCGGCTGTCTTCACTGAGCGTGGACACCATGCCGCGATGAACGAGCGGTTCGGGGTGGGCGACCCGGACACGGATGGTAGTAGGCATCAGCATGGTTCTCTCCTTGTTGGGCTCATGCCCGGCGCCACCATGTTCGGCACAAGCACATGCCCTGCCCAGTGAAGCGCCGTGAAGCCTTGCGAGCGGGCTGCTTCACGGCGTCGTTCACATCCGCCTTGACCGTGAATCGCGCCAATTCACTCGCACTTCACGCTGTCATCGCCCAACCTTCAGGCCTGTCAAACACGGATCAGGAGTTCTGTATGAGCCAACGTCTCAAGGGCAAGGTCGCCCTCATCACCGGCGCCAGTTCGGGCATCGGCCACGCGACCGCGTTGCTGTTCGCCGCGGAGGGCGCGAAGGTTGTGGTGGGCGCGCGGCGCGCCGCCGAGCTGAAGGATCTGGCCTCCGAGATCGACGCCCGTGGCGGCTCTGCGCTGGCTCTGGCCGGCGACGTGCGCGAGGAGGGCTATGCGCAGGCGCTGGTGGCCCTGGCCGTGCAGCGCTTCGGCCGGCTGGACGTGGCCTTCAACAACGCCGGCACGCTGGGCGAGGCCGGTGCTTCCACCGAGGTGTCGGCCCTGGGCTTCGCCGACACGCTGGCGGTCAACCTGACCGGCGCCTTCCTGGGTGCCAAGCACCAGATCGCACAGATGCTGAAGAACGGCGGTGGCTCGGTCATCTTCACGTCAACCTTTGTCGGCTACAGCGCGGCTTTCCCGGGCGTGGCGGCCTATGCGGCCAGCAAGTCGGGCCTCATCGGCCTGACTCAGGCGCTCGCCGCCGAGTTCGGGCCGCAAGGCGTGCGCGTCAATGCGCTGCTGCCCGGTGCGGTCGATACCGACATGTACCGCGACATGAATGGCACGCCCGAGTCACAGGCCTTCGTCACCGGGCTGCATGCCCTCAAGCGCGTCGGCAGGCCGGAGGAGTTGGCCCGCTCGGCGCTCTACCTCGCGTCCGACGACTCGTCGTTCGTGTCGGGCACCGCGTCGCTCGTCGACGGCGGGCTGTCCATCAATCGCACCTGAATCCCACCCCACCTGCCAAGGAGCTTTCATGTTCTCTTCCCACAAGCAACTGCTCGCAGCCGCCCTGCTGGCCGCCGTGGTGCTCGCGGCCGCGCCGCACGCGATGGCCCAGCCCAAGCCCTATCCCGCCACGTTCAAGCTGCAGGAGATCGCCACCAACGGCACGAAGCTGCACGTGCGCGTCGGCGGCAGCGGCCCGGCCGTCGTGCTGCTGCACGGCTTCGGCGACACGGGCGACATGTGGACGCCGCTTGCCGTCGAGCTGGCGAAGAACCACCGCGTCGTCGTGCCCGACCTGCGCGGCATCGGTCTGTCCGCCAAGCCCGAGAACGGCTACGAGAAGATGAACCAGGCCAAGGACATCCGCGGCGTGCTGGACGTGCTGGGCATCGATCAGGCCGACGTCGTCGGCCACGACATAGGCGTGATGGTGGCCTATGCCTATGCCGCGAGCTACCCGACGAAGACGACGAAGCTGGTCGTGATGGATGCGCCGCCCCCTGGCATCCCGCCGTGGGACGAGGTCGTGCGCAACCCCAAGCTGTGGCACTTCGACTTCTATGGCAAGGACGTCTTCCGCCTCCTGGCAGGACGCGAGCGCATTTTCCTGGATCGCTTCTACAACGACTTCGGCGGCCAGCCCGAGAAGATCGACGAGGGCACGCGCAACCACTACGCAAAGCTCTATGCCAGGCCCGGCGCCATCAAGGGCGCGCTGTCGCAGTTTCAGGCCTTCCGGCAGGATGCCAAGGACAACCTGGAGACGATGAAGACCAAGCTCACCATGCCCGTGCTGGCCGTCGGCGGCGAGAAGTCGTTCGCCGGCCTGCAGGCAGTGGTCATGCGCAATGCGGCAACAAACGTCACCGAGCTGGTCGTCCCGCGTGCAGGCCACTGGTTGATGGAAGAAGAGCCGAACGCCACCGTTCAAGGCATCACCGGCTTCCTGGCCAAGTAGGCAGCGCAGCGATGAAAGCCGCCACCCTCCAGGAGCAGGTGTCCTTCGTCGTGCACCTGCCGTTCAAGCCCGAACACACCGCGCTGGGCAGGCGGCTGGTGATGGACATCGTCAGGACGATGTCCCGCGAGCCCGAGTTCATCAACGCCTGGGTGAATGAGATGCAGGACGAACCGGACACCCTGGTGCTCTACGAGACCTGGGCCTGCTCGCGGGACGACTTCATCGCCCGCCACCTCTCCAAGCCTTACCGCCTCGCTTACGAGGCGCAACTGCCGGCACTGCTGTCCGGCGAGCGCCAGATCGTCTTCCTGACCCCGCTCGCCGGGTTCCCCAGCCGCGGCACCTGACTCCCAAACTCATTTTCAGAAGGACTTCCCATGAGCAACCCCTTTCAAATCCGCCTGGCCGTCGTCTATCACAGCGGCTACGGCCACACGGAGCGGCAGGCACAGGCCGTGGCGCGTGGTGCCGATGCGGCCGGCGACGTCGACGTGACGCTGGTGCCGGTAGACGATGTCGACCAACACTGGGACCTGCTGGCCCAGGCCGATGCCATCGTGTTCGGGGCGCCGACCTACATGGGCAGCGCGTCGGCACAGTTCAAGGTGTTCATGGACGCGACCTCGCGCACTGTGTTCGCCAAGGGCGGTCTGTGGCGCGACAAGGTGGCGGCCGGCTTCACCAACTCGGCAGCGCGCTCCGGCGACAAGCTGGCCACGCTGCAGCAACTGGCCATCTTTGCCGCGCAGCACGGCATGCACTGGGTCAACCTCGGCCTGCCTCCGGGCCACAACAACTCCAAGTCCACCGAAGAGACCGCCAACCGACACGGCTTCTTCCTCGGCGCGGCGGCGCAGTCCAACGCCGACGAAGGCCCCGATGTGGCACCGCCGCCCGCCGACTTGCAGACGGCCGAGCACCTCGGCAAGCGCGTGGCCACCGTGGCGCGCCAGCTGCTGGCCGGCCGCGCTGCCGTGGCGTGAGGCCGGCGTGGTCATCCCGCTGAAGCCCGCCACGCCCGCTCCGTGGCGACGGCTTGCGCTGCTCGGGTTGCTGCTGCCCTACCTGATCAGCGGCGTGCTGAAGCTGCTGGACTTCGCTGGTGCGCAGGCCGAGGTGGCGGGCTTGCTGGGCGGCGTGGCCGTGGTACCGATCACGGCCGCGGTCATCGCCTTGCAGCTTGGCGGCTCTGCGCTGCTGCTCAGCGGCGGGCGCCTGGCCTGGCTGGGTGGCGTAGCGCTGGCGGCCTTCACGCTGGCCGCCACCTTCCTGGCACACCGCTGGTGGCCGCTGCCGCCCGGGGCGGACCGCGCGCATGCCTTCAACGGCTTCTGGGAGCACATCGCCCTGGCTGCGGCGTTGTTGTACGCGGCCCAGGTGGAGCGCCGGACGTGAGCCGAGCCCGTCCGGCGTTGCTGGCGATGGCGGCGGCCTACGTAGACACCTGCGGCTTCATCGGCCTGTTCGGCCTGTTCACGGCCCACGTGACCGGCAACTTCGTGCTGATCGGCGCCGAGCTGGTGAACCGCCATGTCGACATCCTCACCAAGTCGCTGGCACTCCCGGTGTTCATTCTCAGCGTGGTGCTGGCCAACCAGGCGGAGGCCGTCATGCGCCGCCGCGGCATGGCGGCCACGACCTGGCTGCTGGGCGTGCTGAGCCTGCTGATCGCGCTGGCTGCGCTGGCGCCCGGCTGGGCGGGCCTGCCGCAGCACCCCGACGACCTGCCGTCAGTCGTTATCGGCTTCCTGCTCATCGCCGCCATCGGCGTGCAGAACGCGCTGATGCGCACCAGCCTGGCCGGGCCGGTGCAGACGACCGTGATGACCGGCAACGTGACCCAGCTCACCATCGACTTGCTGGCCGTGGCCACCGGCCGGGCCGATGCCGGCACCCGTACGCGCGCGGCGGCGCTGTGGCCCGTCGTGATGGCCTTCGCGGCCGGCTCGGCGCTGGGCGCCATCGGCTATGCGGGCTTGAGCTTTAACTGCCTGTGGCTGGCGTGTGCGCTGGTCGCAGGCGCGGCATGGATCGCGCATCGCCAGGAGCCCAAAGAGACGAGTGCGCGCTCTGCCATCTGAGGGATGCCGATGCACGCCCGGCTTCCTACTCTGAACGAACCGCAACCCACCCTTCCGGAGTACGCCATGTCCATAGCCAAAGCCGCCCCCGCCAAAGCCCTGCTCGACCCAAGCAACCACGCGCTGGTGATGATCGACTTCCAGTCCCAGATGGCCTTCGCCACGCAGTCCATCGACTTGGTCGAGCTGCGCAACAACGCCGCGCTGATCGCGCAGGCCGCCGCCGGTTTCAAGGTGTCCACGGTGTTGACGACCGTGGCCGAGAAGAGCTTCAGCGGACCGATGTTCGACGAGATCAAGCAGGCCTTCCCCGGTCACAAGGTCATCGACCGCACGTCGATGAACACCTGGGAGGACGAGCACATCGCCGTCGAGATCAATCGCCTGGACCGAAACCGCCTCGTGATGGCGGGCCTGTGGACTTCCGTCTGCATCGTCGGCCCGGTGCTGTCGGCGCTGGAGCAGGGCTTTGAGGTGTATGTGATCGCCGATGCCTGCGGCGATGTCAGCAGCGCGGCGCACGACCACGCGCTGCAGCGCATGGTGCAGGCCGGCGCACGGCCCATGACCTCGCTGCAATACCTGCTGGAGCTGCAGCGCGACTGGGCGCGCGGCGAGACCTACGGCCTCACGACCGACATCGCGCAGAAGCACGGCGGCGCCTACGGCCTGGGCATCGTCTACGCGTCGACGATGTTCTCGGCCTCCGAGAGCGGCCACTGAACGAATCACGAAGGGGCTCCCGATGAAGGTCTATCTCCTGTCGCTGGCCGCTGGCCTGCTGGTCGGCGTGGTCTATGCGGTGCTGCATGTGAAATCGCCCGCCCCGCCGGCAGTGGCGCTGCTCGGCCTGCTCGGCATCGCCACCGGCGAGCAACTCGGTACGCTGGCGCTGCGCATGCTGAACCGCGAGCACGTCAGCGTGGCGTGGTTCAAGCAGACCTGCGTGCCCCGGATCACCGGCATCGAGACCCAGACGAAGGAGAGGCAGACATGAGCGCAGACCTGGTCGTCACGAACGCCCGGATCACCACGCTGAACCCGGCGCAGCCACAAGCCAGCGCCCTGGCCGTGAAGGACGGCCAACTCGTCGCCGTGGGTGGCGAGGCCGAGGTGGTGGCGCTGGCTGGCGCCACCACACGGCGGGTCGATGCGCGCGGCAAGCGCCTTATCCCAGGCCTCATCGACAGCCACACCCACCTGATCCGCGGCGGCCTGAGTTTCAACCTTGAGCTGCGCTGGGACGGTGTGCGCAGCCTGGCCGATGCGATGGCCATGCTGAAACAGCAGGTGGAGGTGACACCGCCGCCTCAGTGGGTGCGCGTGGTGGGTGGCTTTAGCGAGCACCAGTTCGCCGAGAAGCGCCTGCCGACGCTGGCGGAACTGAACGCGGTGGCGCCGGATACACCGGTGTTCATCCTGCACCTCTACGACCGCGCTTTGCTGAACGCCGCCGCGCTGCGCGCCGTGGGCTACGGCAAGGACACACCCGACCCGCCCGGCGGCCGCATCCAGCGCGCGCCGGACGGCACGCCCACCGGCCTGCTGCTGGCCCAGCCCAATGCGCTGATCCTCTACGCGACGCTGGCGAAGGGCCCCAAGCTGGACGCGCAGGACCAGGTCAACTCCACGCGCCTGTTCATGCGCGAGCTGAACCGCCTGGGCGTCACCTCCGTCATCGACGCAGGCGGCGGCTTCCAGAACTATCCCGACGATTACCAGATCATCGAGAAGCTCGCGGCCGCCGACGAGCTGACCGTGCGCATCGCCTACAACCTCTTCACTCAGAACAAGGGCGGCGAGATGGGCGACTTCAGGCGCTGGACGGACATGCTGCCGCCGCTATCCGGCTCGCCCACCTTCCGCCACAACGGCGCGGGCGAGATGCTGGTGTTCAGCGCGGCAGACTTCGAGGACTTCCGCGAGCCCCGGCCCGAGCTGCCAGCGAGCATGGAAGGCGAGCTGGAGGACGTCGTGCGGTTGTTGGTGGAAAAGCGCTGGCCTTTCCGGCTGCATGCGACTTATGACGAGTCCATCGACCGGGCGCTGGACGTGTTCGAGAAGGTCAACCGCGACACGCCGTTCAACGGCCTGCACTGGTGGTTCGACCATGCCGAGACCATCTCTCCGCCCAACATCGACCGCGTGGCGCTCCTGCAGGGGGGCATCGCCGTGCAGCACCGCATGGCCTACCAGGGCGAGGCCTTCGTCCAGCGCTACGGAGCCCGCGCCGCCGAGGCAGCGCCACCGATCAAGGCGATGCTGGAGGCCGGACTCCCCGTGGGCGCCGGCACCGACGCCACGCGGGTTGCCAGCTACAACCCCTGGGTCTCCTTGAGCTGGCTGGTCACGGGCAAGACCGTCGGCGGCCTGCAGATGACCGCCGAGCGCAATCTGCTGGACCGTCACACGGCGCTCAAGCTGTGGACGCAGGCGAACACCTGGTTCAGCCACGACGAGGGTCGCAAGGGCCAGATAGCGGTGGGCCAATGGGCGGACTTCGCGGTGCTGTCGGCCGACTACTTCCAGGTCAGCGATGGCGACATTGCCGACCTGCAGTCCGAGCTCACCGTCATGGGCGGGCGCATCGTGCACGCCAGTGGTGCATTTGCCAACGTGGCGCCGCCGCTGCCGCCAGCAAGCCCGGACTGGAGCCCCGTGCGCCGCTTCGGAGGTTACCAGCACCGCAATCCGGCGGCCGGGCTGTTCACCCGGACGGGAGAACGCGCCGCCCTGGGCTGTGACTGCGCGAACGCCTGCGGCGTGCACGCGCATGCCCATGCCTGGGACCGCGCCGCGCCGGCCGATGACGCCCGCAGCTTCTGGGGGGCGCTCGGCTGCTCGTGCTGGGCGTTCTGAGGGCGTCCCCGACACCAGGCACTTTGCGATCTCAACGGCATCGGACCAATCCCTGAAGTCTCGCCGGGGAGCGCTAGCGTTGAGCAGGTCTTTCCAAGGCCTTCAGGGCTGGTGCAGTTATATTTCTGCCACTTCCCGGAGGCTTCCACACCTTCCGGACTGGCCCCGATCACACAACAGACGATGCGAACCGACACGCGTGGAGGCTTGCCGGCGCTCGCATTCGGACCCTTCGTCCTCGATCGCGCGAGCAAGCAATTGCTGGAGCACGGCAAGGTGTTGCGCCTTGGCGGGCGCGCCTTCGACCTGCTCTGCGCGCTCGCCGAACGTTCGGGCGAGGTGCTGAGCCGGGCGGAGCTGGAAGCCCGCGTCTGGCCGCACACTGTCGTTGAAGAAACCAGCCTGCGCGTGCACGTCTCGGCGTTGCGCAAGGCGCTAGGCGACGGCGTGGCGGGCGCCCGCTACATCGCCAACGTCCCGGGTCGCGGCTACAGCTTCGTCGTCCCCGTGGTGACCGTCGATGCGCCGGAGGAGTCGGCGAGGTCCACGGAGCCCGCTGCTGCCCAGGATCCACCTCCGACGCCCCTGCGTCCGATGCACAACCTGCCGGCGCGGCTGAGTCATGCCATCGGCCGGTCGTCCATCACCCGGACACTCGGCGAACGTGTGGCGACCCAGCGACTGGTCTCCATCGTCGGGCCGGGCGGCATGGGCAAGACGACGGTCGCGCTGGCGGTCGCGGAGTCGCAGTTGGCGCGGTTTCCGGACGGGGTCTGGTTCGTCGACCTGGCCCCCTTGTCCGACCCCGGGCGGGTGCCGCTTGCGCTGGCCTCGGCGCTGAACGTGTCCATCTCATCCGCCGACCCCTGGGCAACGCTGCGCGAACCGCTGCGCGAGAGTCGCATGCTGATCGTGTTGGACAACTGCGAGCACGTCATCGACGGCGCGGCGGCGCTGTCAGAACGCGTGCTGCGCGAGGCGCCGCGCACCCACATCCTCGCCACCAGCCGCGAGGCGCTGGACGCCGAAGGCGAGTGGGTGCACCGGCTGGCCGCGCTGGAGGCCCCGGTACTGGACGAGCCGCCACCGCTGGAGCAGGCCCGCACCTTCGCAGCCGTGCAGCTGTTCGCCGAGCGTGCCAGCGCCAACTCGGACAGCTTCGCGCTGAGCGCGGCCAACGTCGGCGTCGTCTGCCATCTATGCCGGCAGCTCGACGGCATGCCGCTGGCCATCGAGCTCGCTGCCGCCCGCATCGACAGCCTAGGCCTGCAGGGACTGGCGGCGCGCCTGGACGAGATGTTCATGCTGCTCACACGCGGCCGGCGCACCGTGCTGCCGCGCCACCGCACGCTGCAGGCCCTGCTCGACTGGAGCCACGACCTGCTCACCGACGTCGAGCGCGTGGTGCTGCGCCGGCTGTCGATTTTCCGCTCAGCGTTCACGCTCGAATCGGCTTCTGCCGTGCTTGCCAGCGCCGACCTGTCACCCGAGGCGGTGGTGGACGGCGTCTTGGGCCTGGCAGCTAAGTCGCTGGTGGCGGTGGACGCCAGCGGCCTCACGGTCCAGCACCGCCTGCTCTACACCACCCGCACGTACGCGGCCGACAAGCTGGCGTCCAGCGGCGAAGCACGACGGCTGGCTGTCGCCCACGCCACCTACTTCCGCGACGCGCTGCTGCGGGCCATGCCTCAACGCGACACCCTGCCGATCGACGAGTGGCTGCAGCGCTACGGTCGGATGATGGACGACATTCGCGCCGGCATGGACTGGGCTTTCTCGCCGGACGGCGACGCGCTGCTGGGCGTGCAGCTCACTGCCGCGGCGTTTGACCTCGTCAACGAGCTCGGGCTGATTGACGAATGCCGCGCCTGGGTGGACCTCGCCATGGAGGCAGTTCACACGTTGCAGCCCGCGCAACCCGCGCTGGAACTGCGTCTGTGTTCGGCGCGATGCTTCCACGGGTCCTTTACGAAGGGTCGCAATTTCGCATACGCCGCCAATATCGAAAGGACGCTGGAACTGGCCGCACAGCTCAACTCTCCCGCGCAAAGCATCGAGGCCATGTTCAGCCTATGCACCAATGCGTTCGGAGCCGGCGACTACCGCAAGGTCGGCGAGATGGCACGCCGCGTCAGGCACTACGCGCCCGAGCCGGACGAGCCGGCCGCGGTGTTGCTGTCCGATCGCTTCCTCGCACTGAGCCACCACTACCTCGGCCAGCACGAGGCGGCCAAGCCGCTGGCCGAACGAGTGCTCCACTACCCCGCCGGCAACGCCTACCGCCAGTACATCGGCCATATCCCGCGGTCGGTGTCGATGCGCATCCTGCAGGCCCGCATGCTGTGGATGCAGGGCGCCTGCGACCGGGCTGTGGAGCGCGCCTCTGAAGCGGAGGCGCATGCCGAAGGTAGCAACCCGCTGGCGCTGAGCCAGGCGCTCGCCATGGCGGCGATTCCTATCGCGCTCTGGCGTGGCGAGACCCATCGCGCTGCCGTGCTGGTGGAGCGCTTGCGCCGTCATGCGGACTGGCACTCGCAGGCCTACTGGCAGTCGTGGGCACGCAGCTACGACAAGGTACTCGCTGCGCGTGCCGACGGCGGGCCGCTGCGCCTGGGCATCGAGCTCGGGCCGGTCGAGGCACTGTCCGGCCTGGGCGAGTTGGACATGCTGGGCACGCTGGTCGAGAGCGCCGTGTCCACGGTCGGCGTCGAGCGGGTCGACAGCGGCGTGGTGGGCTGGTGCGCGCCCGAGATTCTGCGTGCCCATACCGAGAACGGGCTGCGCGGCGCGTCGCAGGCGGCTGGCGACGCCGAACCCGCATTCACGCGTTCGCTGGACATCGCCCGGTCGCAGAACGCGCTGTCATGGGAGCTGCGCAGCGCGACGAGCCTGGCGCGGCTGTGGTGCGGCCAGGATCGGCGCGCAGAAGCCCGTCGGCTGCTGTCCGGCGTCTACGAACGATTCGACGAGGGTCATGGCACCGCCGACCTTGTGGCGGCGCGCACCCTGATGGACGAACTCCACTGATCCGGGCAAACCGGGCGGCCTCACCAGTTTTCACACCGATTCACGCGGCCGGCCGGCACGCCACGGCGATCATTCCCGGCAGGCCCGCCATGTCGGCGCGCAGCAGGGTGGAGTGGGGTCGACATGGTGCACAGGGGAATGAGCGATGGCGAGCGCGGCGGCGCGCACAGGCTGATAGCCGGTCTGCTGCTGGCCGCCTTCGCCTGGCCTGCACTCGGGCAGGAGGCCGCCACGCCGCCCGAGCCAGCCGCATCAGCTGCGGCAGCCTCGTCGTCCGCCGTCACGCTGCGGCCCGTCATCGTCACCGCGCAACGCCGGCAGACCGTGCTGGGCCGCACGCCGCTGTCGGTCGGCGTCGTCGACCAGCACGCCATCGAATCGAGCGGCACGGCCCAGCTCAGCGACCTGGTCGGCACCGTGCCGGGTGTCACCGTGCCGAACGGCTTCAGCAACCAGCCGCAGGCCGTGGGCATCCGCGGTATGGGCGTGTCGGTGCCGGCGATGAGCCAGGCGGTTGGCATCTACGTGGACGACGTGCCGCTGATCCGCGGCTATGCCACCGCGCTGTGGGACCTGCCGGACATCGCCCGCATCGAGGTGCTGCGCGGGCCGCAGGGCACGCTGTACGGACAGAACTCCACGGCCGGCGCGGTGCGCGTCATCTCCCTCGACCCGACCCGGTCGCCGGTGGCCTGGGGCTCGGTGAGCCTGGGCAACTACCGTGATGCCGAGCTGCACGCTTACGTCAACGGCCCCATCGGCGACGGTCCGCTGTCGGGCAGCTTCGCGCTGTCGCGACGCGGCAACGACGGCTTCGGCACGAACGCCTCGACCGGCGAGCGTGTCAACGCACTCGACGCCACCCAGTTCCGCGCCAAGCTGCGCCTGCAGCAGCCGTCGGGCACGGACGCGGTGCTGGCGGTCGATGGCCTCATCGACCGATCCGACACGAACACTGGCAACTTCCCGCTCAACGACCCGCAGTCGGCCCCGCGGGTGACCTTCGTGATGGCGACGCCCGGGCCGTTCAAGCGCGTTGCCGGCGGGCTGCAGCTGAAGGTCACGCATCCGCTGGGGAACGGCATCGACCTGCATTCCTTCACCGGCTACCGCGCCTATCGGGACGACCCGACGATTGCCGACATCGGCGGCAAGGCGACGCTGCGCTACCTGCTGTCCCAAACGGTGGAACAGAAGGCGTTCTCGCAGGAGGTGCAGTTGCAGGCGCGGCAGGACCGACTGGACTGGACGACAGGCCTGATGCTGGTGTCCGACCGCTTCGACTTTGATCGCATCGTCGACCAGATCCCGCTGCCGCCGCGGGCCCGCATCGACACCGAAGGCCAGACCCACCTGGAGACGACCGACGTAGGCATCTACGGCCAGGCGCACTACCAATGGACCAACGAGTTCGGCTTGACCGCCGGGCTGCGCGCCTACCGCACGAACCAGACCGGCGGCAACCGGTTCTGGACGCTCGACGCCCAGCAACAGCGCACGAAGGAGGTCTACAACGCGACCGACCTGTCGACCACCAGCCATGGCCTGCTGCCCCGGTTGGGTGTGGACTGGCAGCGCAGCGACGACCACTTCCTGTACGCCAGCTTCGCGATGGGCCAGAAGTTCGGCGGCTTCAACCGCGCCACCGCGTCGGAGCGCGCCTCCACCTACGCGGCCCGGCCCGAGAAGGTCAGCACCTGGGAGCTGGGCAGCAAGTGGCGGCTGGCGGGCGGGCGGCTGACGGCGGATGTCGTGCTATTCCTGAACCGCTATGGCGAATATCTGGCGTCCTTGCAAAACACCGTGATCAACGGCGTGCTGGTGCCCGACCAGGTGCTGGTCAATGCCGGCCGTGCCAAGACCTATGGCGTCGACATCGACATGGCCGCCAAGCTGGCCGCGCGCACTGAGCTGGCGCTGGCCGTAGAGCTGCTGCGCAGCCGCATCGACGAGTTCGCGAACCCGACCGGTRCCGCCTTGAGCAACTACGTCGGCAATGAACTGCCCTATGCCTCGCACCTGTCCCTGTCGGCGCGGTTCAGCCACGCCCAGCCCTTGCCCAACGGATCGTCCCTGGAGTTCAGCGCCACGCTGCAGCGCTTGGCGAAGCAGTTCGCCGACGTGCAGAACAACCCAGCCCTCGCCATCGGGCCGCAGACCTACATCAACCTGAGCGCGAACTGGTCCAGCCCCGAGCACCCCTGGAGCGTCTCGGTGCGCGTGCGCAACGCCACGAACCGGACGCACGTCGTGCTTCGCACGATGATCCCGTCGGCCGATGTCGACGCGGCCAACTACAACGCCCCGCGCACCTGGCTGGCCACACTGCGCCGCGACTTCTAGGCGACATGCCCGACGCGAACGCCGCACCCGCGCCGGATCCCGCATTTGAGAGGGTGCTCAGCTTCGGGCGCTTCACGCTCGATCCGGCGCGCAAACTCCTGCTGGATGGCGGGCGTCCCGTCCGCCTCGGTGGTCGCGCTCTGGACCTGCTGATCGCGCTGGTGACGCGCGCCGGCGACGTCGTGAGCCATGACGACCTCTTTGCGCAGGTCTGGCCTCGTACCGTGGTGGAGGAATCGAGCCTGCGTGTGCACATGTCGCTGCTGCGCAAGGCGCTCGGCGATGGTCAGGACGGCAGTCGCTACATCGCGAGCTTGCCGGGGCGTGGGTACAGCTTCGTCATGAACGTCACCCAGGCAGAGGGCATGCGCGTGCAGCGTCAACTTGAGGGCTCGGCGCCTGGAGCGACGGTCGTGTCGATGTCGCCCCGCCTCCTGCCCACCCGGCTGACGGGCATCGTCGGCCGCGAGCAGGAGCTGACCGCGTTGTCTTCCAAGCTCGAACTATTCCGACTGGTCACGCTTGTCTCGCCTGGCGGCATGGGCAAGACGACCGTGGCGCTGGCGCTTGCAGACGCAGCCGCGGCCCGGCATGCCGACGGTGCGTGCTTCGTTGACCTTGCGCCACTCGATGATGCCTCGTTGGTCCCACACGCGCTCGCGACGGCAATCGGCGTGACTGCCCCTGAGCCATGCCCCTGGTCCGTCCTCGAAGAAGCACTGGCGCCACGTGACCTGCTGATCGTCCTGGACAACTGCGAACACCTGGCCACAGCGGCTGCCGCACTGGCGGAGCGTGTGCTGCGGTTCGCTCCGGCGGTTCGCATCCTGGCCACCAGTCGCGAACCGCTGGAGGCGGAGACGGAAGCCGTCTATCGCCTGGGCGCGCTGGCGTTGCCGTCCGTGGAAACAGATGTGAGCCTCGAGGATGCGCTGGCCTTCGCGGCCATCCAGCTGTTCGTCGAGCGGGCGACTGCGAGCGCGAACGACTTCCGCCTGTCGCCCGCGAATCTGGCAGCGACGATACGCATCTGCCACCACCTGGATGGCATGCCGCTGGCCATCGAGCTCGCCGCAGCGCGCGTAGGAAGCCTCGGCATCCACGCCCTGGCAGACCGACTGGACGATGTCTTCCGCCTGCTGCGGCGTGGGCGCCGCACGGTGCTGCCGCGTCACCAGACGCTGCAGGCCCTGCTGGACTGGAGCCACGACCTGCTGGACGAGGACATGCGGACGGTGCTGCACCGCTTGTCGGTCTTCCGTTCAAGCTTCGACCTGCAGGCCGCCGTCGAGGTGGCCGGCTGCGGGCGCATCACGCGTGAACGGGTGATCGCCTCTCTCCTTGATCTGGTGTCGCGCTCCCTGGTCGTGCTGGAGACTGGGGGCGCCGGGCGCTATCGCCTGCTGTTTGTCGCCCGGTTGTACGCCGCGGAGAGGTTGGTAGAGGACGGCGACGCCCACGAGGTAGGCGGACGCCATGCGGTGAGCATCCGCGACGCACTCGCGCGCGCCAACGCGGAGCTGCGTGACCCGGGAACCACGTTGGCGATCTGGCGATCGGCCCATGCCAGATCCATGCCGGACGTTCGATCAGCGCTGGACTGGGCACACGGCCCGGGCGCCGACCCAGTACTGGGCGCGGAACTGGTGATCGAGTCGGGTCGGCTGCAACTCGAGATCGGCCTGAACGACGAGTTCCAGCCACGAGCGCTTGACGCGCTGGCTGCCCTGCGATCCCACGGCGAGCCGCAGGTCGAACTGGAGCTTCGGCTGCTTACTCTCCTATGCATGGTGGGCGGCCAGTGCCTGCTGGATCGTGCGGTCCCTGCCGAGGCGCCAGCGCAACTCGAAGAGCTGGGCCGCAACGGATCAGCGGCGCAGCAGCGCATGGCCTTGTTCGCGTTGTCCGCCAACGCATTCGGCCGCGGCGACTACCCGACGGTCGTCGCCCGTGCCGCGCGGTACGCCGCCTTGCCGAGAGACCCCCTTGACCCGACCCATGCCGCCGCGACCATGGCCGCATGGCGCTTCGACGCGCTCGGCAGGCACTACCTCGGAGAACATGAAGCGGCATGGACAAGCTGTGTGCGCGTTCTCGAACACGCCGGCCCCTGGCGCGCTGGCACCTACACGCAGATGCCGCCGCCCGTGTCGATGGGCATCTTGCAGACCCGCATCCGCTGGCTGCAGGGTTTTGCCGACGAGGCGCTCGACCGTGCGCTGGAACTGTTGCGCTTCTGTGAGGGCGCCCATCCCTTTGCGCTAAGCCAGGCGCTGTCGCTGGCGATCATGCCCATCCTGCTTTGGCGCGGCGAGGACCAGCTTGCCCTGTCCTACCTGGCTCGCCTCGTGGACCACGAACTCACGCATTTCCAGAGCTTCTGGATCGCATGGGCACACACCTACTGCAAGGCGCTCACTGTGCGCGGTCACGATGTCGAGGCGATGCGCGTGCGGCTCGGGGACACCGATCGGACCAACGAAATGCAGTCGGACATGCTGAGCACGCTGGCGCCCGAATTCGTGAGCCCGGCGGTGCTGGAGCGGGTGGAGGCCGGCACGGTTGGCTGGTGCGCTCCTGAGGTGCTGCGTGTACAGGGCGAGCGCCTGGCCTCCGAGCCTTTGCTGCTGCGCGCGCTGGCACTGGCCCGCAACCAGGGCGCGCGAGCGTGGGAGGTGCGCGCGGCGACCAGCCTGGCGGAGCAATGGCGGTCGGCCGGCCGACGCGAGGCGGCCCGAGCGCTGCTCGTTGGGATGCTGGCCGGATTCACCGAGGGGCGCGGCTGCGTCGACCAGCGGCGTGCAGAGGTCGTGCTGACCGCTTGTGACGACGTCAACTGACCGTCTGGCGCTGTCGCCCGCGCGGCGAGGTGGCCAGCACTGCGAGCGTCGCCACGAGGCTTGCCGCAACGACCGCGAACATCACCGCCGGCCCGGCGCCACGCAGCGTCGGCACCAGCAGCAGCGGCCCCAGTGCCCCCCCGAGGCGATTGATCGCCCACGCCACCGACGTGGCGGACGCGCGCTGGTGCGTCGGGAACAACTCTGCACTGTAGACAGTCAGCAGCGGTACGTAGAGCGACACGGCCAGGTTGAACAGGCCCATTGCCACGATCAGCGCCGCCGTCCCGGTGCTGAAGTTGAACGCCGCGCCGCAGGCGAGCATTGCGACGATGCAGGCCGCCATCGCCACCCTGCGCTCGACCCGGTCCATCAGGCTCGATGCGAGCAGTGTGCCTACCAGCGGGCCCATGGACGACAGCCCGAAGATCAGGAGCGCCGCGTCGAGCTTGAAGCCGCGCTGGGCGAGCACGGCGCCCGTCAACAACGGGAAGGCAATGGTGGCCCAGGGGCTGAGCGAGAACAGGCCGACAACCGCCAGCCAGCGCCGACGCGCGTGAATGGGCAGGGCTGCGTCTTCCTGAGCCGAAGAGTCTCTCGCCGACGAGGAGGCCGAGCTGTCGCGTTGCGCGACAAGCACGGTGGGAGAGCGCTCGAAGCTCTGCAAGACCGCTTCCGCCTTTGCCTCCCGACCGCGGGCGCGCAGCCAACGCGGCGACTCTGGCAAGGCAAGGAAGGACAGTGCAGACAGCAGCGCGCAGGCGCTCCCCACGAGGAAGCCCCAACGCCATCCCTCGATCCCGAGCGGTTGCAGCGGAGCCAGCCAACGAACCATGAAGATGGCGGCCGGCGGCCCCAGCAACGACGGCGTGAGGCTAAGAAAGATCAGCGTGCCTCGCCGCTGCGGCGGCAGCAGGTCGGTGAGATAGGCAATGACGATGGGCGGATAACCGCCGAGCGCGAGGCCGGCAAGGAAGCGGCACAGCGTGATTTCTCCTACGCCGTCTGCGAGGGCCGCGCCGAGCGAGGCGAGCGCGATCCACAACATCAGGCCCACCAATGCGCCTCGGCGGCCTTGCCGGTCAGCCCACCAGCCCAGCAGAGGCGCCCCCAGCACGGCACCCAGGAATACAGCGGAGAGCAGCAAAGCCAGTTCACTGGGTGGCACCGGCGCGGATTGCGTCGAGAACACGGTGCCGAGCACGCCGCCGAACGCCATCTCGAGGGTGTCGATCGTCATGCCGATCCCGCACATCAGCATGGCCATCATGTGCAGCCGCGTCACCGGCAGGCGGTCCAGGCGTTCGGCGAGGTCAGGGATTGGCAAGGGGGGCATGTCGGGGCTGAGGGGCTGAAGAGGCAGAGATGCTGGTCCGTCACCATACCCAGCGCTCGCGTCACAGACAGCTTGCGCACTGCAGGATTCACGCAAATTCACGCCTCGGCTGACGCATGGATGCGACCATGGAGACCGCAAAGACGCGGCAAGGCGACGCCAGGTTTCTGGCCTTGGATCCCTCGCAATCCGGTCGACACCGCACCCGATCGCTTTGAGCGCTCCGGGAGCCAGCGTCGGCAACCGACGAACTCACCACCTAGGTCATGAGCGCGACCGAGACCCTCGCCTTCGGGCCCTTTCTGTTGACCGGTGCACCGCTCGGCCTGCATGTCGGCGCCCGCGCTGTCGCCCTGGACGGGCCTGAGGTCGCACTGCTTGCCGCGATCGCGGCCGCGCCGACTGGCTTGTCGGTGGCGCAACTGGTCGCATCGGGCTTGGCCGATGCGGGATGCGATATCGAAGACCTCTGCTCTCGGGTGGGCGACATCAACAACGCGCTCGGCCTGCACTCGAATGCCTGGTACGTCGCGTGGTATCCCGACGACGCGGAACCGCGCTTTGCCCTCGTGGACGCCAGCCGCGCCAGTGCGCCGCATACAGCCCTTCCTGCCAGGCGCCTGGACGTCCTCGGTCGCGAGGAGGCGATCGCCCGCGTCGTTGCGCAGTTGAAGGCCCACCGCTTCGTGACGATCCTGGCTGCGGGCGGCATGGGCAAGACCACGGTTGCGTTGGCGGCCCTGCATGCAGCAGCTGCGGACTATCCGGACGGGATCTACGTCGTTGATCTCTCACCGGTCGTCGATCCAAGCCTGTTGGCGCAGCGAGTCGCCTCGACGGTGGGTTGTCTGACCGACTACACCTCCGCTCACATCGTGCTGCAGCAATGGGCTCACGAGCGTCGCGCGCTCGTCATGCTGGACAGCTGCGAGCACGTGATCGCCTCGGCCGCAGAGTTGGCGGAGGCGCTCGGTGGCGCCGGCTCCAGGGTTGCCGTGCTCGCGACCAGCCGCGAGCCGCTGCGCGCCCGCGGCGAATGGCTCTACCGGCTCGGCCCGATGCGCCTGCCGCAAGCGGACGAGGTGGTCTCCGTCAGCCAGGCGATGGATTTTCCCGCGCTTCGCCTCTTCGTCGAGCGCGCGAGCGCCGCGGCTCCCGGCTTCACGCTGACGGACGCCGATGTCCCGCTGCTCATCTCGCTGTGCACACGCCTTGACGGCATCGCTCTGGCCATCGAGATCGTCGCCGCACGAGTGGACGCGCTGGGCCTTGCCGGTTTGTCACAACGGCTCGAGAGCCTGCTGCTGCACTTGCCGGTTCGGCGCCGCCATGCACCGGCGCGGCACAACACGCTAGCGGCCCTGCTGGATTGGAGCTACCGCCTGCTTTCGCCCTTGGAGCAGATGGTGCTGCGGCGACTGTCGGTGTTCCGCAGCGGCTTCAACACGGAGATGGCGGAGCAGGTCGTGGCCGACGCCATGATCGGCGCCGAGGATGTCCAGGAAATCGTGCTGGATCTCGTCGCCAAGTCGCTGGTCGCACCGGGCCGCGGCGACGATCCTGACCAGCGGCGCCTGCTCGACACCACCCGTGCCTATGCCGGCCAAAAGCTGGATGAGGCCAGAGAGCGCCAGGCCGCGAGCCTGCGCCACGCGCGCTGGCTAGCGGGCGTTCTGGCGGAAGCAGACGCCGCCTGGAACCGCATGACCCGGCAGCAGTGGATGTCGCGCTACTCGCCGCTGATCGACGACATCCGCGCTGCGCTCGACTGGGCCTTCACGCCAGAAGGCGATGTCGCGCTGGGCGTTGAACTGACGATCGCCGGCTTCGCTATCGGGCGCCAGATGCTTCTGGTCGACGAATTCACGGATCGCGTGAAGCTGGCGATCGACGCCATTGCGCACCAGGCGGACAACCCGTCCTCGGCGTTGGAGATGGCCGGTGCGGATGCGCGACGAAAGCGGCTGACGTTTCTAATCGCCTGCCTGGGTACGGGCAGTGGCGTCTCCCTTGTTCCCGTGCTTGAGACCGCGGCGGCCTCGCTGACGGACGCCGACGAGATGATCCAACGCTTCTCCGGCTTCAACGGCATGTGGGCCATGGCCGTGTTCCGCGGTGATTTCAAGGACGGTGCTGTCTGGGCGGACAAGATGGAGCAGCTCGCCGACGCCATCGGCGACCCGGTGGCCAGTCTCGTGTCGCGGCGAATCCAGGCGCAGACGCTGCACTTTGCGGGCCGACACACCCTGGCCGCCGCAAAGGCACGCGGCGTACTGGACGAGGCTTGGCGAACAATTCCCTTGAGCTACAACCCGTCGCCTGTCGAGCTGCGCGTGTCCATGCGCGTGATGCTCGCACGGGCTCTGTGGATGCAGGGCCGCCCCGACAGCGCCGCAGCGATGGCGGAGGAGGCGATCGAGCAGGCGCTCACCGATTCGCCCTTGGCGCAGTGCCAGGTCATCGTCATGGGCGCGCTCGTCATCGCCATGTGGAGCGGCCTTGCCGAACGGGCCAGGTTTTTGGCCGGCCAGCTGGTTGACCTGGAAAAGCTGCTCGGGTTCTCACACTGGCTGCGCTGGAGCCGGGGGCTGCGCGCCATGGTGGCGTTGCGCGACGGGGGCAAGGTTCCAGCGGCCGCCGACGCAAAATGGTTTGAGGAGCCCGAGCCGGTGCTGGCCGACCACCTGGCCACCCTTGATGACCGCTGGCTAACGCCACGCTGCATCCAGCGCGTCGAGTCCGGCATGGTTGGATGGTGCGCAGCAGAAGCCTTGCGCCTACAGGGAGAGCGCGCGTTGCGCGAGTGCTCGACCGATGCCGGCGTCCGCGGCGAAGCGCTGCTGCGACGATCGCTCACCCTTGCACGAGAACAGGAAGCGGCATCATGGGAACTGCGCACCGCGACCAGTCTCGCGCGCCACTGGCAGGCACAGGGTCGAACGCGCGAGGCCAGAGCTATCCTTGAACCCGTGTTCGCGCAATTCACTGAAGGCTGCAGCACCGTCGACTGGCGCGCGGCTCGGGCCTTGGTCGAAAAACTGTGAGATACGCGATGTGGAATGGCATGCGGGACGGAGCTGATCGCTTCGTTGGATGAACCGCCCACTCCAGCGGAGAACCGATGGATGTAGTGCAGGTGCTGAAGGTCGCAATGAATCCGAAGCTGTCGCTACCAGGATCTTCGCGAGCGACAGCTCCCAGCCTGGACGTGTAGTTCGACCGAGGTCTGCTATGGGCACATTGCTGACCCTCCGACACCAACTCTTAAGGACAGCAGCCAGCCTAGTGCGTATCGACGGCGCTTGGGACAGCATTCGCGGCAATCCGCACACGTCGGTGCCACCGGCTCTGGCGAGCCACGCCGAAGCGCTCACATTTCGCCCAACGGAATCTGTGCTGCCTTTTCGTCGGCATCCATCACGACAATGAGCTGCGCCAGGTCTTTGCGCAGCCTGCGCAGGCTCGCCTTGTCCAGCGACTTCAAGGCCTCTGGCAGCACGCCGGAAAACGGCCCCGGTGCACGCTTGAGCGCCTTCGCTCCCTCCTGCAGGATGTGAAGCTGAACCGCCCTGCGATCAACACCATCCTTTCGTCCCGCCACCATGCCGCGCTCGGTCAGCAGCTTGACGAGATTGCTGGCCGTAGACGGGTTGATGTCCATGGCCCGCGCCAGTTCACCAACTCCAATGCCAGGGTGCTGCTGAACCAGCGACAGCGCCCAGACCTGCGCCCCGCCCAGCCCGGACTTCTTCTCGATCTGTTGGAAATGCGTCTTGACGGCGTTCAGCACCTGCCTGAACTGCCGCAAAACTTGCGCGGCATCCTCCCCCTGGGCGTCGTCCGGAGCGGCTTCCTTGGTGCTGGTTGTACGTCGAGTGACCATTGCGAAATCATAGAGACGGCTCGATCGACACCGGAGCACTTCGCGGCGCCCGAAGCTGGCTTCCCGGCAGACGGTCTGGCGGCCGCTCGAGAGCTGTCGCGCCTCTCTATCTGGAGGTCCTGCGGTAGACGATGTCTGCCCGCCGGTTGTGCGCACGGGAAGCTTCGTTGGTGCCCTGCCTGCGAGGCTTCTCTTCCCCGTAGCTGACGGTCTCGATCTGTTCGTCCCGCGCACCGAGCAAGCGCATCGCCGCCCTGACGGCTTCGGCCCTTCGCTGTCCGAGCGCGAGGTTGTATTCGCGGCCGCCACGGTCGTCCGTGTTGCCTTCCACCCGAACGTGCAACTCCGGATATCGCCAGAGGTAGATGCCATGAGCCTCGACCACGGATCGGGCCTGCGCCCGCAGCGTCGACTGGTCGAAGGTGAAGAACACGCTGCGGTGCCGGTACAGCTCACTGTCCGGGTCGAGATGAGGCGGCAACACCTTGATGACTTGAGCCGCCGGCTCCGCCTTGGGCTTTGGGAGCGGCGCCGAAGCTGCTGGCGGCAGAGGTGCGACCACGATGGTTCCTAGCGGCTCCACCACCGTGCTGGTGCAAGCCGTCACCGACGTGGCGATAGCGGCAAGGGCCGCACGAATGCGGAACTTGTTCATCTCAGTTCAACAGAGCCAGTCAAAGGTTGTGACAGCAAGAGCCTAGCATATACATTTGTACAAACATTTATCGGCAAGCAGTCGTGCAGCATCACCATCCCAGAACGAAGCATGTCGCCCAGCCTGACGTTGTGGCGTCGATTCGTAATGACCTGGGCGACTGGCGGATCTGGGTTGGCCGCCTGATCGTGCTGACATTCGCGGTGCTGGCCGGGCTGTCGGTAGTCGGTTTCACATGGCTCTGCGAACAGGCGTTGTACGCCTTTGGCTGGCTCTCATCTAAAGCGGCGTGGTTGCCCTTCCTCTGGACGCCCACCTGGCTGGCGACGCTGGTTTGGCTCACGAGACGCTTCGCCACCGGCGCGGCGGGCTCGGGCATTCCGCAGGTCATGGCGGCGCTAGATCCTGCCGTCAACGACCGAGAGCGCGGGTTGTTCGTCTCGCTGCGTCTGAGCGCGGCAAAGGCGCTCTTGACGGCTGGTGGGCTGCTGGGTGGCCTTGCGATCGGTCGCGAAGGGCCATCGGTGCAGATCGCCGCCGGCGTCATGCACCATGCCAGGCGCTATGTGCCGGAAGGGACGCCCGTGTCGACGCATGGTCTGCTGGTCGCAGGCGGCGCCGCCGGGATTGCGGCAGCCTTCAACGCGCCACTGGCTGGCATCATGTTCGCCATCGAGGAGCTGAGCCGACGGTTCGAGCAGCGCAACAGCGGGCTCATCATCGCAGCCATCGTGCTCGCAGGCTTGATGGCCGTCTCGGCGTTTGGCAACTCCACCTACTTTGGCGTGATCCGGGTGCCGAAGCTGGAGCCAGRGTTCCTGATGCCTGCGCTGCTGGTCATTCTGGCCAGCGGTTCGCTCGGTGGCGTCTTTTCCAGGCTGCTGCATGCGTCGCTGACCGACTTCAAGGGGCGTATCGGCTCTTGGCGTCAGTCGCATCCGGTAGGGTTCGCAGCAGGGTGCGGCTTGGCCATTGCGCTCATCGGCTGGGTCAGTGGCGGCTCGAGCTTTGGCAGCGGCTATGAGTACACGCGGCACCTGCTAGATGGCCACACGGACCTGCCACTGCTGTACGTCACGCTGCGCTTCGTCGCCACCTGGCTGGCCGTCTTGTCGGGAGTGCCGGGCGGAGTGTTCGCGCCGTCGCTGGCCATCGGCGCAGGTATTGGGACGGACATCGCGGTCTTCACTGGGTTTGAAGGAAATTCCGCCGCCCTCATTGCATTGGGCATGGCCGGTTTCCTCGCGGCGGTGACCCAAGCTCCTCTGACCGCCTTCATCATCGTCATGGAGATGGTCGATGGCCACGCCATGGTGCTGACGCTGATGGCCGCCGCGCTTGGCGCCAGCCTGGTATCTCGATGGATCAGTCAACCGCTCTACCCGTCCCTGATGTTGGCTCAACTGGGACGATTGGCGCCTCGCGGACCATGAAAGACGATGCCGTCCCCGACGACGTCAGGCGCTTCATCCTGACCGCCATTCCGTCGGTGCCCTACCTTGAAGCTGTCCTGCAGTTCCATCGACAACCCGATGTACTCAGGTCTGCCGATGACATTGCCAGGGCGCTGTACGTTTCGGCCGCGACGGCCACCGAACTACTGGAGGCCATGTGTGCCGCCGGCGTCGTGCAGGAGGATGAAGGACGATTTCGGTACGCGCCCGAGAAAGCACTCAGGGATACGCTTGTGAAACTTGCCGAGATCTACGCCGGAGACCTTATCGGCGTGACGGAGCTGATCCACGACAAGACACAGCGAAGTGCGCAGCGTTTCGCAGAGGCATTCCGGCTGAGAAGGAGGACGTGAGATGACAGTCCTGATATTTGGTCTTTGCTTGATGACCGCGGCGCTGTGTGCCGTCCTGCTCCTGAGAAGCTATGTCAGGACCAGGTTCGCGCTGCTGCTGTGGAGTGGCCTGTGCTTTGTCGGCTTGACCGCCAACAACGTGCTATTACTGCTCGACAAGACGGTCTTTCCGGACCTTGACCTGTCGCCATGGCGTGCCGCGTTGGGTCTTGTCTCCATGCTGTTGCTGGTGGTGGGCCTTGTCATGGAGCGCGAACAATGATGAGTGCCGCGCTGACACCGGTGCTGCATGGCGCTACCGCTGCCCTGTCCTGCGTGGCCGGGCTCTTCTTCTGGTGCTTCTGGCGCAGGACTCGGGATCGCTTCTTCGTCTTCTTCGCCCTGTCGTTCTGGATCGAGGCAGCGAATCGCCTGCACCTGGGCCTCAGCGCGCAGGTCGKCGAAGACGCTCCGCTGAACTACGCGGTGCGGCTTATCGCCTACGCACTGATCCTGCTGGCGATCTGGGACAAAAACCGTCCGAAGCCTTGAACAGTTCGTGAGGCTGTTGCTAGATCACCCGGCCAACTAGATTTGCGTCACGGGCTACCTTCCAGGCGCCAGCTTCTTTGCGCAAAATCGTCAGCGTGTGGCCGTCCCGAGAGGCGGGAAGCGACCCATCGGTCGAAGGAACCGTTTCAGTCATGCGAGTTCGCATGAACGCCCAATCGCCCAACACTTCTATTTCGAGGATCTCGCGCTCCACGGCAACTTTGGGCAGCTTCCCGGCTTTCGCTTCGGCGGCCTTGGCGAAATCATTTTTTGTCATTGGCGCCTTTCCGGGCGTCAGCAATACGGCGCCGCTAGCCAGGACGCCAAGGACTCCGTTGGCGTCGCCATCGCATATGGCCGACACCCACGTCGATACCAAGTCGCGAATCAGTTGCTCGTCTGATTGCTTCATTTCACATCCTTCCATTGCAGAAGATGCAGCAGGGAGACCGTGCTTAGCCTCAGAGCAGCAATAAGGCGGCAGCCGCCAGAACAGTCGGGCCGAGCGCCCCCAGGAGTAACCCACCAGCGCCAATGGATTCATCCTCGAATCCCCGCTTTAGCAGTGCGACGCCGGCCGGGTTCGGCGCGTTAGCGATCACCGTCAGTCCCCCGCCGGCTACGGCGCCGGCCACCAGCATGTACTTCGCGTCCTCCGAGATGCTGGTAATGAGGGAGCCGAGATAGGTCAGCGCCGCGTTGTCGGTGATGGCGGTCAGTCCAAGCGCGCCGAAGAACAGGGCCAAGGGTTCCAGCGCCGAGACGATGGGCTGCAACCACCAGCCCTGAAGACCGCCAAGCACAACCAAGCCTGCCAGGAAGAAGGCCACCAGCAGCGCCTCCTTGAGGATCAGCGGGCTTTGATGCCGTTCATAGGCCTGCGTGAAGCCGAGGAACATCAGGAAGAGGCCCAGAAACGCAACTGGATGGTGGGCGAGCAGGACGACACCAGCAAGCAACGCGAGATGCACCAACACCACCAGCAAAGGAACGACAGCTTCCGCTGGCGCCGCATCGACCGGCGCGGCGAGCAGATGCTTGCGAAGCACGAACGTCACGATGGTGGTGTTGGTGACCACGGCCACCGCCGCCTTCCAGCCGAAATGCGTGAACATGAAGGCGCTGTCCCACTGCCAGGTGCTCGCAACCATCAGCACCGGCGGCGCGGCGTAGGAGGTGAGCGTGCCGCCGATCGATACATTGACGAACAGCACGCCCAGGGACAGGTATTTCAGGCGCTCGGGCACCTCGGGACGGAAGACCTGCGGGGCAAGCATCAGCGCGGCAATGGTCATGGCCGCGGGCTCGGTGATGAGCGAGCCCAGCAGCGGCACGGCAGCCAGGCCCAGCCAGGCGCTGGTCAGCGGCGTGGGCAGCGGCAAGACCCGGGTGATGCCGTCGACCGCCCAGATGATGGTGCGCAGAACCGGCCGGGAAGCAGCCACCACCATCACCACGAAGACGAACAGCGGCTCGGTGTAGTTGCGCGATTCCGCATAGGTGAGTGCTTGACTGCCACCTTGCATCGCGCCCATCGCGACAATCAGCACGATGGCCCAGAATCCGAACACCACCTCCACCTCACCGAGGAGGTGGAACAGGCCTGCGTGCCTTGGGAAGCGGTGGGAAAGGCGTTCGAACTGCTTGGCTGCGAACGTATGTGCCAGGGCCAGCACGAACAGAGCAAGGGCGGTGTACTGGACGGCGTCGTCAGACATCGAGGGCATGGTCGCGGTTGATCCGCGAGGCGGCCCGACCATCGCAAACAACCTGCTGGTCCGCGGTTCGGCCCAGCACCCAGACGTGAGTGTAGCCACGGCACCAGGCCGCGCCACGGGTCCCGTTACCTGGCGGCATCGGCCCAGCGCTCGATCCAGGAGAGCGCCTGCACGACGCCAGGCTTAGCGTCCACCGCACCGCCATCGCCCGGGGTGGACCGCCGGCTGGGGCGAGTTGATAGCTTCATCAATCGCATTGCACAAGGCTATGACTTGGCGCTTCAACCTGCGTCGTGAAGTCGGCGATTGGCCGGCTCGGAACTTCAGGACCGACTCCGGCGTCTGCGGCTGACCGTTCCCAACCCCGCCAGCGAGGTAAGGGCCATGACTAGGCTGCCCGGTTCGGGCACTGTGGTCGCCGCCGCAGCCAGGTCGAATTCGGCGCCGGTGCCGTTCTTGCCGACCAGGCCTGCATAGGACGTGGTTTGCAGCAGCATGCCGCTGCGGCTGTACTGGTCGAAATACTGCGTCGGCCCCCGAACCACCCACAAAGTGTTGTCGGCGTAGTCCATCGCCAATGCACCACCCACCAAATCGCTGAGGGAAGTCATCAGCCGGCCATCCATCTGATAGTTCCGCAGCTCACCTGCGGCGCCGCTCGGCGTGTCCACGGTGGCCTGCAGCCAAAGCGTGTCGTTGGTCGGGTCGTAGGTGATGCCCGAGGCCCGGGCACCGTCGTCCAGCAGAAACAGCAAGGTTGGGTCGCCCCATTCACGGTCGAAGGAGTAGACGCCCGAGGGGTTGCCGCCAAAGCCAGCTGCGACGGCATAGTTGCGCCGGCCGTCGGTGGCACCATCGACGAGGCCCACGCTGGTCGACTGCACATAGGTCGTGCCGGTTTGCGTCAGATCGAGGTTGTAGCGGCCGCCAAAGCCACTGCCATTGCCCATGGTGCGAACGTCGCCATACACGGCGATGGGCTGTTCACAATGGTTGCAGTAGGTGGGCGCCGAACCGGTGACTACGTCACCCTGAACCGTGTAAAGGCTCTTGGATGACACGTTGGTGAGGTACAGGGTAGACACCGGCCCGGCGTGGGCCGGGGCCACCATGGCGGTTGATGCTGCGGTCGCCAGTAAGGCAAGGGCGTATTTCCGGAATCGAATCATGGCTTCTCTATGGGTTGGGGATGGAGTTCAGGGCAAGCTAAGCGGGAACTTGATTCAACGCGCCACCGTGCCGGGCGGGTCCGAGCGGTTGAACAGCAGGGCGCCATGCGCGCGCGCAAAGTCCTCGGTGCAGACCTCACCGACGCGACCGCGCAACCGCGGGTAGAGCGATTCCAGTTGAGCCAGCGTGAGCTTGTGTTCCACGCGCACGTGGTGCACGCAGACCGCGCCGTACTCGCTCCAACCCGCCTCGAAATGCTGGCCGGGCAGCAGGTCTGGCCGCTGCACGCCGAGCGGGTCGTAGACATCGATCTGGTGTCCGTTTTCGGTGTAGGGCACGCCGTGGCCGCCGTAGTCGGCGCGCACCATGCGCGCACATGCGTTGAAGGTGCTGCGCAGCGGCACGCCGGTGGGGGTGGTCTGCCATGGCTCATAGCCCATGCGAAGGCATTTGGCCAGGGCACCGCTGGTGCAGCTCAGTGCAAAGGCCGTGGCGTCTTCGCTCAGCGAGCCGTCGGCCTGCTCGCGCCCGGGCAGCACCACGGCGTAGTGCGTGCCGTCGCTGTGCGGTGAGCACAGCGGCTGCCAGCCCTGCAGCTCGGTCCGGACCGACAACTCGTGGGCCCACCAGTCGCGTTCCGAGCCGCCGCTGATGTGTTGCACGCTGTCGATGCGTAACGCCGCGCCGCCGGCCAAGCGCAGCTCGGCGCCCACCAGGTCGGCTGAACGCAGTGCACCGCTCTCGGTCTGCAACACCCACTCGGTGCCCTCGGCGCGCAGCGGGGCGACGGGCGCGATTGGCGGCGCGGCGGCCACCAGCCCGTGCAGGGCGCAACCCAGCGTAGTCAGAACCCAGGTGTTGATGGCGGCCATGGTCGGGTCCCGATGGGACAGGTCAGCGAACTGCCAGCTTGCGGCCGTCGCGCAGCACGATGGTTTCGACTTGCGGCAACGCGGCGCTTGGGGTGCTCAGGTCGGTACCGTTGGACTTCATGCCGTTGACGACGAAGCCGTTGATCTGAATCCCGTTGACGACGAAGCCGTTGATCTGAATCCCGTTGACGACGAAGCCGTTGATCTGAATCCCGTTGAGGACGAGGCCGTTGATCTGAATCCCGTTGAGGACGAGGCCGTTCGTGTACAGCCCGTTCGTGTACAGACCGTTGGTATACAGACCGTTGGTATACAGGCCGTTGAGCTGTGTGCCGTTCGCCAACGCAGCGGCCTGGGCCGGTACATGGGCCAGCGCGGCGACGGCGAAGGCAGCAGAGAGGATGGTGCGGAGCATGGTGGTCTTCATGGAGGTTTCCTTGGGGTGGATGTGTTGCGACGGCAAACGCACCTGTCGCTACTTGGGGATACGCGATCGCCTCGGATGGAGCGTGAAGGCGCTTGGTTTGGTCCGCCGACGCGCCTAGTCCTTACTTGGCGAGATGCCCCTTGAACCGGTGACGCACGTGTATGTAAGGCGCCCGCGCGCCTCGCGACTACGCGGGGCAGGCTGCCGCTCTGTCGTCAGCCTTCGACGAGAAGTGCATAACGTGCACCTTCTACGTCGTTAGCTTTGGCGTCGAGCGGCCGAGCGCCGCCGAGGCGGCTCGCTCCGCCGAGCAGCAACCAAAGCTTCTGCGTCTGCGTCTGCGTCTGCATCCACAGCTTCCGCGCCGAGTTGGAGGGGCTCGGCGGCGGGCTGGCTGTGGCGGACCGGTGTCGGGTAAGGTCGCGCTCACGCTGAGGTCGGCATCAGGTCCGCACCCGATTCTTGGCGCGTACTCAATGCCTACTGGAACCAGCGCGTGAAGCACACGGCCCCCACGGGGCCGGCGCAAGTTGAGCTAACAGCAACTACGGGCTTATGCGCCGCAGCATGCTCCTACTCGATGATCGCCTCGTCATCGCCAGTCTCGCTGTGCTTGCGCCAGGCACGAGTCGCGCGTCGCATGAGGTTGAGCTGGGCGACGAAGCGCGCGCAGGCGAAGCAGACCCGCACATGCAGTTGCAGGGCCAGACGGTCGGCGGCCGGAATTTCATGGTCTTCGTCTTCCAGCAGCAGGCGCGCGGCTTCGCGGCAAGTGAGCGTGTTCTTGAGGCTCATGTGGCCACCTCGTCGAACCAGCGCACCTGCAGGCAATCTCGCAGCCTCATGCGCGCGCGGTGAAGCAGCACCCACAGATTGGCGGACGTGATGGCCAGTTCGCGACAGATCTCGTCGGACTCCAGCTCCAGCCACTCGCGCATCATGAACACGCGGGCTTGCGTAGGCGGCAGGTGCTCGCAGCAGACCTGCAGCACCTCGAAGAATTGCTTCTGGCAGCAGGCAGCATCGGGGTCACCCCAGTCGCGTGGCGCTTCACGCCAGTGGCCGTCGGCTTGAAATAGGTCGTCGAACAGATCCTCGCCGTCCTCGCCAACGAGCACCGTCGCCTCACGGGTATTGCGGCGCAACTGATCAACAAGCTTGTGCTTGAGGATGCCGATCAGCCAGGTCTTGAGCTGGGACTGGCCACCAAAGGACTGCGGGCGTTCCAGTGCGGCGAGCAGGCACTCAGACACCGCGTCCTCGGCCCATGCATCATTTCTCAACTGAGCCCGCGCGAACCTCAGCAGATGAGGGCGCAGGCCTTCAACCTGTAGCGCAAAGTCGGTCATGGGGTCCCATGGCAATCGCGATGGTCCAGTTTACAAAGCGCCGCCTTGCCTGCAGCTTGCCGAACGGTCGCGGAACAGTCGAGGAATGGTTCTAGGGGGTCAGCCCGGCCGTCCCTCCTCCCAGCCGTGGTTCACGAGCGAATCAATAACGGCCTGTTGCGCCGGGCTTGTGGGACGCTCGGCCTGGGTCAGCACGCTGACCTCGCGCACGATGGGCACGTCCGACATGGTCACGTACGCAAGCCGAGCGGCGCGGGCGATGGAGATGGGCATGAAGGCGACGCCGAAGTTGGCGCGGACCAAGGCCTGAATCCAGTCCTCGCGCGATGACTGCTGCACCACCTCCAGCCGCACGCCGCGGTCGCGCAGCAGCCGCTCGATGTAGGTCGAGAACTCGCACATCACACGCTCGCAATAGCGCTCGCGATTGAGCTCGGCCATCTCCACGCTGACGCGGCCGCTGAAGCGGTGGTCGTCGCCGATGGCCAGCACGTAGTCCTCGCTGAACAGCGGCGTGGCGGCGAAGCGCTTGGGGATCTCATAGGGAGAGCACATGATGCCCACGTCCACGTCGCCCTGATCCAGCGCATCGGTCAGCGCCTCCAGGTTGCCCTCGCGAAAGCTCAGTTCCACCTCGGTGCGGCCCTCCTGGCTCTCCACGAAGCCTGGCAGCACCTGGTGGAAGTCGATGGTGCACATGACGCCTACGCGCACCACCTCGCGCTGCACGCGCGTGAGGCGCCTGGCCTCTTCGCGGGCGTGATTGGCCGTCTCGTAGATCTGGCGGAAGTTGGGCAGCATGCCCCGACCCAGCTCGGTGAGCTGCACCGAGTTCTTGGTGCGGTCGAAAAGCCGTCCGCCGATGGCCTCTTCCAGCCGTTGTATGGCCTTGGTGAGCGCCGGCTGCGACACGAAGGACCGCTCCGACGCACGCGTGAAGTTCAGCGTGTCGGCCACGGCCAGGAAATAGCGGATCTGGTAGAGCTCCATGCGCACCTCGGTCGAGGACGGGCGCAAAACCTTTCAGTGAAAAAGCACGTCGCCGATAACCGCCGCCGATGGCGCGATGAATTGTTGCGATTTCCGCGCCGCGGGCCCGGTTCCTAAGCTTCTCCCCGTTGACGAGCAAGCCTATGAACACCCCCACCCAACCCCTCAAGACCCTGGTCATTGCCGGCGGCGGCTTTGCCGGCACCACGCTGGCCCGCCGCCTGGAGGCACAGCTGCCGCCGGGCTGGCAGCTCGTGCTGCTCAGCGAAGAGAGCTACACCACCTTCAACCCCATGCTGGCCGAGGTGGTGGGGGCGGCCGTGTTCCCTGAGCACGTCATCGCGCCGATCCGCGAGATGCTGGTCACGACCCGCTTCATCATGGGCCGGCTGGAGCGTGTCGACCACGCGGCCAAGACCCTCAGCTGCTCCACGCTGGCCGGCCCGCTGGAGATGAGCTTCGACCATCTGGTACTGGCTTTCGGTCAGCGCGCCAACCTCAACATCATCCCGGGCCTGGCCGAGCATGCGCTGCCGCTCAAGCTGGTGGGCGACGCGATGCACATCCGCAACCGCCTGCTGCAGCGCCTGGCCCACATCGAGCTGAGCCACAACAAGGCGCATCGACGCTCGCTGGGCCACTTCGTCGTCATCGGCGGAGGTTTCTCGGGCGTCGAGGTGGCCGGTGCCGTCGTGGACTTCATCCGCAGCGCACTGCGCTGCTATCCCCGCGTGAAGGCCCACGAGCTGCGCGTCTCGCTGCTGCACGACGGCGACCGACTGATGCCGGAACTGCCGGCCACACTGGGCATCTCGGCCGCCAAGTCGCTTGCGGAGCGCGGCGTGGACGTGCGCCTGGGCGCGCGTGCTGCCAACGTGGACGCCTATGGCGTTGACCTGGCCAGCGGCGAACGCCTGCCGGCCGCCACCGTCGTCTGCACCATCGGCGCACGCAGCAACCCATTGGTAGAGCGCCTGGGTCTCACGACTCTGCGTGGCCGCATCGTGACCGACTCCGATGGCCAGGTGCCCGACCGGCCCGGCCTGTGGGCAGTCGGCGACTGCGCCGCGACCCTCAACCTGGCCGATGGCCAGCCTTGCCCGCCGACGGCGCAGTTCGCTGTGGCCCAGGCCGAGCAACTCGCGCGCAACCTGCTACGCCATATCGCCGGCCAGCCAACCCGCCCCTTCAACCATGTGTCGCGCGGAATGATGGCAACGACCGGCCATCACCGCGGTGTGGCACAGGTCTCCGGCATCAAGCTCACCGGGCTACCTGCATGGCTGCTGTGGCGGGCTTACTACCTCATGCGCATGCCCACGCCGGGCCGCAAGGTGCGCATCTGGGTCGAGTGGACCTGGAGCCTCTTCTTCCCTGCCGACGTCACTCATCTGCGCTTCACGCGTACCGCGGACGTTGATACGCCACCGCCTGCCCAACCCACGAATCACTAGGAGCACTCGCATCATGTTCATTGGCAAGACCGCCCTCGTCACGGGCTCGACCTCAGGTATCGGCCTGGGCATTGCGCGCACCCTGGCCGCCCAAGGCGCCAACATCATCCTCAACGGTTTTGGCGACGCTGCCGCGATCGCAACGCTGCGTGCCGACCTGGCCGAGCAGTACGACGTGCAGGTGCGCTACGACGGCGCGGACATGAGCCGCCCCGAAGCCATCGAAGACATGATGGGCAAGGCCCTGTCCGAGTTCGGCTGCATCGACCTGCTCGTCAACAACGCCGGCATCCAGCATGTAGCGCCGGTGGACGAATTCCCCGTCGACAAGTGGTACGCCATCCTGGCCATCAACCTGTCGGCCTGCTTCCACACCACGCGGCTGGCGCTGCCGGCGATGAAGAAGAAGGGCTTCGGGCGCATCGTCAACATCGCCTCAGCACATGCGTTGGTCGCCAGCCCCTACAAGTCGGCCTACGTGACGGCCAAGCACGGCGTCGCCGGCTTTACCAAGACGGTGGCCCTGGAAGTGGCCGAGGGCGGCATCACGGTCAACGCCGTCTGCCCCGGCTATGTGCTGACACCGTTGGTCGAGCAGCAGATCCCCGACACGGCCAAGGCTCGCGGCATCAGCCCCGAGGAGGTCGTGCGCAACGTGCTGCTGGCTGCCCAGCCCACCAAGAAGTTCGTCACCGTCGAGCAGGTCGCCGCCCTTACGGCCTTCCTTTGTTCCGACGACGCCGCCTCCATCACTGGCGCCATCCTGCCCATCGAAGGCGGCTGGACGGCGCAGTAAGCCCGGGCTCAGCCCACCCACCCCCACGGAGAACTCCCATGCAAAAACTGACCCTCATTGCCATCACCGCAATCGCCTTCGCCGGCGTCGCCCATGCCGGCGAATGCCCGGCCGACAAGCTCGCCGCCAACGCGCTGCAAGGTGCGGCCACCGCCCCGGTCGGCGTGACCGACACCGAGCTGGCCTCCATCGACCTGTCTAAGGAGAACGTCAAGCTCGACCAGCGCCGCCTGCGCATGCGCCACATGACCATCGCCCCTGGCGGCGTGGTGCCCCTGCACAGCCACGAGGACCGCCCCGCGCTCATCATGGTCAACAGCGGCGAGATCTACGAGTACAGCAGCAAGTGCAGCGTGCCCGTCTTGCACAAGGCCGGTGACATCGCACGCGAGTTCCTGGGCACCAAGCACTGGTGGAAGAACGTCGGCGCGCTGCCGGTGGAGCTGACCATCGCCGACGTCGTCAACGACAAGAAGCCCGCCACCATGGAAAAGATGATGTAAGGCCGCGGCCACCGCCCACGACCCTGTCCAGCAACCCAAGAAGAGACACCCGATGAACGCCACCACGACCTCCACCGTCAAGGCCCGCAAAGCCCGCACCGCACCGCCAGCGGAGCAGCACGGCCTGCCAGGCCAGGTTGTGCTGGTGCTGCAGGGCGGCGGGGCGCTGGGCGCCTACCAAGTGGGCGTCTACCAGGCGCTGCATGACGCGGGCATCGAGCCCGACTGGGTCATCGGCACTTCCATCGGCGCCATCAACGCCGCACTCATCGCGGGCAACCCGCCCGAGCGCCGCATGGAGCGGCTCAACGCCTTCTGGCAGCACGTCGAGCAGCCGGTCACCACCGCCGGCCCGCTGGACTGGCTGGGTATGGGCAAATGGGTCGCCAACATGACCACGGTGATGCGCGGCATCCCAGCCTTCTTCGAGCCCAGCAGGGCCGCGCTGCGCGGTGTGCGGGCCAACGTGGGCGTGGAGTCGGCCGCGTACTACAGCACCGAGCCGCTGCGCGAGACGCTGGCCGAGTTGGTCGACTTCGCCGGCGTGCAGGATGGCCCCACACGGCTGACAGTGGGCGCCGTCAACGCCTGCACCGGCGCGATGCGCTATTTCGACAGCGAGCACGAGGCCCTGTGCGTCGAGCACGTCATGGCCTCCGGCGCGCTGCCGCCGGCTTTCCCGGCCGTGCGCATCGACGGCGAGCCCTACTGGGATGGCGGCCTGTACTCCAACACACCCATCGAGGCCGTGCTGGACGACCGCCGCCGTCGCGACTCGCTGATCTTCGCCGTCAACGTGTGGCACCAGACGGCGCCCGAGCCCGAGTCCATCTGGCAGGTCATGGGCCGGCAAAAGGACATCCAGTTCGCCAGCCGCGCCGACAGCCACATCGCGCGACAAAAGCAGATCCACCGCCTGCGCCACGTCATCCGCCAACTCACGCAGCAACTGCCGGCGTCCAAGCGGGCTGACCCGACCGTCAAGGAGCTGTCGTCCTGGGGCTGCGGCACCACCATGCACGTGGCCCATCTGCTGGCGCCCCGGCTGGAGGGCGAGGATCACACCAAGGACATCGACTTCACGCCGGCCGGCGTTAAGGCACGCCGCGAAGCCGGCTATGCCGACACGATGCGCATGATTGAGCGCTCGCCCTGGCGCGAGCCCACCGACCCCATCGAGGGCGTGGTCGAGCACGTCTGAACCGGGAAAGAGGATGACTGCCATCTGGTTCACGGCCTTGCTCTGTGTCGGCGCCATGGGCTTCGCCATCCAGCGCGGTGGTACCTGCATGGTGGCGGCAGTGGACGAGGTCATCACCGCCCGCCGTGCCCACCGCCTGGCCGCCATGCTGGAGGCATCGCTATGGGTTGCCGGCGGCCTGGCGATCGGCCAGCTCATGCATCTGGCTGGCAGCATGCCTCCCGGTTTCGCGTCTAACGCCTGGACGGTCGCAGGCGGCGCGCTCCTCGGGCTGGGCGCCTGGGTCAACCAGGCCTGCGTGTTCGGCGCCATCGCTCGCCTGGGCTCGGGAGACTGGGCTTACGCCGCCACGCCGCTGGGCTTCTATGCCGGCTGCCTGAGCGTGCAGCCCCTCTTCGCACGCCCCGCCGCGCAGACGCTGGCCCACGCCTCAGCGATAGAAGGCCCTGCGTCTTTGCTGGCTCCGCTGTTCATTGGTTACGTATGCTGGCGCCTGTGGCCGGGCCTCACCGTACTGAAGGAGCCGGGCCGCCTGCGGGTGTTGGGCGAAAAGGTATGGTCCCCGCACGCCGCCACCATCGTCATCGGCGCGAGCTTTGTCGTCACGCTGCTGCTGGCCGGCAGCTGGGCCTATACCGACGTGCTGGCAGACCTGGCGCGCATGAGTGGTGCCTCGCGAAAGGGTCCAGGCCTGTTGCCGCTGCTGCTGTTCCTGGCGCTGTATGCAGGCGCCCTGCTCGGTGGCCTAACCGCCGGTCGCTGGGGCTCGGCCCGGCCTCTGATCGTTCAAGTGCTGCGCTGCTTCACAGGCGGCGTGCTGATGGGTTGGGGCAGCCTATTGATTCCCGGCTCCAACGACGGCCTCATCCTCATCGGCATCCCCACGCTGCGCCCCTACGCCTGGCTGGCTTTCGCAAGCATGTTCCTCTCCATCGCCTCAGCCATGCTGATTCACCTTCGGTGGCGGCAATGGCGAGTGGCTGGACGTCCGGACCCATCGATGCACTGAGCGTAAATATCTCGCGATTGAGCCTATGTCCATTAAGGCATGATCAGCGGGCTCTGATGCCGTTCATAGGGCCGCGTGATACTGAGGAACAGGAACAGGCCAAGAAACGCAACGGGATGGTGGGCGAGCAATGTGTACCAGCGCGACCAGCAGTGGCATGGCGGCTTCAGCGCTGCGCCCCAGACGTGTGGCGCAGCTGCCTGCTCCGCGAACCGCACTAGGCGCGACCGCGTCGAGGCAGGTTAGCGTGGCGGCCCGTCGGCTACCGCGGGCGGAACTGGGCATGCGCTTGGAGCGCCTTGCAAATGTTTCAGCGCTCGGATGACTGCTATGGAGCTGTGACCGTGCATTCGTGACCAGGCCACGACTGGCAGCACCCGCTGCGGCCCCGTCCTCCGTCGTTGATCTCGACCTTCCGCTATGGGCACATTGCTGACAGCCCACTCAGCAGAGCGAGGGGCGGCATAACGCTGCAGAGCCGAAGTACCGCTCCGTTCACTTCCTTGCTGCCGCTGGTGCTCATGGTGACTGGATTGCGTGCTCATCGCGCTGGCCTGGATGTTGACGACCACTGGAATACGCAGGCGGAGATCAAGGGGCCGGAAACTGGCGATCTGTTCGGCTGATGCCGGGCTTGCTGCTTCGTGACGATGCAGCAAGCGTTYCGCGCGCCTAGACTGACCGTCACGACCGGAGGGCGCCATGGCACAGAACGGCGAAGCACTGCAGGCCTACAAGATCCAACGGGCCGTGCTGCAACAAACGCTCCAGGAAGAGCGAGAAGCATTCTTCGCCATCATTGCTGCCCATCGGCGCGCCGCTCAGGGCGAAGGCACAGGCCCGACGGAGCAGATGACCGCTGGGCGCGAGCGAATGATGCGCTTGGCCGGCCGGGTCCAGCACGAGATCGATTTGCTAGCAGAGAAGTACTGGGGCTGAGCACGGGGCACGCCCGCTGTGCGGCTCGGCGCCAGCAAGTGCAGTCAGACCGACGACATCAGGCGCGGACTCCCCACTTCGATGAAGCAGCGTTCGAAGTCGGCGTGAGTGCGGATGCGCCCAGCCAGCTCGTCGTCGAATCGCGTGACGAGCTCGATCGCTTCAGCCAAGGCCTCGCGCGCGGCCGCTCGCCACGCGACAACCGCATCGGGCTGCGGCTCCGCTGCGTGAATGCCGCCAGCAGCCTGGCATGCGGCTTTAGCCTCGAGGACGGCCTCCTGGCTGCCAAACTTCGTGCAGAGCGCCTCGCGTGCATAGTCGGCTATCGACGTCTCGTCGTCTGGCTCGAAGGCGCTCGCTTCGATCCAGACGTCAAAGATCCGCCTGTGGAGCCCAAACGGCTTTTGCTCGGCTTCCGGAGTGCCGTTGGGTCCGACCATCACGCAGCTGCAATCGAGCTGCGGGTTGTCGTGAGACAGCTCTGACGTCAGGGCAGGCAGTCCTGCCGCCTCCCATGCGGCCCAATACGCCTCGCCGATCGCGGCAAGCCATGCGCGCACCGCCTCGGGCATGGCGCCCGACTCGCAGACATACCGCTTTCCGGTGGCCAGCGCGGCTTGATGGGCCGCGACCACATTGGCGGCGCCGAAGTGGCGGTCCAGGATCTTGCGTGCGACGTCGCGAGCCGCTGGCTCGGTGTCCGCGCTGAATGGGCTGAGTTCAAACCAGAGGGCGTACGGCGCCTGTGCGTCCGAAGGGCAGGGCGAGGCTGATATGGGAGCAGAGGTTGGCCGCAAGGCATTGCCATTCCCGTAGCCGAGGCCATACCAGAGCTCCAGTGCTTCATGGCGGCGATTCGCCAGGAACTCGGCGTACTTGTCTTCGCCAATCTCGCGCTTCAGGCGAGCGCTCTCGTCGGCGTAATGCGGGGATTCAGTTGCTTCCCATACGGGCACACAGCCCATGTCAATGTCGGGGTGGATGGTCAGGCCGAGGCCGGACGAATGCACTGCCTGCGCCCTGGCGCTTTCGTCGACGTTCATGGCCCAGTCGGCGCGCCATGGAGCTCTGGCATCACTCTTTTGCGGCGAGAAGTCGGTGTACCCGCGTTCGCGCCACATCTGACGGAGCTGGCGCCCGAGCTCAGCCTTCATCGCGTTGAAGGCCGACTCGCCCATCTCCAGGATGAGCTCCTTCTCGCGGCTCCTCGACACGTCAGCGGGGCCATGGATCCACAGGATGTCGTCGTACTCGATCTGGAAACACAGGCCTGATCGGTGCCAGGCAACTGGCACCTCGACGCTGTTGACCTTCTCGTCAATCTCCCAGTCCTGACGCCATGAAGCTTGCGAATCCATATCGGTACCTCGCCGTGTTGGTTGGAAGTCTAGGCCGCGACTTCGAGATGTCGAAGCTCGTGGGCGCTGAGTGGCTCCCTGAGTTCGGCCTGGCGGGCTTCGTGCTCTCGGGTGCGCTGTTCAGCCTGTCTGAGCAGACCAGCAAGCACTGGGTCAGCGGCGATTCGACGGCGGGCCTCGCTGATCGCCGGTGCGAATTCAGGGCTGGCCCTGATCTTGTAGGTCAGGAAACTGTCGTGCCTGTCCGGGAACACCTGCCACCAGGCAATGATGCTGTCGGGGTCGGTCAGTTTCAATTCCATGGTGTGGCTCCCTGAGCGTGCGTTTGGGGTACGAGGCAATGCACCTCGGTCCCTGACCTTTGCCGGTTTGCACCCGTGGCTCGGCTCGATTCGAGAGCCCGGCTGCGAGCGCGGTAGCCGTTGCGAATCTGCTGGTCGGCCGCTGCGATTGGGCATGCGCCAGGCGCGGCGGTGAGCCAGTGGCGCGCTGCGTTCAGCGCTTGCTCGTGCGACTCGCAGTGGTCGCTCATGCCGAAGTGGGCGGTGAACACAACGAGCCATTCATTGGGCGTGTACGCGTAGTGGGCGGCCGGTATGACGTCGATGCAGGCCTCATCCAAATGCTCGAGATCTTCGATGGTGGCCTGACGTGGAGGTTCGGCCTTGAATGCGGCGTTCAGTGCCGCCTGGGTTGCCGTGGTCCAGCGCACGATGCTTGGCAGATGGTTGCCGGCCCAGTACGCCGGCAGCCCGCCCGCTTCCTCGAAAGCGGCCTTGGCGCCTAGGACTTGCCAGGCAACGCCCAACTGGTCTTCCAGCGCCTTCCTGGCCGCGTCCATGGCTTGGTTCGGCACGTCCTCGCCATAGGGATTGATGGCGAAGTAGGCGACGTAGAGCGGTTTGCTCATGTCCTTCTCCTTGGACTGGCCAGCTGGCGCTGACCGAGGTGCCAGCGTGCTGGCTGGGTGGGTGAGATGAAGCGATGTCGGGCGCTTCGCTGGATACTGTGTATTTATACAGTACACCAAAAATCGGGAGGCGTCCACGCCTTCGGCCGTACTGGTGAGCTGGGCGAGCCTGGCCGGCGTTGCCGGCCGTCCGGGCTCTTGCGGGTTCGCGCCGGGCGCTCATCCACGCGGTGCGTGGACTGCTGCGCAGCCCTGTCGATCCCTCTTGCGGGCGCCTGGCGGCGCTGAAGCGCACCGCTGCGCGGTGTGGGTGCGCCGCGGCCCCGCTGGGCCCGCCGCGCGCTGCCGCGGGTGGTGAAGGGCCAACCCGTCGGTCCCGCTCGCGGTTTCCGCATGGGCGGTGGCCTGCCTCCTGGGCCGTCCCTTTATCGACGGGTAGCGCAGTGCCCACCGAAGGCAACGGTGCAGCTGCGCTCCGTGTCCTCACCCGGTCCCGGCGCGATGCGCCGGGCTGCGGCTTGCGGGCCGGCCGTTGCCTTCGGCGGGCGCCGCGCTCCTGGTCCGTCGAGACGGCTCCAGGAAGCAGGTTTTCCCACCACCAACGCAGAAAGGCGTGAACCATGAGCAAGACCGAAACCCTCACCACCCGCGGCAGCAACAGCCTCACAGCGGACGTTCCCTCCGCACCTCCCGAGACTCACCAAGAAGCAAGCATTGCCCTGCGCGCAGGAACCGAAGAAGCAAACCTCCAGTACCTGACGCTGCGGTGCCTGCGGCTGGATGAGCGCAACGTGCGCAAAGACGAGCCCACCGAGGCGGAGATCGACGAGCTGGCCGACCTGATCGATGCGCAGGGCCTGCTGCAGAACCTCTCGGTGCTGGCCTACGACAGCCCCCGACGCGGCAAGAGCCGAGAGAGCAAGCGGCTGTTCACGCACGGCGTGATTGCGGGAGGCCGGCGCTTGCGCGCACTGCACGCGCTGGTCAAGCGCGGGCGCATCACGCTGGATTTCGAGGTGCTGTGCGCCATGGTGCCAGCCGAGCGCGCCATTGCGGTCAGCATGGCCGAGAACCAGGGCCAAAAGCCGATGAGCGTCGCGGACACCGTGCGGGCGTTCGCTGACATGGTGGCGGCCGGCGCAGGCACCGAGGACATCGCCGTGTGCTTCGGGCTCACGCCGCTGACCGTCAAGCGTCGGCTGAAGCTCGCCACGGTGTCGCCCAAGCTGTTCGCGCTGTACCGCGCGGGCGAGATGAACATGGACCAGCTCATGGCGCTTTCGCTGGCCGACACGCACGAGAAGCAGGAAGGCGCCTGGGAATGCCTGCCGGCCTACAGCCGCAGCCCCAGCGCCATTCGCAACGTGATCGTTGGCGAAAACGTGCGCGGCTCGGTCGTCAAGTTCGTGGGTCTGGAAGCCTATGAGCAGGCGGGTGGCCATGTCATCCGCGACCTGTTCAGCAACGAGCAGGGTGACGCGGAGCACATCGGCGATCCTGAGCTGATGCAGCGGCTGGCGATGGAACGGCTGACGGCCCTGGGGGCGGCTGAACAGGACAAGGACGGCTGGGCCTGGGTGGAGGTGGCCTTCGAGTACGACTACGAGGTCAGGCAGCGGTATTGCGAAGCACCCACGCAGCAGCACGAGCCCTCGGCCGAGCAAGCGCATGCGTTGGGTGAACTGCAGCGCGCGAAGGATGACGCCGAGGACAAGCTAGAAGCGCTGTACGACGCGGATGATTCGGACGCGGACAGCGCCGACCTCATCGAGGCGCTGGAAGAGCAGACGCAGGCCTATCAGATGCAGATCGACGCCATCGAGTCCAAGCTTGCCTACTGCCCTGCGGAGGTGATGGCGATGGCGGGTGCGCTGTTGACTCTCGGCCCGGACGGCGGTGTGATCGTCAAGCGCAACCTGATACGGCAAGGGAACTACAAGGTGTGGCGCGCGAAGGCGGCGTCTCCCGCATCCCGAGGTGCGGCTGCCGATGGCGAAGGCCCGGGCGACCAGGAGGCACCCTCAAAAGGTGTTTCGTCCATGCTGCGAATGGAGCTGACCGCCTACAAGACGGAAGCCCTACAAGTCGCGCTGCTGCGCAAGCCCCAGGTGGCCCTGGCGGCACTCACGCACGCGATGGCCGTGCCGCTGCTCTACGAGAGGGYCTCRGCGCAGTACGAGTCGCCGACCGCCCTGGGCGTTTCGGTACGCAGCCCAAACTGGCAGCTGTTGCAGATCGCGCCCGCGATGGCCGACAGCACCGCGCACAAGAGCCTGCAGACCGTCGTCGATGCATGGCGTGTGCGCTTGCCGGCCGACCCGAAGGACCTGATGGCGTTCATGCTGGAGCAGTCTGTCGAGACGCTGCAGGAACTGCTGGTGGTCTGCACGGCGCTGACCACGCATGCGCTGCACGGGTCGGCCCATGCCAAGCCTGCCCAGGTGCTGGCCCAGGCCGCTGCGCTCGACATGGCCGACTGGTGGGAAGCCACAGGAGACACCTATCTCGGCCGCGTGCCCAAGGCGCTGATTGCCCAGGCGCTGTCGGAAGCGGGGCAGGGCGACGCCGTGGGTGAGGTGTCGCGCCTGAAGAAGGCGGAGGCGGTCGGGATGGCCGAAGGTCTGCTGGCGGGCAAGCGCTGGTTGCCGGAGCTGCTGCGTTCCGAGGCCTGACGGGCCAGGGCAGGGGGCTTTGCCCCTTGCCCGATTTCTGGCGCTTGGTGTTTGCGCCGCCGAGGCGTTGCCTGGGCGGCGCGCGGCCCGTTCCGGCAAAAGCGGACTGTCGCGGTTTGGCGTTGGAAGGTTCTGCAGGCGCCGAGCGCTCAGCGACTCGGAGATGTCGGCAGCCTTTCGAGGCGCGCATGGCCATCTTCGAACACCACCTGCACGCTCAGCTGCAATACAAAGTTGGCTCGATTGCCGGAAGCCAGTTCCGCGCGTTCGACAGACCACACGTGCGCGGGATAGAAGAGCCACAGGTAGTGGCCCGTCGATTCATTAGCTATCGTGATTGCTCCCCTTTCACGGTCGACCCCGCGCACCCACCAAACGTGATCCTGCGGCTCGCCTTCCACGCCACGCCAGATTCGGCGCGGCAACGGGTCTAACCGGACGAGGGCATGCTCGAAAAGCAGGTTGATGCTTGCAAAAATCCGTGGCTCCATCAGCGCCGCCAGGTTCAGGTCAGTAGTCCGGATAAAGACCCGGCCCAGCTTGTCCATTTGTGCAGGATTGAGCATCTGGCGCCAGGCGGCTTCCAGAATCTGGCCTCGGTATTGCCAAGCCGCTTTGAGCAGCTCGTCATCCGGCGCGTCGCTAGCGAGGGTCGCCAAGTCCGCCAAAGCCTCTCTCGAAACGAAGACCACCTGCGCCTGCCCTTGAAACTCCACCTCGAGCGGTACGCCTTCCCACTTCGTGACCACGGTTGGCCGACGAAGCAAGGTAGGTCGGTTGTGCACCAAGCGCACGCCTGGCCCGTAGTAGGCATCGGAGGGTGTGAAGTCGATGCCTTGGTTGGTCAGTTCTAGGCTGACCATGCGAGCCGCTTCACCGTCCATGGGCCGCCGGCCTGCTTCGATGTCGCGCAAAGTGCTGGATGAGACTCCGGCTGCGCGGGCCAGTAGTTCTTGTGACAAGTCCAGCAGACCTCTCGCTGCTACGACCTGGCTCGGGGTGCCTGCAAACGCTGCGTCCTTCATAAACGGCCCTTATTGGTGAAATTCGCGTTTTAATGATAGTCGAAAAACGCCTGTTTGTGCGCGTCGACTATTGGTAATCGCCGAGTGGCCGCCATTGGCCACCAGGTCCTCGATGGCTGGCCGACGTGAGGTGATCGCGCGCTGCAGATCACGGGTCGCAAGTGAGCGGCCCGACCCGCGCCGGCCGCTGAGGCGGCCGGCGCGGGCGGCTCTTCCAGGCGTTCCCCTGGGCCGCCGGGGCAACACCCCTTGCGTCGCTGTGCGACGTGGCGTGGCGTGCTGCGCACGCGTGGTTTGCGAGGCGCGGCCCTCCCGTGTTCGGGGACCGCGGGCCGATTTCCTTCTCGCTGCGCGTGAACGGGCCCGCTTGGCGAACAGGCCGGTCCTGATCGACCGCGCTGCGCGCCTGGCCGGCCAGATCGCCACCCCTCGCACTCGCCAAGCCCGTAGCCGGGCCGCGAAGACCGAGAAGTGCTCGCAGCGGCTCGACCGTCGCGCCAGTCGCTGCGCTTGGTGTCACGCCGGCCGCGGGGCCGCCGCTGCTCGGGTGATGCGTGCGACTTCGTTGCGACCGCTGCGCCAGGCGAGCTGGTACATCGGCCGCGGGGCTCCGTCGCCCGTAGAGGGGCAGCCTGTGCGCTGGTCGTCCCACCGCRCTCCCCCGCAACCCCCGTCCCTGGGTGAGGGGGACTTGCGGGGGATCTTTATACGGTGGGCCGGGGAACCGGCGCACTGCTTCGGCTGCGTTCGAACCCGACCCCATCCCCAACCCCTTCCCATGGGAAGGGGCCATGCCCACCCCCCGCCCGCCCGTGGGCGGGTGCGAGGAGTCCAAGTGAAGGATCTTCATGTAGGGCAACCAACCTGGAGCCCGGCTGATCTTTCACGAGAGGAGATTGGTCATGGCCAACGTTCTAGTCATTCAACGCAATGCCCACCTCGCGGGACCGGTGGTGGTTCAGTTCGTCCCGCGTCCTGAAGGCCGCATCACCAAGGCGACTGTGACGGCGATCAGCAATTCGGTGCGCGGCTCTGGCGACGCTCGGGAAGAGACGGCCACCGCCATTCAATGGACGCTGTGGGGCAGCCTGGCCGAGAACGCCGCCGACTTCTTGGGCCGTGGTTCGCACGTGAACATCGTCGGTCGCGTGCGCAACAACAACTACGAGAAGGACGGCGCGACGGTCAACGGCATGGAGTTCACGGCCGAGGAGATCGACTACCTCGATACCCGTGCCGAAGGCGAGGCGCGGCGCACCCGGTCCAGCGATGCACGACGGCCGGTGCATGCCGATGCCTGACCCCATCGGGGCGGGCTTCGCAGCTTGCGTTTTGTCCGCCCTTCGAAGCCATCAACGATCGAAGGAATCCATCATGTACTCGACCCATCCCACGCTGGCCACCCGTTTTTCTGGCCGCACTTCGCGCACGCTGCGCAGCGATGAACCCCTCACAGAGGACCAGATGCGCGCAGCAGCGCCGTCCATCTTTGCGGCGGGCAAGCATGTCAGCCGCTCGGAGCGCTACACCTACATCCCGACCATCGACGTCCTGCGCGGCCTGCGCAAGGAAGGCTTTGAGCCTTTGATGGTGGCCCAAGGCTCCAGTCGCGTCGAAGGCAAGACGGAGTTCACCAAGCACATGATCCGCATGCGGCATGCCGGGCAGGTCCAGACCAAGCCCGAGGCCAACGAGATCATCCTGATCAACAGCCACGACGGTGCGAGCTCGTACCAGATGCTCGCGGGCATGTTCCGCTTCGTCTGCTGCAACGGCTTGGTGGTCGGCGACGTCGTGGATGACATCCGCATCCCTCACAAGGGCAACATCCAAGACGAGGTCATCGAGGGCGCGTTTCGCGTGCTCGACGAGTTCGAGGCGGTCGAAGCGCACGCAGAGGCCATGAAGGCACTACAGCTTGAAGCGCCAGAGGAGATGGCGTTCGCCACTGCAGCTCTCGCGCTGCGGTTCGGCGAGCGGGTCGTGGAGGAAACCGGTGGCCATCGGCCGGCGCCGGTGACAGCTCAACAGCTCATCCAGGCGCGCAGGCCTGAAGACGCCGGCCACAGCCTGTGGACGACGTTTCAGCGTGTGCAGGAAAACGTGATCCGTGGTGGTCAGCCTGGCCGCAGCTCGCAAGGGCGGCGGCTTCACACCCGGCCCGTGGGCAGCATCGATCGAGGTGTGAGCCTCAATCGCGCGTTGTGGATGCTGGCCGAGGAGATGCGCAAGATCAAGGTGCAGTGATGCCGGCGCGCTGGATTCGACACCGAATCCAGCGCCTTCTCGGCACACGGCGCGGCGCAGCATGGCCGGACAGTAGTTGTGCCATCGGGCGGGGGCCATCCATGACACTGACCCTCAGCGCTGCCTTGACTTCGCCACGCCTCTTACTGGGCCAGTCGCGGCGGTGTAATGCAATTGCACTACAATTTATCCATGAAGACCTCGACGATCCCGGCAGTGCGCGTGGAGCCCGACCTCCGTGCGGAGATGGAGGCCGTGCTCACCGAGGGCGAGACCCTGTCGGAGTTCGTGGAGGCCTCGGTGCGTGCCCATGTTCATCGGCGCCAGGTCCAGACCGAGTTCATCGCCCGTGGGCTGCGTTCGCGGGACGCGGCACGTCGGACGGGCGACTATGTGGAAGCCGACGTCGTGCTCGGCAATCTGCAGCGCAAGCTGGACGCAGCGCGGGCTCAGATCGCGAAGAAGCGCAAGTGAGCTTCAGGGTCAGGCTGACCCGTGCGGCCGAGCGGGATCTCGATGAGCTGTTTGATTTCGTGCTGGAGCGGGAGCTCGCCCGTGACGGCGGCAATCTCGAGCTGGCCAGCGCTGCTATTGACGCGTTGCACGCCGGTATCGCAACGCTCAAGACGTCGCCCTTCACCTGCCGCAAAGCGGCGCTGAGCCCGTTCCTGCGCGAACTGATCGTGCCTTTCGGGCGGTCGGGCTATGTCGTACTGTTCGAGATTGAGAATGCGTCGACCGTGACCGTGCTGGCGGCGCGGCATCAGCTGGAAGACGACTACCACTAGGGCTCAACCTATGTCCACGCTCGCGCTAAAGAAAGCCAAGGCCATCTATCGGGCTGCGATCAACGTTCGAGCGCAAGACGGCGAAGGTGACAACTGGTGGGAGGCGGTTCGAGTTGAGGTAGGCCAGGTGCTGTCGGCCCGCACCATTGCAGATGCGGCTGAGGTAATCGCTTGGTGGCATCACGACTGGACATTCGTAATCGATACGCCGCGAGACGCGGCGAAGCGTATTCGTCTGGCCGCCAGAGCTGGAGTTCATCTGCAAGCCAGCGCGTAGCGCCACGCTGTCGATGACTGAAGTGCCTCCTTGAGGGACACGATATCTGCGGGAAACGACCGGTCCAGCTCGGGTGCGTAGAGCGAGCAGTTCAGCTCAAGCATCAAGATCAGCCAGCAGTTGAGGAACGAGTCCGCGTCTGAGCGGGCATCGATCCGAGCCGACAGTTCACAAGTGCCGTCGTCGCCGACGACCAGGTCGATGCGGTTCCCCGCCTCAGGGCCGTAGATCCACCAGCTTTTCGTCATCTGCCGGGGCGGCTCAAAACTCTCAGCCAGGATGGTTTGTGCACGGCGTCTCAGCAGTGGTGGAAGCGTTTGATCGCCGTACTCAAATACTGCTGCTACGTCGAACTGCCAAGCTGCCATCGCGCGCTACCCTGCCTGTGATGCTCAATCTGGAGGCTTCGGAAATCTAGTGGATCTCCAACTGCATGCCAACCTCGTTTGCAGCGCTACGGCGTGAGCAAGAAAACCGCGAGCGTCCACGTTGAGGCAGAAGCGGCGATAGCCGTCACAGCGTGCGCGGCAGGAGATCCCCAGAATACCTTGCGAGTTTCTGCACGGCCGTCGAGCGAACGGGCAAGCCTGTCGAAGGCCGGGGCCAGCTCGTCCTTGAATAGCTTGCGTGCGGCTGCTTCCATGGCCCGGGTCTCGGTCTCAGCGGCGGCCCGCGCAATCTCGTCCGAACGCCGGGCCATGTGTCTAAGCGCGTGGATAGTCGCGTTCTCCATGACGAGCGCGGCATTTCGGTTGACGGTGGCAGTTTCAGCTTTGAGGTCGGCAGAGGCTTGTACGACCGCCTGACAGGTGTCTTGTAGTGCCGCCGAGACCATTTCGACGCGATCGAGCAAAGCGCCGACGTCGCCAAGCGCTTCGGCGATCAATGCCTCACGCGCGCTGCTCATTCTGTTTCCGCTGTGTCGGGCGTCCGGGCGTGGTAGCTGGCCCACCCAGACGCAGTGCGGCAAAGCAAGCGTCCAGCTCTGGCACGACACCGCTGGCCAGTCGACGGGTTGCTAGCTTCTGCGCCAAGACCATCTTTTCCTGTGAACTTGGCGCCTGCTGGATTTGCGCCTTGTAGTCGGTATTGTCGGTAGCCAGTTGCGAGAGGTCTTGGGTCCCACCGCGAATGCGTGCATAGATCTCGTTGGCGCCCAGCCGGCAGGCCGGATCGGGCGTGGCAATGGGCTGCTCTTTGAGGAAGGCGAGCACGAAGTAGAACGACTGCTGGACTGGGATTCCCAGCTCCGCCATGTTGAAAACCACCTTCAGCCGAGAAGGCGTCACACCCAACTGCGAGAGTTCCACAAGCGTTGCGATCGTGTCCTGCTGCTGTTTCACGGGCGGCACAGTGGGCACGACAAAATAGTCGAAGTCCTCCTGGCTGCCGCGGTACAGCTCCATGAGGTTCAACAGGTCCTCGACGTTGCTGGCGCCGATGTCGACGACGGCGCTTTCCACGGTTTGCAAGTACTCCTGCAGCTCGCCAAACTGCCGGCCACGCAGGGCCTGGCCCTGACCTTCGCCGCTGTTGAGGCTTTCGATCGAGATGAGTTCTGCGCCAGGGATGCGCGGCAAAAGCAAGTGGCGCGAGATGGTGGTCTTGCCCACGTTGCCCGAGAAGTTGATCACTGCGACTTTCATCGTTGCTCCTTTGCGCGGATGAGGGGGTTGGTGCTCTGAGTGCGAGCGAAAGCCTCGGCAACTTCTTTGCCGAGGCGCGAAGTGGTGATGGGCAGTGGTGCAACCGGCGACGCGACCGGGGTGGGATTGGCCGGGGCAGGCAGTGAAGGAAGCATTGCTCCTTGGTCAGCCTGTGCCGGAAGCGTCACGGGCTTGCGCTCGCTTCCGTTGAGCCGCGTTACCTCGCGCCATACCGTGCTGATGCTCACGTTGATGCCAACTGCCGCTAGGGCCTGCCGGATCACGTTCAGCGTGTAGCCCTGTGCGTGGAGCTGCGCGATCTCGGCTGCATAGGCACGCGCTTTCCGGTCAACACGACCAGGAGGCTGCGGCGGTGTTGATTTCCTCCGAAACCTGACCCACCCCATTCAGTGATTTCCGTTCAAACCTGACCCACGTATGAACCCTAGCCTGCCGCTATTTGCGGCAGGAGCACTGGAGTGATTGACGTGGCGACACTGAGTGTCATCAGGCGGTGGGCCCTGCGCGAGCAGCTGTCCATCCG
>NZ_JBFUMN010000026.1:0-71209 GCF_054049335.1 Roseateles sp. P5_E1
GTGGCATTTACGGCGGATGGGCGACAAGTGAACCCCACGCGATCCAGGCTCCAGAAAGCAAAAAGCCGCACAGGATGAGTGCGGCTTTGCAGTCTGTGACAAGGATTCGACCCGGGGCATGAGCTGATTATGCACATACCGCGGGGGCCCGCGATGTCAGCAAACAACGCGTTTTTCGCGCGTCATGTGGCGCCTTGTGCGGCTTAGGCGGCTTCCTTCTTGAGGCCCTTCACGGCCTTCAGCACCTCGTCGACGTGGCCGGCGACCTTGATGCCGCGCCATTCGCCCACCAGGATGCCGTTCGGGGCGATCAGGAAGGTCGAGCGCTCGATGCCCTTGACCTTCTTGCCGTACATGATCTTGTTCTTGACCACGCCGAACATGTGGCAGAGCTTTTCTTCCGTGTCGGCGATCAGCTCGAAGGGCAGCTCCAGGGCCTGCTTGAACTTCTCGTGCGAGGCCATGTTGTCGCGCGAAACACCGAGCACCACCGCGCCGGCCTTCACGAAGTCCTTGTGGCGGTCGCGGAATTGCATCGCCTCGGTGGTACAACCGGGCGTGTTGTCCTTCGGGTAGAAATACAGCACGACCGACTTGCCCAGGAAGGCATTGGCAGTGAACTTCACGCCGCCGGTGGCTTGAGCCTCAATTTCCGGCAGGGGTTTGTTGAGCGCAGGCGTCATTGGGGGGTGCAGCAGGAGTTGTGCTCACGGGGTCCCCGGTTCGTGATCGCTCTGTGAAGCCTTTCACAAAAACAATCTACGCGGGCGCCCGCAAGCAATAGCCCGTGATTATAAAGCCTCCCCGGTCTCCCGACCGGCGGAGGTCATCCCTCAATGAGCAATGCTGCCAGAACGTTGCGGCCTTCACTGGCAAGCACGTTGTAAGTGCGGCAAGCGGCTGCGTTGTCCATGACTTCGAAGCCGATGCGCGCTTCAACCAGCCCACGCCACAGGGCCGGGCTCGGGAAACGCAACCGGGCGCCGCTGCCGAAGACGACCAGTTCGGGGTTCAAGGCCTTGATCGCTTCGAAATGTGCAGGCTGAAGTTCCTCGAAGCGCGAAGGCGCCCAGGCAGCCACGTCGCCTTTCCAGGGGACCAGGACACTCGCCGTGTGCGGCCGGCCGTTGACCCAGACCCCCTGGGCGTCATGGCGCGAAATGCTGTTGCCGCCTTGCGGCTCGTCAAGCTGGAACTTCATCGGGAAAAGGTGCGAAAAGCCGGGCGCGAGTGTCGCGCAGAACGGCAGGCCGCATGCCCGGGCCTTGCTTAAACTCCAAGATCCCCCTTTTTGCACCTTCTTGCACTGCAGCATTGCTGCGCCGGAGCCCCTTTTGAAGCCCATCGCCAAGTCCAGCAAGCTCGCCAGCGTCAGCTATGACATCCGCGGCCCCGTGCTGGACAAGGCGCGCCAGATGGAGGAAGAGGGCCAGAAGATCATCAAGCTGAACATCGGCAACACGGCGGTGTTCGGCCTGACGCCGCCGGACGAGATCGTGCAGGACATGATCCGCAACCTCGGCGACGCCGGCGGCTACACCGACAGCAAGGGCCTGTTCGCGCCGCGCAAGGCGGTGGTGCACTACACGCAGCAGCAGGGCGTCAAGGGTGTGACGGTGGACGATGTCTACCTGGGCAACGGCGCCTCCGAGCTGATCCAGATGGCGATCAACGCCCTGGTCAACGATGGTGACGAGATCCTGATCCCGGCGCCCGATTTCCCGCTCTACACCGCCGTCGTCGGCTTGTCGGGCGGCAGGCCGGTGCACTACCGCTGTGACGAGGGCGCCGGCTGGCTGCCCGACCTGGCCGACATCGAGGCCAAGATCAGCCTGCGCACCCGCGGCATCATGGTCTGCAACCCGAACAATCCGACCGGCGCGCTGTATCCGGACGACCTGCTGCTGGGCATCATTGAACTGGCTCGCAAGTACCAACTCGTCATCTTTGCCGACGAGATCTACGACAAGACGCTTTACGACGGCAACACGCACACCAGCATGGCGTCCCTGGCCGACGACGTGCTCTTCATCACCTTCAACGGCCTGTCCAAGAACTACCGTGCCTGCGGCTACCGTGCCGGCTGGATGATCGTCAGCGGCGAGAAGCGCCATGCCCGCGACTACATCGAGGGCCTGAACATGCTGGCGTCCCTCCGCCTGTGCTCCAACACGCCGGGTCAATTGGCGATCCAGACGGCCCTGGGCGGCTACCAAAGCATCAAGGACCTGGTCGCGCCGACCGGGCGCCTGTGCCACCAGCGCGACCTGGCCTATGAGCTGCTGACGCAGATCCCGGGCGTCAGCGTCGTCAAGCCCAAAGCGGCCCTCTACATGTTCCCGAGGCTGGACCCCAAGGTCTATCCAATAGCCGACGACCAGCAGTTCGCCTACGAGCTGCTCGCCGAGGAGAAGGTGCTGATCGTCCAGGGCACCGGTTTCAATTGGCCCGAGCATGACCACTTCCGCCTCGTCTTTTTGCCCAATGTGGATGATCTGCGTGAGGCCATTGGCCGCATCGACCGTTTCCTGGCCGGCTACCGCCGCCGCCACACTTCCTGATTTCCTGTCCTGAGAGCCCTGCGATGAAAGCGATTCAAGTTGGCCTGATCGGCCTCGGCACCGTCGGTGCCGGCACCTTCCACGTCTTGCAGCGCAACCAGGCCGAGATTCGCGGCCGCGCCGGCCGGGGCATCGAGATCGCGATGGTGTCCGCCCGCAACGCCGAGCGCGCCAAGGCCTATCAGGCCATCGTCGGTGACGGCGTGCCCTGCGTCGGCGACGCGCAGCAGCTCGTCAACAACCCGGCCATCGACATCGTCGTCGAGCTGATCGGCGGCATCGAGCCGGCCCGCAGCCTCGTGCTGCAGGCGATTGCCAACGGCAAGCATGTCGTCACCGCCAACAAGGCCCTGCTGGCCCTGCATGGCACGGAGATCTTCGAGGCCGCCCGCGAGAAGGGCGTCGTCGTCGCCTTCGAGGCGGCCGTGGCCGGCGGCATCCCCATCATCAAGGCGCTGCGCGAAGGCCTGACGGCCAACCGCATCGAGTGGATCGCCGGCATCATCAACGGCACCACCAACTTCATCCTGTCGGAGATGCGCGGCAAGGGCCTGGACTTCGCCACCGTGCTGAAGGAAGCGCAACGCCTGGGCTATGCCGAGAGCGACCCGACCTTCGACATCGAAGGCGTGGATGCGGCCCACAAGCTGACCCTGATGAGCGCCATCGCCTTCGGCGTGCCGGTGCAGTTCGACAAGGCCCACGTCGAGGGCATCAGCAGCCTGCAGGCCACCGACATCAAGTACGCCGAGCAGCTCGGCTACCGCATCAAGCTCTTGGGCATCACGCGTCGCCGCATGGATGGAAATGGGGTCCCTGCCGGGACCAGCGGCATCGAACTGCGCGTGCATCCCACGCTGATTCCGTCCAGCCGCCTGATTGCCAATGTCGAAGGCGCGATGAATGCCGTCGTCGTGCAGGCCGATGCCGTCGGCACGACGCTGTACTACGGCAAGGGTGCCGGCGCGGAGCCGACCGCGTCGGCCGTCGTCGCGGACCTGGTGGACGTGACCCGCCTGCACACGGCCGATCCCGACCACCGCGTGCCGCACCTGGCCTTCCAGCCCGACGCGATGAGCGACACACCCATCCTCGAGATGGCCGACGTGCACACGGCCTTCTACCTGCGCCTGGTTGTGGCCGACCAGCCGGGCGTGCTGTCGCGCATCACCACCATCCTGGCCGAGCACGACATCTCCATCGATGCCGTGCTGCAGCGCGAGTCGGGCGAAGGCGAGCGCCAGACCGACCTCATCATCCTGACCCACGACACGGTGGAAGGCCGCATGAACGAAGCCCTGGCCAAGATGCAGGGCCTGCCGACCGTGCTCGCTCCCATCGTCCGCATCCGCAAGGAAGAGCTCGCCTGAGCCTGAACTGACATGAAGTACATCTCCACCCGCGGCGACCAGACCGAGCGCGGCTTCTCCGACATCCTGCTCGAAGGCCTCGCTCCCGACGGCGGCCTTTACCTGCCCAAGGCCTATCCCAAAGTCGACGCCGCAACGCTGATGCGCTGGCGCGGCCTGGCCTATGCCGACCTGGCCTTCGAGATCCTGTCGCTCTATATCGACGACATCCCCGCCGACGACCTGCGCGCCATCACGCGCAAGGTCTACACAGCCGAAGTGTTCGGCACCGAGCAGATCACGCCGCTCACCTGGCTGGGCGACCACATCGCGCTGCAAGGCCTGTCCAACGGCCCGACGCTGGCCTTCAAGGACATGGCCATGCAACTGCTGGGTGCGCTGTTCGAGTACGAACTCGGCCGTCGCGGCGAGACGCTCAACATCCTGGGCGCGACGTCGGGCGACACCGGCAGCGCCGCCGAGTACGCGATGCGCGGCAAGAAGGGCGTCAAGGTCTTCATGCTCAGCCCCAACGGCCGCATGAGCCCCTTCCAGCAGGCGCAGATGTTCAGCCTGCAAGACGAGAACATCCACAACATCGCCGTCGACGGCGTGTTCGACGACTGCCAGGACATCGTCAAGGCCGTGTCCAACGACCTCGCCTTCAAGCGCGAGCACCGCATTGGCACGGTCAACTCCATCAACTGGGCGCGCCTGCTGGCCCAGGTCGTCTACTACTTCGCCGGCTATTTCCAGGCGACGAAGAGCAACGCCGAGAAGATCAGCTTCACGGTGCCGAGCGGCAACTTCGGCAACGTCTGTGCCGGCCACGTGGCGCGCATGATGGGCCTGCCCATCAAGCAGTTGGTCGTCGCGACCAACGAGAACGATGTGCTGGACGAATTCTTCCGCACCGGCGCCTACCGCCCGCGCAGCACGGCCGACACTCACGAGACGTCCAGCCCGTCGATGGACATCTCCAAGGCGAGCAATTTCGAGCGCTTCGTCTTCGACCTGCTCGGCCGCGACGGTGGTCGCGTGAAGCAGCACTTCGGCGCCAGCCAGTTCGAGCTGGGCGGCGGCGAGCATGCCGACATCGCCGGCTTCGGCTTCGTGTCCGGCCGCAGCACGCATGCCGACCGTGTGGCAACCATCCGCCGCTGCCATGCCGAGCACGGCGTCATCATCGACCCGCACACCGCCGACGGCCTCAAGGTGGCGCTGGAGAAGCGCGATCCCAACGTCACGATGCTGGTGCTGGAGACGGCCCTGCCGGCCAAGTTCGCGGCAACCATCCACGAGGCCCTGGCCATCGAGCCGCCGCGGCCCGCCGGGCTGGAAGGCATCGAAGAACTCCCCAAGCGCGTGAAGGTCATGCCGGCCGATGTGGGCCAGGTGAAGGCCTACATTCACGCCAATGTCTGAAGCCCCCAGGAAGCCGCTGATCCCGCTGGACGAGGCGCTGGCCGCGCTGCTGGCGCAGGTCCAGCCGCTGGCTGAACGCGAAACGCTGGCGACGAGCGCTGCCGTAGGCCGCGTGCTGGCTGCGAACCTGATCTCGCCGGTGGACGTGCCACCGGCCGACAACTCGGCGATGGACGGCTATGCGCTGCGCGCATCCGATGCGGGCCAGGCATTGCCTGTCACGCAGCGCATTCCCGCTGGCAGCGTGCCCGCACCGCTGCCACCCGGCGAGGCGGCGCGCATCTTCACGGGCGCCCATGTGCCACCGGGTGCGGACACCGTCGTCATGCAGGAGTTCACCGAGCTGGTGGGCGACAAGGTCAGCATGACCCAGCCCATCACCGCAGGTGCCAATGTGCGGCTGCGTGGCGAGGACGTGCGCGTTGGCGCCGTCGTGCTGCCCGCCGGCACACGGCTGGACGCGGTTGCCGTGGGCCTGGCCGCCACGGCCGGTGCCGCCGAGCTGACCGTGACCCGCCGCCCGCGCGTGGCGCTGTTCTCGACCGGCGATGAACTCGTCATGCCCGGCGAGCCGCTGCCGCCCGGTGCCATCTACAACTCCAACCGCTTCACGCTGCGGACCCTGCTCGAAAGCCTGGGCTGCGAGGTCATCGACCTTGGCATCGTGCCCGACCGCCTCGATGCAACCCGCGCCGCGCTGCGCGAAGCCGCATCCCGGGCCGACGTCATCCTGACCTCGGGGGGCGTGTCCGTCGGCGAGGAAGATCATCTGCGCCCCGCCGTGCAGGCTGAGGGCCAGCTAGACCTGTGGGCCATCGCCATCAAGCCCGGCAAGCCCTTCGCCTATGGCCGCGTGGGTGAGGCGCATTTCATCGGTCTGCCCGGCAACCCGGTTTCCAGCCTGGTGACCTTCCTGGTCCTCGTGCGACCCTTCCTGCTGAAGTTGCAAGGCGCTGCGCGCCTGACGCCGCGGGGCTATCGGCTGGCGGCCGGCTTTGACTGGCCCAAGCCCGACAAACGCCGCGAGTTTCTGCGGGTGCGTCTGGACGAAGAGGGCGGCCTGGCGATGTTCTCCAACCAGAGCAGCGGCGTCTTGACCTCGGCGTTCTGGGCCGACGGCCTGCTCGACAACCCCGCCGGCCAGGCCTTCAAGGCCGGCGACGCGGTGCGCTTCATTCCGTTCGCGGAGCTGCTGGCGTGAGCATCACGGTCCGACTGCGGTTCTTTGCGTCGCTGCGCGAGAAGCTGGGCGAGGGCGAAGCGATCACCTTGCCTGAGGGCAGCACCGTCGCCGTGGCGCGCGAGTCGCTGCAGGCACGTGGTGGCATCCATGCTGAGGCTCTGGCATGTGGTCGCGCAGTGCGCGCAGCGTTGAACCAGAAGATGTGCGCCGAATCCGCCGTACTGTCGGACGGCGACGAGCTGGCCTTCTTTCCTCCCGTCACTGGAGGCTGACGTGCAGGGCCTGCATCTGACGGCCGACCTGCACGGCGTCGACCCGGCGCTGGCGGTCATGCGCGACGCCGACGCGCTCGCCGCGCTGTGCCGCGACGCAGTGACCCGTTCAGGGCTCACCGGCGTCGCCGAACTCTTCCACCGCTTCGCACCCAAGGACGAGCAGAGCGGCGTCACCGGCGTCGTGTTGCTGGCTGAATCGCATCTGGCCGTGCACACCTGGCCCGAGCTGGGCGGTGTGACGCTGGACGTCTATGTCTGCAACTACGGCGCCGACAACAGCGCCAAGGCCGAGGCCCTGCTCGATGCCTTGCTGAAGGCGTTCGCGCCGCGCGCGACGGCAGTTCAAAGGCTGAGCCGCGCGGCCGCCTCAATGCCCGCGGTGTAGGCCTCCTCGAACACCGAGTACCCCGCCAGGTCGCTGTGTGCGAACACGACGCGGCCGCGCTGGGCGTTCAGCGCGGCCAGCTCGGCCGAGCCACGCAGGCCAGGTGCGGGGATGCTCATCGCATGGCCGAAGCGGCAGAGGTCGATGCGCTCGAGCTTGGCCGGCAGGTCCGGGTGGGTCTGGGCCAGCTCCTGGGTGACGATCCCGGCCCAGTGCTGCCAGGGCTGCTTCAGCAGCTCGCCACGCTGGCTTTCGGGCAGGGCTAGGTAGGCCGTCAGCACCGGCGGGCGCGGCGTCGGATCGCGCGACTGGTGACGCGCGTCGACATAGCCCAGGGCCGCGCTGCCATAGCGCACGTTGTCCCAGGAGGGTGGCGCGCCGGGGCGTTGCAGCAGCGGCTCGCGAAGCGCGATGCTGGCCGTCAGCCAGGGGGCGTGGGCCTGCTTCAGCGAGCGCAGGGCGTCAGGCGGCGCGGCCAGCAGCCGGGCCGACACGAACAAGGGCGCGGCCATGACGACGGCGCGGGCGGTCCAGCGTTCGGGCGCGCCGGTCGCCTCGTTCCAGGCCAGCAGTTCGACGCCCTGGCGCTGCTCGGTCACGCGCAACACCGTGCGGCCCAGGTGGATGCGCTCGCGCAGCGGCGCGGCGATGTGGGCGCTGAGCCAGCCATTGCCTTCGGCCCATGTCAGCACCGGCTCGCGCTCGGCCGCCTCGTCACCGGGCGCATGGAAGCCATGGCGGCTGGCGAAATAGTGCAGACCGGCCCAGGCCGAGACGGTGCTGTCCCCGGCGCCGAAGTCGTCGCGGCAGCAGTAGTCGAGATACCAGCGAAGCCGGGTGTCATTCAGGCCGGCGGTGTCCAGCCAGGTGGCGAAGGTCTGGGCGTCGAGTTCGGCATGCCCGATGCGCCAGCGCGCACGGTGGCTGGGCATGGCAAAGCCGAGTTCACGCTGCGCCTGGGTGACCAGCACCGAGAAGCGCCGGTACTGCGCCAGCGACGCGGCGCCCTCCGGCGGCGGCAGCAGGCCCTCGCGCCATTCGCCGTCGATGAAGAGGCGCTCCTGCGGGCTGTGGCAGAGGTGGCGCTCGTCCCAGACCGTGCGGCCGAGTTGTTCACGGGCCAGGCCCAGCTCGTGGAGCAGTTCGTTGACTTCACGCGCCTGGGCGCCGGGCAGCGGCAGGTAGTGAGCGCCGAGGGGGCAGGGCGCGCCGGCCAGCACGTGGCCACGGCTGTTGCCGCCGGCCTGGTCTTCGAGGTCGAGCAGGGCGAAGTCGTCGATGCCGCGCCGGGCCAGCGCACGCGCGCAGGCCAGGCCGGCGACGCCAGCGCCGACGATGAGCACGCCCGTGGTCTTCAGCGGCCCGTCGGCCTTCGGTCTTTCGCCCCGCAGCCGATGGCCGCGCTCGGGATGGGTGCCGACCCAGCCGCCCTGCAGGGCCGGCGCGTCGGGCGTGCAGCCGCCGGCCAGCAGGCCGAGCAGCAGCGCCCGGCGGGAGGGGCCGGTGGTTTCGACGCGGGGAAAAGAGGGCTGGGGCGGGCGCAAGGGCGGCAGGGTAGCAGCCTGCGCCGTCGCCTCGCCCGTCAGCTCGCCACGGGCTTCACATCGTCGCCATCACTGTTTGAGCGCCATTCGCGCAGCTCTTCGGCCAATACCGGGTGGTGGTCGGCCGCGGCGCGCTGCATCAGCGCCTCGACATTGGCTTCGGTCACATGCTCGTGGCCGACGCCGTGGACGAGGTTGTCATAGATGCTGTCAATATTCCTGGCATCGGTGCCGGGCGGCGTCGAGGGCAGGTCGACCTGGGCCAGGGCTTCGGGCTTCAGGGTGGCAGTCTGCATGGGTGGCTCCTGCGCCAGCGTCTTTTGCCGGCGAGCCGATCTTCCGGCAAAAGGCGCGCCTAGTGAACCTGCCCCCACTCGGTTTCAAACTCTTGCACCAGCACCTGGTTGCTGAGGCGATTCACCTCGGTCGGCACGCGCGCCATGTCGGGCGGAAAGTCGAGGAGGGCGGGCAGGCTCTGCAGGCTGAGGAAGCGCAGGCCGGGCGGGAAGGCCGCTGGCTGCCGGAAGGGCCGCCGCGAGGCCAGCACAAAGCCCCATTCGCCAAAGCTCGGCACATGCGCGTGGTAGGGCGTGGCGGTAAGTCCGACCGATTCCAGTGTCGTGACGACGGTCCAGAAACTGCGCCGCGCGATCAGCGGCGAGGTGGTCTGCACGACGGCGTAACCGGCGGCGCTGAGGTGCTGGTCGACGAGCTCGTAGAAGCTCGCCGTGTAGAGCTTGCCGAGGGCGAAATTGGACGGGTCGGGGAAGTCGATGACGATGACGTCGAAAACCTCGGCGTGCTGTTCCAGCCAGCCGAAGGCATCGGCATTGACGATGCGCAGCTTGGGCGACGAAAGCGAATGGCCGTTGAGCGCCGCGAGCTTCGGCGTAGACGTGAACAGGCCGGTCATCAATGGGTCCAGCTCCACCAGCGTCACCTGCTCGACGCTCGAGTACTTCAGGATCTCGCGCACGGCCATGCCGTCGCCGCCGCCGAGCACCAGCACGCGCTTCGGGGCCCCCTGGGCCGCCATGGCGGGATGCACGAGGGCCTCGTGATAGCGGTACTCGTCGCGCGAGTGGAATTGCAGGTTGCCGTTGAGGAAGAGCCGCGTGCCGCCGCCGCCATCGGTGACGACGATGCGCTGGTAGGCGCTGCTCTGCTTGAAGACGATGTGCTCGCCGTAGAAGCGTTCCTCGGACCAGCGCGTCAGCGCATCGGCGCCGAGCAGGGCGGCCAGCAGCAGCACGGCCGACAGCCCGCAGGCGATGGCCTGGCTGCGGCGCGCGCGCAGCTCGGCGCGAAAGATCCACAGTGCCCAGACCGCGACGGCCACGTTCAGCAGGCCGAAGGCGATGCCCGTGCGCACCAGGCCGAGCTGGGGCACCAGCACCAGCGGGAAGGCCAGGGCCACGAGCAGGGCGCCGAGGTAGTCGAAGGTCAGCACCTGCGAGACCAGGTCTTTCAGGCCGTAGCGCGCGCTGAAGTGGCGCTTCAGGATGCGCATGACGAGCGGGATCTCCAGCCCGACCAGGGCGCCGACGAGCAGCACCAGCGCGTAGAGCAGGGTCTTGAAGGCCGCACCTTCACCCGGCGGCAGCAGGCTGTGCACGGCGAACAGGCCCGCCGGCATCAGGCCGCCGATGACGCCCACGAGCAGCTCCACCTGCAGGAAGACGCCGACGAGCTGGCGTTCGACGAAGCGCGACAGCCAGGAGCCCAGGCCCATGGCGAAGAGATAGACGCCGATGACGGTGGAGAACTGCAGCACCGAGTCGCCAAGCAGATAGCTGGCCAGCGCGCCGGCCGCCAGCTCGTAGACCAGGCCGCAGGCGGCGATGACGAAGACGCTGGCGAGCAGCAGCAGCTCGGCCAGTGAAGCGCGAGCGGTGGGCTGCTGCTCGGTCACGGCTTGAGCAGCACCGAGAAGGCCAGCCGCTTGCCGTCCGGGCTGGCGGCGATGTTGCGGATGGCGCCGCCCAGGTCGGCGAGTTCGGCAAAGGCCTGGAAGCTGCCGCCCAGCTTGCCATCCCAGCGCAGCAACAGATTGCCGCGCGCCATCAGCATCGAGCCATCGGGCAGGGCCACGAAGTACTGGCTGCGGTTGGCGTCTTTTTCGCCCTCCGGGCCGACGGGCGTCTCCACCAGCACCTGCGGCGCCTTGTCAGCTGCGCCCATCGCACAGATGCGCCAGTGGGCCGGGTCAGTCTGGTCGACGAAGAGGGCGCGCTTGCCGTCGGCCGTGCGGCCCAGCGACCGGCCGGGCTTGGCGGTCAGCAGCGTCTGCTGGCCGGTGGTGCGGCTGATGAGTACAGCCCGGTGGTTGTTGCGCTCCGGCACGTCGTCGACGATGAAGGCGGCCAACTGGTCGGGGTTGACCCAGGCGTGGTAGCCGATGCGCTTGGTCGGTACGACCGGCGCGACGGGTTTGCCGTCCCAGCCGAAGAGCCACAGCGAGGGCTCGTTCATCTCGATGCCGTAGGCCGGGTCCGCGGTGACGACGCGGATGGCCGAGAAGCCGTTGCCGTCGACCAGCGGCGTCGGCGAGTAGAGGTTCTCGGTCGTCGCGGTGACGGCCACGGTCGTGCCCTTGGCAAGGTCGTGGCGGTAGATGTTGTTGGAACCGGTGCGGCCCGAGGTGTAGACGACGGCCGAGCCGTCGTGGGTGAAGGCCGGCTGGAAGTTGTTGCCCTTGCCGGGCGTGATGTTGCGGGTGTCGCTGACCTTGCCCGTGGCGACGTCGAGCCGTGCGACGAAAATGGCCACGTCGGGTGGTGCATCGGCGGCCGAAACGGGCAGGGCGATCGCGAGGAGCAGGGCCTGGGCGAGGCCGCGGACGGAGAAGGTCATGGCTGGCCAGTGCAGTCGTTCAGCGGGCCGCGAGTCTAGAACGACACCGGCTGAGGCAGGGCCTTGCTCCAGTAGAAGATATCCCAGCCGGCGCGCAAACCGCCGGTGGTGAAGGGGTCGGTGGCGATCAGAGCCTCGACGGCGGCCTTGTCCGGTGCACGCACCACCCACAGGCCGCCAACTGGTGTTGCCTCAGGTGATTCGCGCAGTGAGCCGGCTGCACGCACCTGGGCGGCGTTCGCGGCTACCCATTCCAGATGAGCCTGCAGCAGTTGGCGCCGCAATTCGCCGGCGCCTGGCTTGTCGTGAAAGCGGATGGCGAACAGCGTCCAGTCCTCGAGGGCGTTGGCGGTCAGTGCGGCGAAGTCATGGGTCGATGGCATTGCAGTTGTCTTTGTATTGAGGCCATCCGACTCCAGTTCATCTGGCCGGCCCGCGCTGGCGATGTGCTTGCGGTTCAATACCGCAAGCATCGCCGTCCCCTCGGGAGACCGGCCAAGGTACTCCTTGGACGAGGGCTTCACGTCACGGCGTGCCCATCGCTTCGCGGTAGCGCATCGCATCCAGGATGCGGTTGCGCGTGGTCGGGTGGTGGAAGAACACGAACTCCTCCAGCGCACCGGCGTCGGCCTTGCGGTACTCCACCAGTCGCAGCTGCGCCTCGGCAAAGCCGTGCGGCTCGCGCGACAGGTTCAGGCCGAAGCGGTCGGCCTCGATCTCCTGGACGCGGGTGATGGTGTGGTTGATGGGCATGGCGAGCGTGAAGAAGATCGAGAACACGGCCACCAGCATCGGCAGGCCGGCCACGTCGTCGATGCGACTCACGCCGGTGGCGGTGGCAAAGCGCGCCAGCAGGCGCTTCATGGCCCAGGCCGCGACGGCGAAGCCGACGAAGAGCAGCGGCGTCAGCATCGCGATGTTCTTGGCCATGTGGTTCATCACATAGTGGCCCAGCTCATGGCTCATGACGGCGCGGATCTCGGCCTCGGAGGTGCGGCGCAGCAGGTTGTCGTTCAGTCGCACGGCGGCCGAGCCCAGCATGCCGGACACATTGGCGCTGATGCGCGTCGTCTGCCGGGAGGCGTCGAAGACGTAGACGTTGTCCACCGGCACGCCGTTGGCGTGGGCCATCTGCAGCACGGCCGTCTTGACGGGGCCGTCCTCGACCGGCTTGTAGGTGTTGAAGAGCGGCTGGATGAGGACGGGCGAGATGGCGATCAGCACGATGAGGGCGGCAATGCCAGCGGCTGTGCCCCAGATCCACCAGCGCTCGCCGGCACGACGGATTACGGCGTACAGCCCGGCGACAACGATGCCCATCATCAGCATGTCGAGGCCTTGTGAGAGAGCCGCCTCGCCCAGCCAGGCCAGCAGGGTCTGCGTCGACATGCCATAGGCCTGTTCGCGCCACCAGCCGCTGTAGAGGGCCAGTGGCAGGGTGATGACGGCCGAGGCGAGCACATAGGTCGCGCCGAACAGCATGTCGCGCCGCACCGGCCCGCCGCCGACGCGCAGGGCCCGGTCGCGCAGGCGCGCCGCGCGGCGCCCGCTCATCAGGATGGCCGCAACGACGAGGCCGAACAGCATCTCCCAGAGCTGCAGCCAGTAGCCGCCGGTGTAGTAGGCATCGGACTTGGCGACCACGTCGGCGGGCAGCCGGTCCATATAGGCCTGGGTGGCGGCCTCGGCATCGCGCGGCAGGGCGGCGCGCCAGGCATCGTCGACGGGGCGGATCTTGAAGCCCGAGGCCTGGGCGGTGGCATCGGCCTTCTGAGCTTGAGCTTGGGCCTGCGCGGCATCGTCTGCGGCGTGGGCCAGCGTGAGGCTGAGCGCCAGGGTGGCTGCGGTCAACCATGTCTTCATCAAGGCCTCCTGATTTGAAGCGGCGCGCGATTGTGGCGACGCTCACCGCACCCGGAGGCGCCGTGCGACAGGCTGCGTGCAGGGCAGGATGGACGGCTTCAGCCGTGGATGGCCGCCGCGACGATGTTGCCGATGGAAATGCACATCGCGCCAACGACGATGGCCAGCGCGATGTTCTTGTGCTCGACGATCTCTTCCCACAGCTTGTAGGGCGTGATCTTGTCGACGATGACGAAGGAGACCCAGAAGATGACGACGCCGATGATGGCGTACATCATGGAGCCGAGGACGATTTCGGGCTTGAGCCAGTCGAGGGTCATGGTGCTCTCCAATGAGTTGAGTTCATTTGTGGCCGCCGCCACCGCTGCTGTAGCCGCCGTAGCTGCCGCCGCTGTTGCCGATATAGGCGCCGCTGCCGCGCGAACTGGCGCGGCACTGGCGGTACTCATTGCTGTTCTCGCCAAAGCTGGTCTTGTACTGCTGGCAATCGTCGCTGGAGCAGGCACGCATCAGCGCGAACAACAGCACGATGACGAACAGGCCGATGATGATGTTGCGCAGCAGGTTGCCGCCGCTCTTGAAGGCGGAAGTGTCACGCGCGAACTGGACGGCCGGTGCAACCAGGTTGAAGGCTGTCTTCACGGCGTCGGCCGGCACCGGGCTGCCGCCGCTCCAGGTGATCTCGGGACCCTGCTGCTCGCGGCTCAGCAGGAATTGGCCGTCGCGGGTGATGTAGTCGGTGACCTGGACGCGGTCTTCCAGCTTCACGGGCCAGTAGAACTCACCCAGTACATGGGTCGTCTTGGCGCCGTAAACCCAGCGCTGCGCATAGTCGCGCCCCTGCCAGCTGGCGCCGCTGCGGCCCGAGGTGGGCGCGCCGGTGAGCGTGCGCACCAGGCTCCAGCCCTCGCGGGTGTCGACGAGGAAGGCGAAACCGGCCAGCCGGTTGTAGAGCAGATATTCGCGCCAGAAGCTCTGCTCGTCGTCGGCGTCCTCGGGGATGTCGCAGCGCTCCTGGTAGCCGACGACCGTCCAGGCTTCGGGTTTGCCGTCGACAGCCAGCGTGCCGGTACGGCCCAGCGGAATCAGCGGCGGCAGGCCGCGATCCTGCGGGGTGAAGCCGAGTGCCTTGGACTCACCCTCCGGAAGCTCGACGACGGCATTGCACTGGGCACAGACCATGCTCTTGGTCTGCGTGAGCTTGGGCTCCAGCGGTGCGCCGCAACTTGGGCAGCCGATGGCCCGGCCCTTGAACTTGGCCTCCGCGACCGACTCGCCCTCGGTCGTGGTGCGCAGGCCTTCCAGTGCCATGTCGGCGAGAAGTACATTGCGGCCAACGGACCAGCTCGGCGATTGGCCCTCGCGGTATTCCAGGCTGCCGACCTCGCCCTTGTCGTTGCGCAGCTCAATGACGCGGCCCGGCTTGGGCGGCCGTGGCAACTCGCCTTCGGCCGCACGCAGTGCCGCCTCGACGATGGCGGCCACCTGCCAGCGCTGGCCGGCCAGCGTCAGCGGCTGGCCGAGGGCGGGGGCTTCGGGCGGAGCTTCAGCGAGTGGCGCTTCCAGGCTGAGGACGAACTGGCCGTTGTCCTCGCTGAGCCAGGCCACGCGGGGTGCGTCGGCACCGGTGTCGAAGAACAGATGCCATTCGTTCCAGTTGCCCAGCTCCGAGCCACGCTGCACGCGTCCGACGACGGCAAAGCTGCGGCCCATCCAGCGGCCGGTCGTGCCGAGCTGCAGCGGTGAATAGTCTTCGAAGATCTCGGCGCTCTGGCCGATCTGGCTCAGCGCTTCACCGTCGCGCAGCAAGGTGCTGCGACAGAAGCCGCAGACGGCACTCGCAGAAGCCGCGCTCGCGAACTCGACCGGCGCGCCGCAGTTGGGGCAGGCGGCGCGCCAGCGACGCTGGGCGGCTGGCGCCTGAGGGCCTGTGGACACTACGGAAGTAGGCCGCGAAGGCCATCCGCCCGGGGCCAATCAAGGCGTACCGCGCCGCCCGCACTGATGTGCGGGCAAGCGGTGCAACGCGGAGTGGCCCCGGGCGGATGGCCTTCCCTGCGGGTTGCGGCCAGAAAACCCGCGCGCGGCGTTGCGAAGCCTCGCTTGGGGCCTACCCAAGCCTCGTTTCGCGCCTTGCTCGCGGGCTTTCTGGCCACAACGCGGTCTGCTGCCGTAGTGTTCACAGGCCCTAGCCAAGCTTCTTCAGCAGATCAGCCTTCTTGGCGGCGAATTCCTCGTCGGTCAGGATGCCCTTGGCCTTGAGGTCGCCGAGCTTTTCCAGCAGCGAGACGATGTCTTCGGGTTTGCTGGCCGCCGGTGCGGGCGCTGCGGTGCCGACGCCCGCCAGGCCCTGGCCCAGCGTCTGCGCGAGCGTCTGGCCCAGGGCCACGCCGGCGCCCAGGCCCACGGCCTGGCCGGCAATGCCACCGCCGTCGCCGCCGCCCTTGGCCATTTCGGGCAGGGCTTGCGCGGCCTGGTACTGCATGAACTGGCCCATGTTCTGGCCAATGATGCCCATGCCGATGCGCTGGTCGAGGATCTTCTGCAGCTCCTCGGGCAGGGACACGTTCTGCATCGTCACCGAGATCAGCTCCAGACCGATGGCCGAGAAGGACTCGGCAGTTGCGTTCTTCAGCGCGGCAGCGAACTCGACTTGGTTGGCGGCCAGGTCCAGGAAGGGCGTGCCGCTGCTGGCGACGGCGTCGCTGATGTGCTGCAGCATCAGGCCACGCAGCTGGCCGTCCAGGTCCTGCACCGTGTAGCGCTCGCGCGTGCCGGAGATCTGGCTGTGGAAGACCTTGGGGTCCAGGATGCGGTAGGCATAGTTGCCGAAGGCGCGCAGGCGCACGGCGCCGAAGTCCTTGTCGCGGATGGCGACCGGCTGGCTGGTGCCCCAGCGCTGGTCGATCTGCTGGCGGGTGCTGAAGAAGTAGACGTCGCTCTTGAAGGGGGACTCGAACAGCTTGTCCCAGTTCTTCAGATAGGTCAGCACCGGCAGCGTCTGGGTCGTCAGTTTGTGGGTGCCGGGGCCGAAGACGTCGGCCACTTGACCCTCGTTGACGAAGACCGCGACCTGGGATTCACGCACGACGAGCTGGCCGCCGTTCTGAATTTCCATGCCGGACATCGGGAAGCGCCAGGCCAGCACGCCATCGCCGTCCTCCGTCCACTGGATGACGTCTATGAACTGTTTCTTGATGAAATCCATCAGGGCCATGTCGATTCCTGGCTGCGTGAGAAGAAATGAGGGGCAAGTATCCGGCGGCGGGCTCAGACTTCAACGGCCAAACATGTGAATCTCACCGCGCGCCAGGGCGAGAATCTCTGCCATGCCCAGAGTTTGCATCCAGTCCGAGGACTTTGACGTCGGCGCCGAAACCTCCGCCCTGCGGATGGGGGATGGCGGCGTCGGTGCCGTCGTCGCCTTCGTCGGCACCGTGCGCGAGCACAGCAGCGGCGCGGCAGTGTCGGCGATGGAGCTGGAACACTACCCGGGCATGACGGAGGCGGCCATCGAGGCCATGGTCGACGCGGCCATGGCCCGCTTCGACATTCGCGCCGCCAAGGTCATCCACCGCGTCGGCACCCTGCAGGCCCGCGACCAGATCGTGCTGGTGCTCGTCACCAGCGCCCACCGAGGGCAGGCCTTCCAGGCCTGCGAATTCCTGATGGACTATTTGAAGACCCAGGCGCCGTTCTGGAAGAAGGAGCACACGCCGGACGGCGCCCACTGGGTGGATGCCCGGGTGGCGGACGACGAGGCGCTGGCGCGCTGGGGGATCGTCGGGGGGAATGCGGCGTGAGCCGCGTAGCGCCGGGCCGCCCCAAGCAAGCGGCCGTTCCCTCGGGGGACCGGCCGACGTATTCGTCGGACGAGGGGCAGACATGAACGCGTTGGCGGTTTCGATAGGCGCGGCTTTGGGCGCGCTGACTCGCTGGCAGGCCGGCCTGCTGTTCAACACCCGTTGGGCCGGTTTCCCGCTCGGCACGCTGCTGGTCAACCTCGTGGGGGGCCTGTTGATCGGCGTTGCGCTGGAGTGGCTGGGCCGCCATCCGAACGAATTGCTGAAACTTTTGCTGGTGACGGGCTTCCTCGGCGGGCTGACGACGTTTTCTGCCTTTTCGGGCGAGTCGCTGGCCTTGTTGCGGCATGGCGAGCTGGGCATGGCTGCTGCCCATACCCTGGCCCACGTGCTGGGAGCGCTTTTTGCCGCGTGGCTGGGGATGCGTCTCGTGCAGGCCTTGATCTAGCTCAACTTGAAAAGCGCCGGCTGGCGCCCACTTGGCTTGGCAACCGGAGGATTCCCACCATGCGTGCCGACAAGTTCACCACCCGTTTCCAGGAGGCCCTGGGTGAGGCCCAGAGCCTGGCCCTGGCCCGCGACAACCCCTACATCGAACCCGTCCACGTGCTGGCGGCCATGCTGGCCCAGGACGAAGGCCCGCGCGCTTTGATGGAACGCGCCGGCGTCAATGCCGGCGGCCTGCGTACGGCGCTGGATGGCCTGATGGCTGGCCTGCCCCAGGTCAGTGGCTCGGGCCAGACTGTGCAGGCCGGGCGCGATCTCGTTTCCCTGTTGCAGGCGGCCGAGAAGGAGGCCACCAAGCGCGGCGACCAGTTCATCGCCAGCGAGATGTTCCTGCTGGCGCTGACCGAAGCCAAGACCGACCTGGCTGGCGTCGTGCGCGGTCATGGTCTCACCCGCCGATCGCTGGAGTCGGCCATCGAGGCGGTTCGCGGCGGCCAGAAGGTCGAGTCGGCCGAGGCCGAAGGCCAGCGTGAGGCGCTGAAGAAATACACGCTGGACCTGACAGAACGCGCCCGCATGGGCAAGCTGGACCCGGTCATCGGCCGCGACGAGGAAATCCGCCGCACGATCCAGGTTTTGCAGCGCCGCAGCAAGAACAACCCCGTGCTGATCGGCGAGCCAGGCGTGGGCAAGACCGCCATCGTCGAGGGCCTGGCGCAGCGCATCATCAATGGCGAGGTGCCCGAGTCGCTGAAGGGCAAGCGCGTGCTGGTGCTGGACATGGCCCTGCTGCTGGCCGGCGCCAAGTACCGCGGCGACTTCGAGGAGCGCCTCAAGGGCGTGCTGAAGGAGGTCAGCCAGGACGCCGGCCAGACCATCCTCTTCATCGACGAGATCCACACCATGGTGGGCGCCGGCAAGTCCGAGGGCTCCATCGATGCCGGCAACATGCTCAAGCCCGCTCTTGCGCGTGGCGAGYTGCATTGCATCGGCGCGACGACGCTGGACGAATACCGCAAATACGTCGAGAAGGACGCGGCCCTGGAGCGCCGTTTCCAGAAGGTGCTGGTCGACGAGCCGACGGTGGAGGCCACCATCGCCATCCTGCGCGGCCTGCAGGAGAAGTACGAGGTCCACCACGGCGTRGAGATCACCGACCCGGCCATCATTGCCGCGGCGGAGCTGAGCCACCGCTACATCACCGACCGCTTCCTGCCCGACAAGGCCATCGACCTCATCGACGAGGCCGCGGCCAAGATCAAGATCGAGATCGACTCCAAGCCCGAGGCCATGGACCGGCTCGACCGCCGCATGATCCAGCTCAAGATCGAGCGCGAGGCGGTCAAGAAGGAAAAGGACGAGGGCTCGATCAAGCGCCTGGGCCTCATCGAGGACGAGCTGCTGAAGCTGCAGCGCGAGTACAACGACCTGGAAGAGATCTGGACCGCCGAGAAGGCGCAGGCGCAGGGTTCGGCCCATGTGAAGGAAGAGATCGACCGCACCCGCCAGCAGATCGAGGACTGGAAGCGCAAGGGCGACTTCAACCGGGTCGCCGAGCTGCAGTACGGCCGCCTGCCCGAGCTGGAGAAGCAGTTGGGCGACGCCCAGGCCAAGGAGGCCGGCAAGGCCGGCACCRACAGGCCGCAACTGCTGCGCACGCTGGTGGGTGCCGAGGAGATCGCCGAGGTCGTGGCGCGCTCTACCGGCATTCCGGTCTCCAAGCTGATGCAGGGCGAGCGCGAGAAGCTGCTGCAAATGGAAGCCAAGCTGCACGATCGCGTCATCGGCCAGGACGAGGCCATCCAGGCCGTGTCCGACGCCATCCGTCGTTCACGCGCCGGCCTGAGCGACCCGAACCGGCCGCTGGGCAGCTTCCTGTTCCTGGGTCCCACGGGCGTCGGCAAGACCGAGCTGTGCAAAGCGCTGGCCGGCTTCCTGTTCGACAGCGACGACCACATGGTGCGCATCGACATGAGCGAGTTCATGGAGAAGCACTCGGTGAGCCGCCTSATYGGCGCGCCGCCSGGCTATGTCGGCTACGAGGAAGGCGGCACGTTGACCGAGGCCGTGCGCCGCAAGCCCTACTCCGTGCTGCTGCTCGACGAGGTCGAGAAAGCCCACCCGGACGTGTTCAATGTGCTCTTGCAAGTGCTGGACGACGGCCGCCTGACCGATGGCCAGGGCCGCACGGTGGACTTCAAGAACACCGTCATTGTGATGACGTCCAACCTCGGCTCGCAGCACATCATGGCGCTGTCGGGTGAGAAGGACGAGGTCATCCGCGAGGCCGTCTGGGGCGAGGTCAAGACACACTTCCGGCCCGAGTTCCTGAACCGCATCGACGAGACGGTCATCTTCCACGCGCTAGGCGCCGACCACATCAAGTCCATCGCCCGCATCCAACTGCGGCTGCTCGAGGCGCGCCTGGAAAAGATGGAGATGAAGCTGGACATCAGCGAGGCGGCGCTGAACGAACTGGCCAAGGTCGGCTTCGACCCCGTCTTCGGCGCCCGGCCGCTGAAGCGCGCCATCCAGCAGCGCGTCGAGAATCCGCTGTCCAAGCTCATCCTCCAGGGGCGCTTCGGCCCGAAGGATGTGATCCCGGTGCAGGTCGAAGGCGGCGAGTTCTCGTTCGGGCGCGTCGTGCACTGAGCGGCGTGCGCGCCGCCCACCACGCTTAAAGCGTGGTGACGGCGTCGTGCGTGGTGTCGAGTTCGACGCGGTTGCGACCGGCGGCCTTGGCGCGGTAGAGGGCCGCGTCGGCCCGCTTGAAGGCGCGGTGGGTCGACGCTCCGGGCGGTGCCAGCGCAACGCCGAAACTCGCGGTGATGCCGAAACGGCCCTTGGTGTCGAAGTTGCCGTGTTGCACGGCATCACGCAGCTTCTCCGCCAGCCGCACCGCGTCGTCGGCATGGCGGCCCTGGCAGGCAACAAGGAACTCCTCGCCGCCCCAGCGGCCGATGACGTCACTGGTGCGCAGATTGGCCGACACGATGGCGGCCATGCGGCGCAGCACCTCGTCGCCGACGGGGTGGCCCCAGCGGTCGTTGATGTGCTTGAAGTGGTCGATGTCGAGCAGCACCAGCGCCACGCCGGCCGATTCGGCCTCGAAGTCCTCCAGCGCTGACTCCAGCCCGCGCCGGTTGAGCACCCCGGTCAACTCATCGATGGTGGCCAGGCGGCGCAGCTTGTCCTGCTCGACGCGCAGCAGCCGGGTGCGTGCCGTCAATGCGTCGATTTCGCGCTGCTGGCGCAGATGGCTGCGCCGCAGCGCGCGCCAATGCCGGCCCACAACGGTGCCGGCCGCCAACAGCCAGGCGCAGAGCAGGCCGAGGTAAAGGGTGTCGCGGGCGATCCAAGGCCCCTTGAGCGTGAGATGGCGCAGCTCGAGCTCATGGCTCTGGCCGGCGAGGCTGTCCGCCACGTCGATCGACAGGCTCGTCACATTCTCAACGCTGGGCCGGTTGAACTCGCGCGGCAGGTCGAACTGCGTGATCCACCACTCGGGCACGGTCAGCTCGGCGAGTTCGAGGGTGACCGGCTTGGTGACATCGCGCCCCCTCAGGTTGATCGACTGCATGCGGGAGCTGTTGCCGTCGGTCAGCTTGGAGAAGCGCGGGTCGAAATTGCGCAGGGCCACGCGCAGATGAGCGGCTTTGCCCTGATAGGCCAGGTCCAGTTCCAGGTTGTCGAATCCGCTCAGGTTTCTGCCGCGGGCCGGGTCATCGCCGCTCAGCACGAGGGTGATGCCACAGGCTTGTGAAGGGCTGTTGGCGGCAAAGCGGCAAACCCAGCGGCGGTGTTCGTAATCGACCCACTGCACGGGGGGCTCGCCCGACGCATCGCCCGTGGTGATCAGGAACAGGTTGCTCACAGCACCGGGGGCCGCGAGATCGATGCTGCGCTCGGGCAGCCAGGCCTGGGCCAGCACCAGTGCCACGGTCAGCGCAATGCCAGCCGCGAGGTTGCGTGTGGATGAGGAGGCGTGGAGCACGTAGGTGGGCGGCTGGAGATGCGCCATGACTGTATCGACCCGCCCCGGTATTTGAACCGACCTGCGGAGCCCGAGCGTGACGTATCACCAGCGGGAGCGGTGGTCCTCGGTCACACCCAGCAGGCCGTCGATGCGGCGCGCCGGTGCGCCGGCGCCTGCTCGTACTGTGCCGGCAAAGCAGCCGATGGGTTGCATGTAGTGGCTGGCAGCGACGAGGAGCTCGCGGTTCTCGGCACGCGCACCTTCGGGCGTGAAGACCAGGTCGAGCAGGCTGTCGTCGGTGTGCACCCGCCACGGTCGCAGCGGCTGGGTGGGGTCGAAATCGAACTGGGCATCGGCCAGCGCGATCGGCATGCCGTCCAGCCACAACACGTTTTCCCGCCCACCGAAATAGCCCTGCTGCAGGTTGAAGCCGACGTCGGCGCGGTGGGCGCTGGCCCAGCGCCAGGCGGTGTCGCGGGCGAGCAGGCCGTTGGACGCGTCGACCGCCGCCCAGGCGCCATCCAGGCCGAAATGATGGCCCTCGGCCTCGGCCCAGCCTTGCACGGGCAGGGCCGTGGTCTTTTGCGTCGCATGGACGATGCCGCCGTCGACCGGGCCGATGGCCAGTAGCGGCGGCGCCATGCGGCCGAGGTCCAGGCGGGCCTGGATGCGCAGCGCGCGCGTGGCGACCGTGAGGCGCAGGCTGTCGTCCGGCTCGTGCCAGAGCGTCAGCCGTGCGCCTGGGCCGCGGAACCAGGCGCGGGCGCCGGCGAGCGGCGCGTCGGACACGCTCGCCTGCAATCCCGGCAGGCCGTCCTGGCGCCAGTTGGCCAGCAAGGTGCGGCGACGGCGGTCGAAGAGGTAGGCGAAAGCCGTGCAGGTCCAGCCGAGGTGGACGATGGCGACCCCGATGAAGAGCTGCTCATTGCCCAGGCCGACGTAATGCCAGCGCTTGTGATGCAGCCTGTGCCAGAGCCAGGAGCGGCGCTCGCGCAAGGGTGACCAATCGATGCGCGCGATGCGGCCGACATAGCGGCCGTGCGCGGGGGCGCCGCCAATGACGACGGCTCGGGGAGCAAGATTCATCGTGAATGCTGTCTGCGCCACTGCAGCGGTGCCTGGCCCGTCCACTGCCGGAAGGCGCGCGTGAAGGCGCTTTGTTCGGAATAGCCGAGCAGCAGGGCCACTTCGGCCAACTCGACGCCGGGGTCGCGCAGATAGGCTTCGGCGAGTTGCTGGCGAGTCTGCGACAGCAAGGCCTGGAAGCTCTGGCCCTGTTCGGCCAGCCGCCGCTGCAGGCTGCGCGGGCTCATCTGCAGGCTGAGCGCCAGATCAGGCAGCTGCGTGCGGCCCGAGCGGATCAGCCCGACGAGCGCCTGGCGCCAGACGCCGACCGGCTCGCTGACGGCAGCCACCTCCTGCAGCAGGCGTTCGGCTTGATCGTCGAGCAGCGCCAGCAGGGCCGCGTCGGCGCCGCGCAAGGGCAGGGCGAGGTCGCGCAGCGCCAGCACAAGGCGTGTGCTGGGCTGATCGAAGCGCACCGGGCCGCCGAAGAAGTCCTCGTAGGGCCGCACATCGGCCGGGCGGCGGTTGACGAAGTCCACCGCCAGTGCGCGCACCGGCTTGCCCGTGAACTCACGCGTCAGTTGCACCAGGGCCGCGATGGCAGTCTCGTCGACCAGGGCGCCGGGGCGGCCGCGCTCCACGCCCCATTCGATGCAGATGCCCTCGGGGCAGGGGTGAACCTGGGCGATGTTCACGTCATAGACCGAGCGGTGATAGCGCTCCAGCCGCAACAGGGCCTCGCCCAAGGTACCGCAGGCCAGCGCCGCGAAGCCGACGACGCCGAAGTGCCGCGGCGCGATGCCGCGGGCCAGGCGCAGCGGAAACGTGGATTTCGGGCCGGGGTCGAGGTCACGTGCCCGCTCGAGCAGCGCCTGCCAGCGGCGCAGTGCGACAAAGGTCTCGACCGGCGCCGGCGGTGTGCCAAGGGCTTCGGCGCGGCCGAGCGCGCCCATGTGCTCGAAGAGCAACTGGACATAACTGGCGGCGACACGGGTCTCATCCACGGCCGGTCGATGATGCAGCAGTGCCGGCCACCGTCCTCTGCGTGATCTCCCCAGGCGTGGCGTGATCCGTCAAAAACCCGGGTTTTGCCGTCAAGAAAGCCTGGCCGTTTCGGATCAACATGGCGGCATGGACTGGCTGCTCGACCTCTACCACTGCCACGGCGACTGGCGCGACCTGACGCTGGTCATGTTGTCACCCGTCTTCGGCGTCTTCATCGCGATGGAGGCCTGGCGCTTTCGCAGGACGGGCGTCTTCGACCTCTGGGACACCTTCGACAGCATGAACAGCGGCGGCAGCTACCTGGTTGCCGACCTGGTGCTGCTYGTCGTGCTGGTGTTGCCGGCCATGGGTTGGGTCTACGACCACCGCCTGTTCACCATCGACGTCACCGTCTGGCGCTTCGTCGGCCTGTTCTTCCTCGTCGAGTTCCTCTATTACTGGTTCCACCGCGGCAGCCACCGCATCCGCTGGTTCTGGTGTGCCCATGTCGTGCATCACGGTTCGGAGAAGATGAACTTCGGCACCGCGCTGCGCCAGAGCTGGTTCTATCCGATTGCGGGCAACTGGCTGTTCTACCTGCCGGCCGTCTGGTTCGGCTTCGAGCCGCGCTGGGTGCTGTTCGCGCTGTCGCTCAACCTGGGCTACCAGTTCTTCGTGCACACYGGCTGGGTGGGCAAGATGCCGGCGTGGTTCGAGTTCATCTTCAACACGCCGTCCCACCACCGCGCCCACCACGGCCGCAACCCGCAATACATCGACAAGAACTTCGGCGGCACGCTGATCGTCTTCGACCGCCTCTTTGGCACTTTCGTGCCCGAGGAGGCGGCGGTGGACTACGGCCTGGAGCACCCCTTCTATACGCACAACCTGTTCTGGCTGAATGCGCACGAGTGGCGGGCGATGTTCCACGACATGCGTCAGGAGAAGAGCTGGGGCATGCGCCTGGCCCACCTGTGGAAGCCGCCGGAATGGCGGCGGCATTCCAACGGGTTCAAGGGCTAGTCGGGCCCAGGTACTTGGCCAGGAAGGCCTCCATGCGCTCGGCGAAATCGACGCGGTTCTTGAGCACCGCAAAGCCATGGCCTTCGCCGGGGTAGGTCACCCAGGCCGGCTCATTGCCGGCCTCGCGCATCGCCTTTCGCAGCCGCTCGCCATGGGCCAGCGGCACGCGCAGGTCGGCTTCGCCGAAGGCCAGCAGCACGGGCGCCTTGATGCGGGCCGCCTGCTTGACGGGTGAATGAGCGGCGATGAGGGCGGCGTCCTTCTCCGGGTCGCCCACCATGTCGCGCAGCTGGAACTGGCGGCCCCACTCCGGGATGTCATCGCGGACCCACCAGGACCCCGCCACATACAGATCCAGGTCGGTCACGGCCACCCAGGCCACGCCGCAGCGGTAGAGCTCGGGGTCCTTGATCAGGCCCATCAGCGTGCTGTAGCCGCCGTAGCTGGCGCCGGCGATGCAGGCCTTGTCGCTGGCGATCTTCTGTTCCTGCGCCCAGCGCAGAGCGTCCGCCACGTCGTCCTGCATGGCCTGGCCGAACTGGCGGAAGCCGGCGCGGAAATGGTCCCGGCCGTAACCGGTGCTGCCGCGAAACTCCGGCTCGATCACGGCGTAGCCTCGCGAGGCCAGGAATTGCGCATAGGCATGCCAACCCCAGGCATTGCCGCGCACCCAGGGTCCACCGTGTACGAGAACGACGGCCGGCAGCGGACCTGTGGCCTCGGCGTTCTTCGTGACCCAGACAGGCAAATCGCGGCCATCGCGTGCCTTGATGCGGTGCAGGTCCATCTGTGCCATCTCGGACGGCTCGATCGCGTTGCGCATGCGGCCCACGGGGCGCCAGACTGATTCGCCCGCGGGCGGCTGGGCCTGGTAGAGCCACAACTGGCCGGGCTCGCGGTCGCTGTAGGAGCGCACCAGCGCCACGACATCGGCCTGGCCGCAGCGTCGGCAACTGATGCTGTTGACGCGGCCCGGCATGCGCTCGTCCGCCGCCTTTTGCAGCGCCTGCATGGCGGCGTTCTGCCAGACCGTCGTCTCGGCGTCGGTCGTGACACGCACGCCCAGGGCAGTGCCCGCGGCGTCATTGAGCACACGACCGTTGAAGTCGAAACCCGGTGTCACGACCAGGGGCTTGGGGTCTGGCGCGTGACGTTCGAAGTCGTACAGGCTCAGCACCGTTTCGCTGCCGCGCTGGGTGTGCGTCACATAGAGCCGGCCGGCATCGTCGACGGCGTTGATGCCGAACGGCGCGTTCAGCAGATCGCTCTCGTACAAGGGCTGCCAGTCCTGGCGGCCCGGGCCGCGCCACAGGGCGCCTCGCCGGCCGTCGCGGCGCGTCAGCGCGACGCGCAGCTCGCCGCGGCTGTCGGTCACCCAGCCCACGGTGTCGGGTGGGGCGTTCACGCCGGTCAGCCGCGTGCGGCCGGTGCGGGTGTTGAGCCACAGCGGCGTTTCCAGGTGGCGCTCGTCGGGCGTGAACTCGGCCAGCAACACCTCTTCGTTGACCTCGTTCGGTTGTGGCCGTGGCACGGCCAGCAGGCGGTGGTTCCAGTCCAGCAGACGATCCTGCCGGCTGCCGTCAGTGAAGAATGGCCGCCCCATGCGCCGCACCAACTGTCGGATCTGGTTGCCGTCGGGGTTGATTGCAAACAAGCCAGGCGCGCCATTGGGGCGGCCGCTGCCATCGGACAGGTCCGTGACGCTGAAGACCAGGCGGTCATCGTTGACCCAGTAGGCCTGCGAGATGTCACCATCATTGAACTGCGCGGTGCGCATCGGCTTGCCGCCAGGGTTGAGGTCGAAGACCCCGAGGCCGACGCGCGGCCCGCCGAAGGTGCTCCTCACGGCGAGCTTGCGGCCCGACGGCGACAGCACGGCCTCGACGATGGTGGGGTCCTTGAAGAAGGCCTCGGCCGGCGGCGGCGCGGCCAGGACCGGGTTCGCCGAGGCGAGCGCGGCCAGCAGGATCAGTGGAGCGAGCAGGCGCTGCTTCATGGCTGGTCCAAATGCTTGGCGAGAAAGGTCTCCACCCTGCGGGCGAAGTCCAATCGGTTCTCGGGCTTGCCGAAGCCATGGCCTTCTTCGGGGTAGCTGACCCATTCCGGCGGATTGCCGGCCGCCTTCAGGGCGTCGCGCATGCGCTTGCCATGCACGATGGGCACGCGCAGGTCTGCCTCGCCGTAGGCCAGCAGCACCGGCGCCTTGATGCGCGAGGCCAGCTTCACCGGTGAGTTGGCGGCCAGCATGGCGGCATCCTGCTTGGGGTCGCCGACCATTTCGGGAAGGGTCAGCTTGCGGGCGATGCTGCTGTCATCGCTCACCCACCACGACCCCTGCACCATCAGCTCCAGGTCCGTCACGGCCACCCATGCCACGCCGCAGCGGTAGAGGTCGGGTTCCCTGGCCAGGCCCATCAGCGTGCTGTAGCCGCCGTAGCTGGCGCCGATGATGCAGGCCTTCTCGTTGGCCAACCCTTCCTTCTGCGCCCAGCGCAGCGCGTCGGTCACGTCGTCCTGCATGGCCTGGCCCCATTGCTTGAAGCCGGCGCGCAGGTGCTCCTCGCCGTAGCCGGCGCTGCCGCGGAACTCCGGCTCGATGACGACGTAGCCGCGCGAGGCCAGGAACTGCCCCCATTTGTCCCATTCCCAGACATGGCCCCGCACCCAAGGCCCGCCGTGCACCAGCACAACGGCCGGGCGCGGCCCCTTGGCATCGTCGGCGCGCGTGATCCACACCGGCAGTTCGCGTCCGTCACGGGCCTTGATGGTCTTGAAATCCATCGTCGCCATCTGCTCGGGGGTGACCGCCTCGCGCACCCGGCCGATGGAGCGCCAGTGGGGCTCTCCGTCGGGCGGTTTACCCAGGTAGAGCCAGACCTTGCCGGGGTCGTGATCGCCGTAGGACTTGATGATGGCCACCATGTCCTGCTGGCCGCAGCGAAGGCAGCTGATGCGGTTGATGAAGCCCGGCAGGCGCTTGTCGGCCTGCTGCTGGAACTTGGCCATGCGTTCATCCAGCCAGACTGTCGCCTCGCTGTCCACCAGCGCCCGCACGCCCAGCACGGTGCCGCCTTCGGTGATCAGGTGGCCGGCGAAATCGAAGCCAGGCGTTGCCACGATGGCGGCCTGAGCGGGCGCTTTCGTTTGGACGTCGTAGCGCGCCAACACGCCTTGCGGGCTTCCTTTGGGCACGTGCGTGACGTAGAGCGTGCCTTTGCTGTCGACGTCGTGGAGCCTGAAGGGCTGCTTCAGCACCGTCGTGTCGTAGAGCTGCTCCCATTGCGTGCTGCCCGGCTTGAGCCAGTAAGCCTGCAGGCGGTCGTTCGTGAAGCTCACTGCTGCGCGGGGCGCGCCGCTGGCGTCGACCAGCCACTGCTGGATGTTGTCGGCCGGTGCCTGAACGGCGACGTCGCGCGTCATGCCCGTGCGAGTGTTCAGCCACAACAGCGCCTGGGTGCGGCGCGAGTAGGAGGTCACCAGCACTTCTTCATTGGGTTCACCGGGCCGTGGCTCGGGCACCAGGCGCAGGCTGTGGCTCCAGTCCAGCAAGCTGTAGTCAGGCTCCCCCTTGTTGATCCCGAAGCGGTTGTCGCGCTCGATGAGCTTTCGCAGCCCGGTGCCGTCCGCGTTCACGGCGAACAGGCCCGGCGGCCGCCAGTTCTCGCCACTCAGGTCCGTGAGGCTGAAGACGAGCCGGTCATCGTTGACCCAATGGACCTGAGTGACATCCTCCTTGCCGAATTGCACGGCTCGCGTCAGCTTGCCACCGGGGGCCAGTTCCAGCACGACGAGGCCGACGCGCTTGGCGCCTTTGGCGGTCGTGATGGCCAGCCGCTTGCCCGAGGGCGACAGCGCGATTTCGCCGATGTCCGGATCGCCAAAGAACACCTCGGCCGGCGGTGGGGCCGCCCGCGCGGCGCTGACGAACAGCAAAAGGCCGGCAACGACGCCGGCCCAGCACTTCAATATCTCCATATCGCTCCCTGCACTGCTTCGTTGACAGCGGCGCGCAGCATAGGGGAGGGCGTGGCGTAGGCAGCCTGCGTGTGATGGCAATCCTCACCAAGGCGCGGGAGTGCCGGCGCTGCATGACAATGCCCGGCCATGACTGCTGCCCCTCCAGACGACGCGCCCGTCGTCATCATCGGCGCCGGCCTGGCCGGCCTCACCGTGGCCCTGCATCTCGCCGACAGCGTGCCCGTCGTCATCCTCGCCAAGCGGGAGCTGACCGAGGCGGCCACCGCGTGGGCCCAGGGCGGCATCGTTGGCGTGCTGGGCAGCGACGATTCCATCGAAAGCCATGTGCGCGACACCCAGGACGCTGGCGCAGGCCTCGTCGACGAAGCCGCCGCCCGCTTCATCGCCGAGCGCAGCGCTGCGGCCGTGGGCTGGCTGGTGGACCAGGGCGTGCCCTTCACGACCGACGACACCGGCCCGATGGGCCTGCACCTGACGCGTGAGGGCGGGCACGCCGTGCGCCGCATCGCCCACGCGGCCGACGCCACCGGCAAGGCCATCCACGACCAGCTGCTGGAGTTGGCCCGCAAGCACCCCAACATCACGCTGCGCGAGCGCTGGATGGCGCTGGACCTGATCACCTCACGCCATGTGCAGCGCGACGAACCTACCCGCGTCTACGGCACCTACGCACTGGATATCGACACCCAGCGCGTGGAGACGCTGGCGGCACGCGCCGTCGTGCTGGCCACTGGCGGTGCCGGCAAGGTCTACCGCTACACCACCAACCCCGACACCTCGACCGGCGATGGCATCGCCATGGCCTGGCGCGCCGGCTGCCGGGTCGCGAACATGGAATTCATCCAGTTCCACCCGACCTGCCTGTATCACCCGCAGGAGCGCAGCTTCCTCATCACCGAGGCCTTGCGCGGCGAGGGGGCCTACCTGAAGCTGCCTGAACATCTCGGGGGCACCCGCTTCATGGCCGCCCACGACGAGCGCATGGAGCTGGCGCCGCGCGACATCGTCGCCCGCGCCATCGACTTCGAGATGAAAAAGCACGGCCTGGACCATGTGTGGCTGGACGCCACCCACCTGGGAGAAGCCTTCCTCATCGAGCATTTCCCGACCATCCACGCCCGCTGCCTCAAGCTCGGCATCGACATCGCCAGGCAGCCTATTCCCGTCGTGCCGGCTGTGCACTTCACCTGCGGTGGTGCTGTGACCGACCTGCTCGGCCGCTGCGACCTGCCGGGCCTGTATGCCGTGGGCGAAACCGGCTATACCGGCCTGCACGGCGCCAACCGCCTGGCCAGCAACTCGCTGCTGGAATGCGTGGTGCTGGGCCAGACCTGTGCGGCCGACATCCTGTCGCACCCGCTCCCCGACGGGGCTCGCATCCCAGCCTGGGACGAGAGCCAGGTCGAGAACGCCGACGAGCAGGTCGTCATCGCCCACAACTGGGACGAACTGCGCCTGTTGATGTGGAACTACGTCGGCATCGTGCGCACCACCAAGCGCCTGGAGCGCGCGTTGCACCGCATCAAGCTGCTGCGCGGCGAGATTGATGACTACTACGGGAGCTTCCGAGTCACGCGCGACCTGCTGGAGCTGCGCAACCTCGTCGAATGCGCCGAGCTGATCGTGCGCTCGGCCTTGATGCGCCACGAGAGCCGCGGCCTGCACTTCAGCCGCGACTACCCGCGCACGCTGCCGGTGAGCTTCCCGACGGTGTTGATCAGCAAACGGCGCCGACGCTAGCACCGAGCGCGGATATGCCGGGCCTCAGCTCTTCACCATACAAGCTCGCCGTCGTGGCAGGCTGCTCGTTCCGACTCAAGTTCTGATCAGGCCTGCCGATACATGCGAGATGGACATCGCCAACTCCACCAGCGTCAACATCGCGTCGAGCAATACCCAAGGGGCAGCCGATGCGGTCGGCCTCCTGGTGCTGCGCAAGGCGATCGACATTCAGGCGGCTGGTGCCATGGCCCTGCTCAGCGCGCTGCCGCAGCAGCCGGCACTGGCGACCGAAGGCACGCTGGGGCGCAACGTGAACGTTTACGCCTGAGTAAGACCGGGGCGCGGTTCACGCGCCCAGAATCCCCCGACCACCGCGCATCGCCCCTCTGCCCCAACGCGAGACCCGGCGCCGGCATAGGGCATCGTGACAGGCGTGGGCGAATTGAAGGCGGCAGCCAATCGGGCGCCGAAGAGCGGGCCGGTGGCGATGGCCATCACCAGGTTCCCGTCGCCATCGCGGGCGCTGATCCTGCCGGCGGCGCTGTCGAAGGCCCAATGGCTGACGCCGGCCTCGGCGCCAAGATGGCGGTTCGCATCAAGCAATCCCATGATCGTCTCCTGCTCTGGCGGCGAACTCGGCGACGGTGTCTTGCCACTCGTTCCAGCCGCCTTCCTTCACCTCGATGGCGCACAGAAATTCCATCTCGAAGCGCTTGGCCTGAGCCTCACGCCTGAGCCTGGCTCGCTCTTCGACCCGCTTGGCCCGGGCCGCGAAACGCCGCGGCATCTTCTCTAGCAGCGCGGCGAAGCCGACAGGTTTGTTGATCATCAAAGCACCGTCCTCCGCGGGTCCAGTTCGGTGCCTTCCCAGGCCTCTTCATCGGTCGTCGGCTGCGCGGCGAGGTGCGGCGCGTATTCGGCTTCCCATGCGCGCAACTGGCTGATGGTGATGCGCAGCAGCGAGGCGCTGGCCCAGAGCGCGTCATCCGGGGCAAGTGGGGTGGATTGAGATTGCATGGCGGCTCCTGTTTTCGATGGAGCCAGTCTCGGAGCCCGCCGGCCGCGGGGGTATCGCCCTTTGGGGGTGCTGAGGGGGGATGGGCGGGCGGGCATCCCCCGTCGTATCCCTCCAAAGGGGGATGGCGGTCGACTCGAAAGCCACGGCCTCAGATGCGAGAAAGGCGCCTAGGCTGTTGATTTCGCTAGGGATTCGTGGGCCTACGGCACCGGAGCCTGCGTCTGCGCCCGGGAAGGTGTCTCAGCCAGGGTTCAGTGCCGTCGCGGGCGGGCAGAAAGTCCTGGGCAGCACCGAGCGCCCGCTGAGTCTGACGCAGTTCGGCTGCAGGCCCTGCCAGGCCCGGCTGCCGAAGTTGGCTGTCACGGCCCTGCCGTCTGCGTAGCTGACCTGCTGCACGCTGTGGTCGTCCGTGAGCCACGCGAAGGCCGTGAGCGCCACGGGTGCCGACACGCCGTGCACGGCCTGGAAGTCRTCATGCGCCGCCTTCAGCCAGGCGGCGGCACTGGCGAGGTCGCGCCGGTCAAGGTTCCACAGAGTCGGCACGCCATACAGCAACGAACGAGCGTAGCGGCGCGCTTCCTGGCCCACCACCTTGGTCAGGCTGAGTTCCCAACGATCCACGGTCACCAACGCGTCGTGATAGACCGCATCGAACAGGGGCAGGCGATCAGCGGGTTCGAACAGGGCGTGTGCTTCGTCAGCAGTGGGCGTGAAACGGCCGAAATAGATCGGAGGACGGTCTGGCGGCCAATAGCCGTTGAAGCGCTTGTCGCTGAGCAGGGGCCAGAACGCCGCCACGTGGGCTTGCCCCGTGCCGTGCGAATAATGCGTGACGTCGGCGCTCCAGGCCGTCACATTTTCCGAGCCAAGCACAAGGCCGAACTTGCGCATGCCCAGTTCCAGGCGGGCCAGGACGTTGCGGCGATCCTGCGCCTTGGTCATGCGGTGCTCGGGGCTGAAGTCGTCGTAGAAGTTGCCGAAGCCGTCCACGTCGACGAAGACCTGGCTCGCGCCGTCACGGATGTGCCCCTCGTAGCGCTGCGCCGGGACAAAGCCCGCCGGGTGCCGTGCGATGGCTTCGCTGGACATCTGGCACCCTCGGCTGGCGAAGCCCGGCACGACGGCGCCCTGCTTGTCGCGCAGGCAGCCCGACGGGTAGAGCCCAGGGCCCCAGACCGCGGCCGGCATGTCTGCAGTGTCGTCAGGCTGGCCGTTGTCGAAGGCGTCGTAGGGCCCCGCCAGGTAGCCCAGGCCATGGGCCTTCTTCAGGTAGGCCGGCCGGACCAGGTGCTTGTGCGTCTTCGGGTCCTGGTCATAGCTGATCACGAGCTTGGCGATGCCCAGCGCCTTCAAGTCATCCAGGAAAGCGAGATCGCGGCCATCGCCCCAGACGTACAGATGCGGGGCGCCAAACAGGCGGTCCAGTTCAGGCACCTGCTTGTCGGCAAAGGATCGCAACCGACCCTGCTGCCGCAGGTAGTCTCTGTAGAACAGCGCCGGTGCGAGCGGGTTGGGTGCACCGAGCTCGATCATCAGGTCCAGCGTGCTGGCGCCGTCGGCGAAGTCATGTCTCAGGCTGGCCTGCAGCCCGTTCGAGTTCTGCAGGCAAAGCTCGGACTGAAAGCCGTCGTCCAGCGCGTAGGTGATGGCCCGCGTGCCTGTGAGGTGGGTCCACGCCGGGAAGGACAACAGGGTGGTGCCGCCGAAGCACTGCGGGCGGTTGAAGACAGAGCGCCAGTAGGCATCGTTGACGCCGAAGGCCATGCCCTGCCCATCCGGCACGATCCAGGTTCCTGACGAGACTTCTGGCATGGACGCCTGCCAGCGCGTGCCGTGCTGCCCGGTGACCGACACCTTGAGCGCCCGGCCTTGTGTACTGAGGCGCACCTGCTGGCCTTCGCCGGTTGTCCAGGCCCAGGCCCCCGGGCTTGTGGTGACCGGGCTGTCATGCGCTTGCGCCTGGGGCTTGAGCAGGGGGATCGGTGCGGCATCGCCGTCGCGGGCTTCGATACGCAAGGTGGCGCTGTCGACGAGGTAGGTGACCGAGCCGGCGTGGACCTCGATCACGGCCGCCTGCGCGATGGTCGACAGAATGGCCAGCAGCAGACCGCCGAGGCCCAAGGCGCGGGACGTCATGGATTCAGATGGCTTTGTGCAGTGCGGGCGATTGTCGTAGCCACCGCCGCGTACGGAGCGGTTCGGACTTCCGCTTGTCGATTTCTGCCGTCTCGGATCGTCGTGAGGTTGTGGCGGCAGAAGCCGCAGCGACTCCCGGGCCGATGCCCCTGGCCATCAACGAAGGAATCCTTATGCGCAACGGTCTTGTTCCCGTGTCGCCGTGCCGGTGGGTCCATCTTCATGTCGCGATCGTCGTGTGTGCCGTGGTCGCCGCGTTGATCCAGTCAATCTGCGCCGTGGCGCCCATGGAAATGCAGGGTGCAACGGCTTCGACCCCTTCTAGAGACGCGCCGCAGCGCAGCGACACCTGAGTGTCGGCTGAACTGGGCACGGTGCGCAGGCAAGCCGTTGAATCATTCGGTCAGAGGACAGTTCCATGAGAAGGATCGTGTCGGTCGCTGACGGCATCGCCGGGCGCGGTGGGCGAGCGATAGCCCTGCAGGCCGAGCTCGGCGATATAGCGTCCATCCAGCGCCTGTTCGACGCAGCACAGCAGGCGTTCGGGGCGCCTGACATCGTGGTCGTCAACGCGGGCGTGGTGGTCATCAAGCCGGCGCGCCCAATCAACCCCCTTCGGCATCGAGATCAAGGAGGTCATTGACCGCCGCGTCCTGGGCATCGGCACTGCTCTTCAAGTCCAAGGCTGATTGACGCTTGTCGAGTAGCGAGACTGCGCCCGAAACGATCAGCGCCAGCATCGCAATTCCGAAGGAGAAACATCCACCGATGAAAAGCAGCACGGCGTGCGATTCAAGGTGGCGGAAATTCGCGCCGGCGTAGTACGCCGCATAGCCTGCGGCCAGTGCCATGCTGGCTAGACCGCTTCCGGTCATGACAATGGCCACGAGAAGCAGGAACCAGCAGACAAGCATTCCGGCGAGGGGAACCCGCCGCGCGCTGTGGATATCGACAACCTTCTCAGAGAACGTGATTGATGCGACGAGGATGGCGACCAGAATTGTCAAAAAACTCTTTGCCAAGTCCTTCGACTCCGCGTAGTCCTTTTCCAGAAACAACTTCGCGTTGCGCTCGATGCAGTCAGCGAACTTGGCATCCGTCGACTGCAAGACCTGGTCCGAGCCATCCACGCAGATGGTCAAGGAGCCGGGCGCTTGGAACCACGGGAGGGTCAATTGCCTGGCAGCGAAGATCGCTAAGACAGCAATACCAACGACTAAGAACCAGCGAATTGATTTGGTCATGGCTCCGTGTACAGGCGCAGGGAGGCATTGGATCGCCCTCAAGCAGTCGCACGTTCGCACGCAGGTCCAACCGAGCGAATCATCAGATGTGAGGAGGAAGATCGTTCGCATATCGGACGGTCACGCTTTTCCGTTCGACAGCTTGGCCCAAGGCGCGACGCCGAGCCGGCCGATGCATCGAAGCCGACGGCGAATTGCATCAGATGGCCGCCGGCATACTTAAAGAAGCGACGGGAAGGCGAGGATAAAAGCGACTCAATGGGTCGAGGTCATCGCGCTTGCCGTGGCCCGCCGCTGCCAAAAGCAAACATGCTCCGTCTCTCGCGGCCCGGTCCGCGATGCCATTAGTCCCGTGCCACTCGGTCAACCGCCACCTGACACGAAAAAAGCGCCTAAGCCCTTGTGGAACTTAGGCGCCTGATCGGCAGTGAGTTCTCGTGAACTCTTGATTTGGCCTGCCCGGAGGGACTCGAACCCCCGACCTGCTGCTTAGAAGGCAGCTGCTCTATCCAGTTGAGCTACGGGCAGACAGAACAGGTGATTATCAGATCAGCACGCCGATGATCGCGTCGCCGATGCCCATCAGGGCGGCGCCGGAGATCAGCCCGGCGCAGATGGGCTCCATGCCTTCGACCCAGATGCGGTGGCCGCGGGAGTCGGCGGGGGCGTTCTTGTACTTCTTGGCCATGTACCAGAACATCAGCGCGCCGACGAACATCATGAACGTGGCTTGCGGCGGCAGCGTGACGCCCAGGCCGATGGCCACGGCCGACAGGCCCGATTTGCCCTTGGTGACGATGCGCGCCACTTCGATGGCAATGGCCGCCATGGCCGCGACGGCCATGGAGATCAGCGCGGAGGTGGGCAGGCTTTTCAGCCCCTTGGCGATGATGTCGGCCACGCCCTTCCACTGCAGCGCGGCAGGGAAGCCGAACTGGTCGGACACCATGTTCGCCGCGCTGGCAGCGCCGTTGGCATCAGGCTTGATGAACAGCAGGAAGAACAGCGGCACGCAGACCAGCACGCCGGCCAGGTTGCCGATGATGTGGCCGATGGCCTGGTGGCGCGGCTTGCCGCCGAGCATGTAGCCGGGCTTGATGTCGGACAGCAGGTTGGCCGCGTTGGAGGCGATCTCGGCCGTCATGCCCGCAGGCAGCAGGTTGGAACCGGGGTTGGTGCGGTCCAGCGCGCCCATCGTGAACTGCGTGATCTTGGACAGGGACCCGGTCGGCGTCCACGACGTCAGCGCCATGGAGTTGGTGCAGATCACGGTCAGCACGAAGATCAGCGGCAGCGACACGATGGCCAGCCACAGCGGCACGCCGAAGAAGGCGTGCGTGGCGTAGCAGCCCATCAGGCTGACCACAGGCACGCCGATCCAGCTGATCCACAGCGGCACCTCGATGTCCTTGAGCAGGTCGCTCTTGGGCTCGGCCTTGGCCGCCACTTGTGCAGGCGTCTTGCGCTTGAACGCACTCGTGAAGATCTCGGGCTTGGCCAGCAGCGACACCAGCGCGCCCACGACCATCATCGTCACGCCCCACCACAGCGACCATTGGTTGACGATCTCGACGCGGTTCAGCGGGATGAGCACGCCATTGGCACCCAGGCGAGGTGCAATGTCACCGGCCTGGATCATCAGCGGCGCCAGGACGACGAAGTTGACGATCACGCCGACAAAACAGCTCGCCGCCACCGCGAGGCCCATCAGGCCCCCGGTGCCGATCAGCGCGGCGTCCACCACCAGGCGCAGGCCCAGGGTGCGGAAGTCGGTGCCCAGGATGCTCGGGATGAAGCCATGCGCCTTGACGGCCCAGGCGTAGTAGTAGTCGTCGATGCGCTCGTGCAGATGCCAGGGCTCCGCCATGCCGGCCCACTTGTCCATGGCCAGCAGCTTGAACTGGATCAGCTTCATCCAGCCTTCGCCGCAGATGCCCTGCAGCAGCGCCGCGCCGCCGGCCACCCAGCCCAGCAGCTTGGCCTTGAACATGCCCTCGCTGCCCTTGCCGTGGTACAGCGAGTCGAGCACCACGCCGCAGGCACGGCCTTCCGGGAAGGGGGCCTGGTCTTCATTGATGAAGCGGCGCTTCAGCGGGAAGGCCAGCAGCACGCCCACCAGCGACACCAGGAACATCCAGATGGCGATCTGCCACCACAGCGGCACATGGCCCGTCACCAGCATGTAGGCCGGCAGGCTGGAGATCAGCGCCGTGGTCACATAGCCCGACGCCGTGGCGATGGACTGGGTGCAGTTGTTCTCGAGGATGGTGTAGTCCTGGGCCAGGCCGGCTGCGTGCAGCGCGCGGAACAGCGCAAAGGCCAGGATGACCGAAGTGAGGCCAACGCCGAGGGAAATGCCCGTCTTGGCACCGATGTACAGGCCGGTGGAGGAGAGCACACCGCCGAGCAGGAAACCGGTGATACCGGAGCGCAGCGAAAGCTGGGCCATGTCGCCGCGGAAGACGTTCTTGAACCACCACTCGTCCTTTTGGGCGCGTGACATGGTGGCGATCTGCTCGTCGGTCAGGTGTTGGAGTGCCATGAGATCAGGGCGGCGCTTGTGACGCGGCCTGGTTAAAGCAAAGCTGGCGATTGTCCCGGCCGACCGCTCGGTCGGACTTTGGGATATGCCCTGGGTCGAAGCCCCTGGATGCGGGGGCTCAAAAAAATACCGCCACGGCAAGGCCAGCGGCGGCGCATCGGTCAGAAGCGGGCGCATTTTGCCAGCTTTCCCGAACCGGGCCGCGCCACAATGCGGCGGCTCCAGGCATTGGCATGACAGCTCCCATTTCTCCCCTGATCCACGCACTGCGCCTGCTCAAGGCCGAACTGGCGCAGGCGCGCCATTCGCCGTCGCAACGCCAGGCAACGGCCGGGGCCTCGGCTGGCTTGGTCAATCGGGCCGCGCCACCCGCGGCCGTGACGGCATTGCAGGGGCTGACCGCCAAGCTCAAGGCCGCCCGAGCTCAAGGCGGTGCCATCCCTCGCGCCAAGGCCTTGCGCCTGTTCGTCGAGGCTGCGTTGCTCGATGAACTCGGCGGCGAGCTGCAACTGGATCCGGCGCTGGAAGGCCTGGTGGAGCGCACCTGCCGGGCCATCGAGCAGGATGCCGGCAGCGCGGCCTTGTTGGACGAAGCCTTGCAGGAGCTTCAGGCCCTGGTTGACTGAGCCTCACCGGCTGGGCCGCAGGGCCTATTGCTATTCCTGGATGGCCTCGATGCCGAGTTCGCGCATCCGCTGCACATGCGCCAGCATGGTTTGCAGCTGCTCGGGGGAGTGGCCCTGCCATTGCATGACTTCGCCCGTCACCCGCAGCCCCGCCTTGCAGCGGTAGGACTTGGTTGGATTGCCGGGGAACTTGCGGTCAGTCAGGTTGGGGTCGTCTTCGATGGGGCCGGTGGGCTCCACGATGTAGATGCGGCCGCGGTCCTCGCCCACGGCCAGCTCTGCGCCCCAGATCGCGGCTTCCAGCGTCGCGGACAGATAGACGTAGTTCGCCTTCTTGCGCTGGCCGTAGTTGGACACGTAGCCAGGCTGGATCAGGTCACCGGCCTGCAGGTCGGCCTTGGTGCCGTGGTAATACGGTGGAGGGCTTGGAGCGTCGGTGCTTGTCATCGGGCCGTTAGGGGCGAGGGCGCGACAGTGCCCATGACAGAGGCAATCTCGTGAAGCCCCGTCACGCCTGGGCCGGCACCGCCGCCGTCCTGCGGCTCAGGCCCAGCCCCACCAGGCCTGCCGACGCAATGCCCATCATCAACGCCGCCGCCGAGCCCGCGAACACGCCGCGCGGCATGCCCTGGTCCAGGATGGCCCCGAACACGGGTGCGGCAATCGCAAAGCCGATGTCGAGGCCCGAATACACGGTGCCATAGACCCGGCCGGTCGCTCCCGGCGGCGAGGCGCGCTTGATCAGCATGTCGCGCGACGGGCCGGCCAGGCCAGTGCCAAAACCCGCCAGCGCAGCCACGATGGCCGCCAGCCCGCCGTGCAGCCAGCCGGTCGCCGTCAGCAGCAGCAATGCGGCGGCAAAGGCCATGGCAAACGCAATCGTGCGCTCCAGCCGCTCGGCCTTGGCGACCAGGAAGCCGCCGCAGACCATGCCCGCCGCGCCGGCCAGCATGTAGCCGGTGACGACATAGGCCGTCAGTGCCAGCGGCAGGCCGTAGATCTGGTGCAGGGCCGGGCTGGCAAAGCTCTGGATGGCCGACAGCGCCGCCGTGCTCCAGAAGAAGAAGGAAAAGCACAGCCACACCGAGGGCAGCTTCAGGAAAGCCATGGGGTGCTCGGCCTTGACGCCGGCCGCCGGCTTCGCGTGTCCCCACGACCCTTGGCGGTCGTCTATTGCCGAGCGCTGCCAGAACAGCAGGGCCATCACCGAAAGCGCAACGAGGGCGGTGCCGACATAGGCGAAACGCCAGTTGCCCGTCGCCTCGGCAATGCCGATGGAGAACACCGGCGCGAAGGCCCAGCCGAGGTTGCCGCTGATGCCGTGCACCGAGAAGGCGTGGCCCAGGCGTGGTTGCGACACGCGCTTGTTCAGGATGGTGAAGTCGGCCGGGTGGAAGGGGGCGTTGCCGACGCCGGCGAGTGCTGCCGCCAGCATCAGCCCGCCAAAGCCCTGGGCCAGGCCCGCAGCGATGGAGGCGAGAAAGAAGCTCGCCATCGCCGCGAACAGCACCGGCCGCGCACCGATGCGGTCGACGATGAAGCCCGACAGCGCCTGCCCGGCGCCCGAGATGACGAAGAAGGTCGTCACCAGCAGGCCCAGTTCCGAATAGCTCAGGCCAAAAGCCTGGATGAAGGCCGGGAACAGCGGCGGCAGCAGCATGTGGAAGAAGTGCGACGTGCCGTGGGCGACACCGATGGTCGAGATCGTCGTGACGTCGCGCCGGCGCTGCAGGCCGGCGTCGAGGGAAGAGGCGAGGGCGGTATCCATGCCCTCAATGTAGGCAGGGCAGCGTCGGCGTTGTTACGATGGTTCGTCAACTTCTGTCGAAATTCAGCCATGGCCAGCCGTCGCAGCTTTCCTGCCTTCTCGCCCGAGCTCTTCGCGCCGACGCCCGAGCGGCCGCTGCGCGCCAAATCGCGGCTGCTGGAGCACCTGGCCGACATCCAGCCGCACCGGCACGACTGGGCCCAGCTCGTGTTCTCGATGACGGGCGCCGTGCGCGTGAACACCGAGGCGTCGACCTACATCGTGCCGCCGTCGCGGGCGGTGTGGATTCCGCCTGGCGTCGTCCACGCGGTCACGGCCATCGAGCAGTGCGACCTGCGCACCCTCTACCTCGGCCCCGAGCTGCTGGCGGGCGAGGCCTGGCAGGTGGGGCGGGTGCTGGAGGTGTCGCCGCTGCTGCGCGAGCTGGTGCTGGCCCTGCCCGCCATGCCCGATCCCGCACCCCCGGAGAGCCGCGACGACGCCGAGCGCCGCGGCGCCATGGAGCGGCTGGTGCTCAGTGAACTCCAGCGCGCCCGCCCATTGGCCCTGGGCGTTGCCCTGCCTCAGGACGCGCGGCTGCGCAAGCTCTGCGAGGCCATGCTGCGCGAGCCCGGCCGCCACGCCGGCCTGGACGAATGGGCCGCCGAGGCGGGCGCCAGCCCGCGCACGCTCAGCCGGCTGTTCCGCGAGCAACTCGGCACCAGCTTCGCGCAATGGCGCTCGCAACTGCTGCTGGCCCACGCGCTGACCCTGGCGGCGCGCGGCCGGCCCATGAGCCATATCGCCAGCGAGCTCGGCTATGCCAGTGCCAGCGCCTTCACGGCCATGGTGACGCGCACGGTGGGCATGCCACCAAGCCGGTTCTTTGCAGAGGCGTGATCAGGCGTTCCGCCCGCACCCCACCCGTCGCAGCGCCGGCCGGAATTCATCCATGAGTCGATAGAGTTGCGCCGGCCTGGAGGCACACAACAACAGGACACGCCCATGAAGACGCATCTGCTGCTGATCGACCCTCAGAACGATTTCTGCGACCTGCCGGTGGACTGGCTGCCGCGCTCGCCCGTGACGGGAGAACTCATCCAGCCCGCGCTGCCGGTGGCCGGTGCTCACGCCGACCTGCAGCGCGCCGCTGGCCTGGTGGAGCGCCTACGCGGCCAGATCGACGCCATCACCGTGACGCTGGATTCGCATCACCGCATCGACATCGCCCACCCTGGCTTCTGGCAGGAAACGGCCAGCGGCCGCCACCCCGGGCCTTTCACGCCCATCACGGCCGCCCAGGTCCGAGGCGGCGAGTACCAGCCGCGCGACGCGGCCCACCTCGACCGCGCGCTGGCCTATCTGGATGCGCTGGAGGCCGCCGGCCGCTACACGCTGATGGTCTGGCCGGTGCACTGCCAGATGGGCAGCTGGGGCCATGGCGTGCACGCCGGCCTGCAGGCTGCGCTGGACGCCTGGGCGGACAGGCAAGGGCGCTCGGTGGCCGTCGTCACCAAGGGCGAGAACCCCTGGACCGAGCACTACAGCGCGCTGCAGGCCGAGGTGCCCGACCCATCCGACGAAAGCACCGCGCTGAACCAGGCGCTGCTGGCCGAGCTGGACCGCTTCGACCGCGTGCTGATCGCCGGYGAGGCCGGCAGCCACTGCGTGAGAGCCACCGTCGAACACCTGGCCGACCATCTGCCGTCGCGGCAGTTGGCCAAACTGGTGCTGCTGACCGATTGCATCAGCCCCGTGGCGGGCTTCGAGGCCCAGCAGGCCGGCTTCCTGGCCGCGATGCGGGCACGCGGGTTGCAGTTGTCCACCAGCACGGATATCCAGGCATGAGCACCCCCGTCATCACCAGCCTGCTGGACACCGACCTCTACAAGTTCACGATGTGGCAGGCGCTGCTGCATCGCCACCCGCAGACGCAGGCCGAGTACCGCTTCGTCTGCCGCAACCAGCCCGGCTACCCGCTGGCCGAGCTGAAGGCCGACGTCGAGCGCGAGCTGCAGGCGCTATGTTCCCTGAGCTTTCGCGCCGATGAGCTGGCCTATGTGAAGGGCCTGCGCTTCATCAAGAGCGACTTTGTCGACTTCCTGCGCATCTTCCGGTTCCAGCGCGATTTCGTCGAAGTGACGACGGACGGCGCGCAGCTCAACATCGTCGCGCGCGGCCCGCAGGTGCATGTGATGGGTTTCGAGATTCCGATACTGGCCATCGTCAACGAGCTCTATTTCCGCCGGCTGGATACGCCCGAGGTCCGCGCCGAAGGACAGCGCCGGCTGAACGCCAAGATCGCCACGCTGCAGGCCTTTGCCGCGGAGCCCCTGCCGCAGCGCCACCCCTTCGACCTGTTCGACTTCGGCCTGCGCCGCCGTTTCTCCGGCGCCTGGCAGCGCGAGGTAGTGACCCGGCTGCGCGACGCCTTGCCCCAGCATTTCAAGGGCAGCTCCAACGTGCTGCTGGCCAAGGAGCTGGGCCTGGTGCCCATCGGCACCATGGCGCACGAATACCTGCAAACCTACCAGGCCCTGGGCACCGTGCGCTTGCGCGACCACCAGAAGGCGGCGCTGGAGGACTGGGTGCAGGAATACCGCGGCGACCTCGGCACGGCGCTGACCGACGTCGTCGGCATGGACGCCTTCCTGGCCGACTTCGATCTCTACTTCGCCAAGCTCTTCGACGGCCTGCGCCATGACAGCGGCGACCCGGTCGCCTGGGGCGAGAAGGYCCTGGCCCACTACGCCAGGCTGCGCATCGACCCGCACACCAAGCGCCTGGTGTTCAGCGACGGCCTGACCGTGACCAAGGCCATCGAGCTGTACCGCCGCTTCGCCGATCGCGTGCAGCTGGGCTTTGGCATCGGCACCCACCTCAGCAACGACCTGGGGCCCACGCCGCTGAACATCGTCATGAAACTGACCCACGCCAACGGCCAGCCCGTGGCCAAGCTCAGCGACAGCCCCGGCAAGACGCTCTGCGACGACGAGACCTTCCTCGCCTATCTGCGACAAGTGTTTGGCATCAAGCCATGATCAAGCTCACCCTCGTCCCGGTGCTGGACGAACTGCTCAAGCTGCTCATTGAACGCGTCACCCGCATGGTCCAGCGCCGCGGATACAAGCGCCGCCAGGCGCCACCGCTGATCCGGCTGCGCGCGGGCGCTTTCGGCCAGGGGCGGCAGATGCCCATTGCGGCGGTTTTTCCCGGAGTGCTGTCATGACCTCTGCCGCCGTCGTCATCGGCCGCTTCCAACCGGTTCACAACGGCCACGTCAGCTTGTTGCGCGCGGCACTGGCCGAGGCGCCCCGCGTCATCGTGCTGCTCGGCTCGGCCCACCAGGCGCGTTCACCGCGCCATGCCTTCAGCTGGACCGAGCGCGCCGAGATGCTGCGCCTGGCCCTGACCGACGCCGAGCGTGAACGCGTGGAGGTCGTGCCGCTGCGCGACCTCTACGACGAGGCGCGCTGGGTGCAGGCCGTGCGTGCGGCCGTGCAGGAGCGCGTGGGCGACGCCGACGTCACGCTGGTCGGCCACTTCAAGGATGCCACCAGCGACTACCTGCGCCGCTTCTCGCCCTGGCGCCTGCTGAGCCTGCCGCGCCAGCACCGCGTGGACGCCACCGACCTGCGCGCCGCGCTGTTCGAGGCCGGGCTCGAGGCCCTGGACGGCGTGCTGGCCAGCTGGGTCGATCAGGTGCCGCCGGGTACGCGCAGCTTCGTGCAGGCCTGGGCGCATCTGCCCTACCTGGCGGCGCTGCGGCGCGAATGGGCCATGCTGAAGGCCTACCGGCAGGCCTGGGCGGCGGCGCCGTATGCGCCGGTCTTCGTCACCGTGGACCTGGTGCTGCGCTGCGCCGACCATGTGCTGCTGATCCAGCGTGCCAAGGACCCCGGCCAGGGGCTTTGGGCCCTGCCGGGTGGCTTCGTCGAGCCGCGTGACACGCTCCACCAGTCCGCCGTGCGCGAACTCGAAGAGGAAACCGGCTTGCGACTGCTGCCCGAGACGCTGGCGGGCGCGCTGCAGGGCGTGGCCGTCTTCGACCACCCCGACCGCAGCCAGCGCGGTCGCACGATCTCGCACGCCCACCACTTCGATCTGGGGGATCGCGAGTTGCCCGAGGTGCTGGGCGCAGATGACGCGGCCCAGGCACGCTGGGTGCCGGTGGCTGAACTGGTGGCGATGGAAGAGCAGTTCTTCGACGACCACTTCCACATGCTGGACCGCTTCCTGAGCTTGCTGCCGGCATGACGATTGCCGGAGGCTGCTCACAGCCAAGGAACAGCCATGAACAACCCTTTGCGCCACGTGGGGCAGACGGCGCGCCCGGAGGATCCGCAGGCGCCTGCCGCTCAGCCCGGCGATGCCGCCGCCCAGTCGCTTCCGCAGCATCCGACGGAGAAATCGGACCCGGCTGATGCGCAGCTGCCGACGCCCGCCGGGAAGAAGGACATCCCCGACCTCAAGCCCGGCGAGCCGCCACCGGAATCCAGCGCAGGGTCGTAAGTCCTCAGGACAGCCGGGCCAGCATCATGGCTTCGGTGGCTTCGTCCCAGGCCAGCGGGTAGAGGCTGCGCGCCGAGGCCAGGGAGTCCGGGTGGCCGCCCCACAGCGAAATCTGCTCGCGGATGTCGGCGAAGGCAATGCTCATCAGCACGGCCGGCGCGTCAACACGCGGATTGTGGCGTTCCGCGGTGTAGGGCACGAGGCCCAGGCAACGCCGGTAGAAGCCCACGTGGCGCGGGTTGACCTCGATGACGAGGCGCGCGCAGCGGGCACGGCGGTGGGCGTGCAGATAGCCCAGGTGGAAGATCTGTGCCAGCACGCGCTTGGGGTCATGGGAATGCCTGTCAACGGCCAGGCCGCCGAACTCGCAGAGCTTGTCGCCCGCGGCGCGCCATTCGTCCAACTCTTGCTTGAACAACAGATCGGCGTGAAGGCCGCCGCTGCCGTCGAAGCGCACGGACAGGGTGCCGACGATCTGATCGCCGTCGCGCGCGGTGCAGACGATGTCGCCATCCTGGTTGCGGCTGCTGTAGCGCTCGCGTGAGATGACCAGCCCGCGGTCGCCATAGCGGCGCTCGACAAGGCCCAGGGCCTCGCCATCGAGCGCGCCGAAGTCGCTGTTCAAAGCCAGTGCGGCAGCGCCCGAGAAACTGGGCGACGACGCACTGTGCCGCGTTTGCATGGCAGGGGTCATGGACTGCATCCTTCTTTCCGCGCCGAACGCGCGAGCGGCGCAGTCTAGGAAGGACACCCCCCAAATGGGGGGAGTCTCACAGACCGATACACCGGTCGCATTCAGGGCATGAGATTTCTCACGGGGTACCGGTTGCAAGCCGTGCCCTTTGTTAGCGCATGTTTCTCGCTGGTGCGGCGTCGTCCTACAGCGCGGCCTTCGCGCCGGGGCTAACGTTGCGTTCGTCTGCTTCTCCCTCCCTGAGCAGACCGCTGGCAGCCTCGCAGGCGTGCAAGTGATTGCCCCGGCCACTGGCCGGGGCATTTTTTTGGGTGCTACGTGTTTGGGTCCCTGTTGGCACCGGCCGCCTGACGGCCCTGCGTAGCGCTCGCCCGGTCGAACTGACCGAGGAAGGGCGCCCTTATGCGGCGCTAACGCCGCCCCGCACACAGTGGAGGCCTCTTCACCACTCGTGCTCCTCATGGACGCCCTGTTCACCCTGTTCGCCCATCCCCTGCTGACGGCCGCCGGCCTGCTTGGCATCGTGGCGCTGGTCTTCTACAAGCGCACGCTGCGCCTGTTCGGCTTCGTCATCGTGCCCGACGACTCCATCGGCACGGTGACCAAAAACTTCGTTCTGTTCGGCCGCCACCGCGAGCTGCCGCCCGGCCGCATCGTCGCCCTCTACGGTGAAGCCGGCCTGCAGGCCGACACGCTCGCCCCGGGCCTGCACCTGGGCCTGTGGCCCTGGCAGTACGAGATCGAGCTGGTCAAGTTCACCGTCATTCCCGATGACGCCGTCGGCCTCGTCGAGGCCTGCGATGGCCTGCCCATGCCCGACGGCCGCGTGCTGGCCCGCCATGTCGACTGCGACCACTTCCAGGATGCCCGCACCTTCCTCGCCGCTGGCGAGCGCGGCCTGCAGATGGCCGTTGTGCCCCCGGGCGCCTGGCGCATCAACACGCTGCTGTTCACCGTGCACCTGGAGCGCATGACCGTCATCGAGCCCGGCAAGATCGGCATCGTCGAGGCCCGCGACGGCAAGCCGCTGGCCGGCGGCCGCGTCATCGGCCGCACGGTGGCCTGYGACAGCTTCCAGGACGCCCGCGCCTTCATGGCCGGCGGCGGCGAGCGTGGCCCGCAGATGACCGTCATCCCGCAAGGCAAGTACCGCATCAACCCGCGCTTCTTCAAGGTCGTGCAGGTGCCGGTCACCGACGTGCCCGACAACAAGGTCGGCATCGTGACGACCCGCGAGGGCACGTCCCTCACCACCGGCGAGATCGCCGGACCGGAAGTGCCCGGCCACAACCTGTTCCAGGAGCCGCATGCCTTCGTCAACGCCGGTGGCACCAAGGGCCTGCAGGAGCAGGTGCTGCTGGCCGGCCGCTACTTCATCAACCCGATGTTCGCCACTGTCGAGATCATCGACATGACCGAGGTGCCCATTGCCTCGGTGGGCGTCGTCGTCGCCTTCGTCGGCAAGCCCGGCGTGGACGTGACGGGCGAGGGCTTCCGCCATGCCAACATGGTCCGTCGTGGCGAGAAGGGCGTGTGGGTGGACGTGCTCGACCCCGGCAAGTACGCCATCAACACCTACACCCACAAGGTGCGGGTCGTACCCACGGCCAATGTGGTGCTGAACTGGGCCACCGGCAAGACCGAGGCCCACCGCCTGGACGCCAACCTGTCCACCATCACCGTGCGCTCGGCCGACGGCTTCACCTTCAACCTGGACGTGAGCCAGATCATTCACATCCCGCGCAACGACGCGCCCAAGGTCATCGCCCGCTTCGGCAGCATGGAGGCCCTGGTCACGCAGGTGCTGGAGCCCACCATCGGCAACTACTTCCGCAATGCCGCGCAGAACTCGGACGTCATCGACTTCCTGAAGAAGCGCAGCGAGCGCCAGGCCGAGGCCAAGGCCGCCATCGCCGTGGCGTTGAAGGCCTATGACGTCGGTGCGGTGGAGACGCTGATCGGCGACATCGTGCCGCCGGCCGAGCTGATGAAGACGCTGACCGACCGCAAGCTCGCCGAGCAGGAGAAGGTCRCCTTCACGACGCAGATGGAGGCCCAGGGCGTGCGCCAGCAGCTCGAGCAGGCCACAGCCCTGGCCCGCACCCAGGCCCAGGTGGTGGATGCCGAGCGCAAGGTCGCCATCGCCGAGTTCAGCGCGCAGGCGGCGGTGAAGACGGCCGATGGCGCGGCGCGCTCGAAGAAGATCACGGCGGAAGCCGATGCCGAGGTTACGCGCGTGACCGGCCAGGCCGAGGCCGGCCGCACGCTGGCCATCGGCGAGGCCGAGGCCGAGGTCATCCGCCAGAAGATCGGCTCCATGGAATCGGGCAACTACGCCATCGTGCAGGTCGCCCAGGCCCTGGCTGGCGCCGGCGTGCAACTGGTGCCCGAGGTCGTGGTGGGTGGTGGTCAGGGCGCGGGRCAGGGCGGCACCCTGGTGGACGTGCTGCTGGCTGGCCTGGTGAAAGATCGCCTCGACAAGCCGGTGCGGCCGCAGGTCGAGGTGGTGGAGGCCTCCTAAACTCCGCCGCCTCATGATCCCTCGTCCCGTTGTCCAATTCCTGCCCTGGATCGCCGTCGGCTCGCTGATGGGCCTGGCCTGGGCGGGCTGGCGGCTGCGCCTGGCCTGGCAGGGCCTGCAGGCTGCCCAGCGCGCCGCTCAGCTCGAGCGCGCGCTGCGCGAGTTCGGCGACTTGATGCGTGACGCTGACCTTCCCGAGGTCCATGTCCACGAACTGTTGCAGGCGCTGGCCGGCAACACCGGCCTGGCCACGGCGGCACTGCTGCGGCCGTCGCCCGGCGCGCAGGACATCGTCGTCGGCGAGCCGGATGCGAATGCGCTGGCCGGCCTGCAGCTGTGCGCCGATGGCGGCCGGGCGCTGGGCCCCGGCACCGACCATCACGCCGAGGAGCCTGACCTCTATCTGCCGCTGCGCGGCCGCGATACGGCCCTGGGCGCCGTCACGCTGCGCGGGCTGGGCACCGAGGCCTTGGCCGTGGACCAGCTTGCGCACGCCCAGGCCCTGTGCGACCAGATGGGCCTGGCCCTGCAGCGCCGCCGTGTGCAGGATGAGGCCCGGCAATCGGCCGAACTGGCCGAGACCCAGTCCACCCGCAACGCCATGCTGGCCGCGATCTCGCACGACTACCGCACGCCGCTGGCCACCATCATGGGTTCGGCTTCTGCCCTGCAGACCCAGGGGGACCGGTTGACGACGGCGCAACGCAGCGAGCTGGCCAGCCGCATCGTCGACGAGACCGCCCGCCTGGTGCGACTGACCGACAACACGCTGCAGCTCGCTCGCCTGGGCGCGCCCGGCGTGGCGCTGCGCTGCGACTGGGAGTCGGCCGAGGAGATCGTCGGCGCGGCCCTGCGCCGCGTGCGCCGCCGCCCGGACGGCGAGCGCGTGAAGGCGCGAATCGAGCCGGAGCTGCCGCTGCTGTGGTGTGATGCGGCCCTGATGTCGCAGCTGCTGGACAACCTCATCGACAACGCCCTGAAATACAGCCCGGCCGAGGCCGTCGTCGAACTCGTCGTGCGCCGCCTTGGCAGCGAAGTGATGTTTGCCGTGCGCGACCGCGGCCCCGGCATCGACCCGGCCTGGCGCGAGCGCGTCTTCGACGCCTTCCAGCGCGGCGACCTGGCTGCCTTTGCTCAGCGCCCGCCGGGCTCGGGCGTGGGCCTGGCCTTGTGCCGCGCGATTGCCGAGGCGCACGAGGGGGTGCTGAGCCTGCGCCCGCGTGGCCACGGTGGCTGCAGCTTCGAGTTGCGCCTGCCTTTGCGCGACGCGCCTGAGCTGCCGGAGGCCGCGACGTGAAACTGCTGCTCGTCGAAGACGACCGCGAACTGCGCGTGACGCTGCGCGAGGCCTTGGTCGTCGAGGGCTACGAGGTGCTGACCGCCGCCAGCCTGGCCGACGCGATGGCCCAGCTCGCCCACGCCGGTCATCTGGACGCCGTGCTGCTCGACCTCGGCCTGCCCGACGGCGATGGTGAGGAACTGCTGCAGGCCCTGCGCCGAGAGCGCTCGACGCCGCTGATCGTCATTTCGGCCCGCCAGGTCGAAGGCCAGAAGATCCGCCTGCTCGATGCCGGTGCCGACGACTACCTCGTCAAGCCCTTCGGCATCGGCGAGCTGCTGGCACGGCTGCGCGTGGCCCTGCGCCACCGCGGCACCGTGGCCCAGCCGGCCATCACGATGTACCGGCGCGCCGGCCTGGAAGTCGACCTGGCCGCCCACCGCGTACGTCGCGATGGCGCCGACGTGCGCCTGACGCCCACCGAGTTCAAGCTGCTCGCCCGCCTGGTGCGCCAGGCCGGCCAGGTCGTCACCCACCGCCGCCTGCTGGCCGACGTCTGGGGCGCGGACGCCACCGAGCAGACCCACTATCTGCGCCTGTACATGGGCCAGCTGCGCGCCAAGCTCGAGGTCGAGCCGGCCGAGCCCTGCGTGCTGCTGACCGAGCCGGGGGTTGGTTACCGCATCGCCGAGCCGGCTTGAGGATGCCCGCAGTGGCACGCCGCCGCCGACCCTGCTAGCCTCTCGCGCGCCGCAAGTGGTGGCGGGAACGGGAGCAACGGCATGGCGGAGTTGACGGTCAACGGCAAGCGGATGCAGTTCGAGGCGGAGGCCGACACGCCGCTGCTGTGGGTGCTGCGTGAGCAGCTCAGCCTCACGGGCACCAAGTACGGCTGTGGCGTCGCCCAGTGCGGCGCCTGCACCGTGCACATCGACGGCGCGCCGGTGCGAAGCTGCGTGATGCCGGCCTCGGCGCTGACGACGGCGCAGAAGATCACCACCATCGAGGGCCTGGCGCCCAACGCCTCGCACCCGCTGCAGAAGGCCTGGGACGCGCTGGACGTGCCGCAGTGCGGCTTCTGCCAGAGCGGCATGCTGATGGCCGCCGCGGCGCTGCTGAAGGCCAAGCCCAAGCCGACCGATGCCGACATTGACGCGGCCATGACCAACATCTGCCGCTGCGGCACCTACAACCGGGTGCGCGCCGCCATCCATCTGGCCGCGGGCCAGGTGCAGCGCAAGCAGATCCCCATCGTCATCGAAGGGGGCCAGGCATGAGCCCCGCACGGCCGCCCGAAGGGGCTCAACTCCCGCTTGGCGGGACAGCGCGCAGCGCGAAGGGTGCACCAATGAGCGCGGTTCTTTCCCGTCGAAGCTTTCTGCACACGAGCGCCGCCGCCGGCGGGCTGATGGTGGGCTTCCACGTGCCAGGCCTTGCCGAGGGTGAAGCCACGCCCGAGCTGAACGCCTGGGTGCAGATCCTGCCGGACGAGAGCGTCGTCATCCGCATCGCACGGTCGGAGATGGGGCAGGGCACGTTGACCGGCCTGGCCCAGCTCGTGGCCGAGGAGCTGGAGTGCGACTGGGCCAAGGTGAAGACCGAATACCCGACGCCCGGCCAGAACCTCGCGCGCAACCGCGCCTGGGGCAGCATGAGCACGGGCGGCAGCCGTGGCGTGCGCGAGTCGCACGAGTACGTGCGCAAGGGCGGGGCGCTGGCGCGGGCGCTGTTGATCCAGGCGGCGGCCAACCAATGGCAGGTGTCGGTGGTGGAGTGCACGACCTCGGCGGGCTGGGTGGTGCATGCCGGCAAGCGCTTGAGTTACGGCCAGCTCGCCGCCGAGGCCGCCAAGCTGGCCGCGCCGGCCGACATCCTGCTCAAGCCGGCCAAGGAGTGGACGTTGGCGGGCAAGCCGATGAAGCGGCTGGATACCCGCCCCAAGCTCGACGGCTCGCAGGTCTACGGCATGGACCTGCAGCTGCCCGGCATGCTGAATGCGGCGATCAAGGACTGCCCGGTCTTCGGCGGCAAGCTCAAGAGCTTCGACGCGGCGGCCATCGAGGGCCGGCCGGGCGTGAAGAAGGTGGTGAAGGTGGGCGACTCKGCCGTGGCCGTCGTGGCCGACACCTGGTGGCGGGCCAAGACGGCGCTGGACGCGCTGCCCATCGTCTGGGACGAGGGCGCGAACGTCAACCAGAGCAGTGCCGACACGGCCGCCACGCTGAAGGCCGGCCTGGACGCCGCCGAGGCCGCGGTGGGCAGCAGCCAGGGCGATGTGAAGGCCGCGCTGGCGGCTGCCGCGAAGAAGGTCGAGGCTGTCTACAGCTACCCGCACCAGAACCACGCGACGATGGAGGTCATGAACGCGACGGCCAGGTGGACACCCGAGCGTTGCGAGGTTTGGACGCCGACGCAGAACGGCGAGGCCGCGCTGGCCGCCGCTGCTGAATCGTCTGGCCTGCCGCCCTCGGCCTGCGAGGTCTACAAGCTGCATCTGGGCGGTGGCTTCGGCCGGCGCGGCGCCGTGCATGACTGGGTGCGCCAGGCCGTGGCCATTGCCAAGGAGCTGCCGGGCACGCCGGTCAAGCTGATCTGGAGCCGCGAGGAGGACATGACCCACGGCCGCTACCACCCGGTCACGCAGTGCAAGCTGATGGCAGGCCTGGACGCGGCGGGCAAGCTGACGGCCCTGCACATGCGCATCTCGGGCCAGAGCATCATCGCGGGCATCTTTCCGCAGAACATCAAGGATGGGAAGGACCCGGTCGTCTTCCAGGGGCTCAACCTGAGCGGCGCGGAAGGGTCGATCGGCTATGCCGTGCCGCATCTGCTGATCGACCATGCGATGCGCAACCCGACGGTGCCGCCGGGCTTCTGGCGCGGCGTGAACCTGAACCAGAACGCGGTCTACCTGGAGTGCTTCATCGACGAAGTGGCCCATGCGGCCAAGCGCGACCCGCTGGAGCTGCGCCGCGAGTTGCTGGCCAATTCGCCCAAGCACCTGGCGGTGCTGAACGCGGTGGTCGCCAAGGCAGGCTGGGGCAAGCCACGAGCGAAGGGAAGATATCTGGGCCTGGCCCAGATCATGGGCTTTGGCAGCTATGTGGCGGCCTGCGCCGAGGTGTCGGTCGGCAAGAAGGGCGAGCTCAAGATCCACCGCATCGTCGCCGCCACCGACCCCGGCCACGCCGTCAACCCGCAGCAGATCGCGGCCCAGGTCGAGGGCAGCTTCGTCTATGGCCTGTCGGCGGCGCTGTTCGGCGAGATCACCGTCAAGGATGGGCGCGTCGAGCAGCAGAACTTCGACACCTACCCGGTGCTGAAGATGGAGCACATGCCGGCCGTCGAGACCATCGTCATGCCCTCGGGCGGCTTCTGGGGCGGCGTGGGTGAGCCCACCATCGCGGTGGCGGCCCCGGCCGTGCTGAATGCGATCTTCGCGGCGACCGGCAAGCGCATCAGGGACCTGCCGCTCAGCAAGAACAAGCTCGCGTGATGCGTGCGCTGCTGGCACTCGTGCTGACCGCCAGCGCGCATGCCGGCGACGTCGAGCGTGGCCGGGCGCTGGTGGCCGACCGCACGCAGAGCCTGTGCCTGCTGTGCCATGCGCTGACGGCCTCAGGAGATGCCAACCAGGGCAATCTAGCGCCGCCGCTGGATGCAGTGGCGACGCGTTTGAATGCGCAGGGCCTGCGCGATCGCATCGCCGACATGCGCCGCTTCAACCCCGCCACCGTCATGCCGCCGTTTCGCTCCACGGAGGGGCTGCGCGATGTGGCGCCCGCCTGGGCGGGCCGGGCGGCGCTGACCGAGCAGCAGCTCGACGACATCGTGGCCTATCTCGGCACGCTCGCGAAATGAAGCGGCGCGAGTTCACGCTGGCCGCCGCGGCGCTTGCGCTGCTGCCGGAGGCTCGCGCGTCCGACGAAGTCATGCGTGCAGCCATCCGTGCCTGGGCCGGTCGCGACCCCGAGCCCGGCGTGCTGAAGATCGAGATGGCCGAGCTGGTGGAGAACGGCAATGCGGTGCCGGTGCGTGTGGCCGCCAGCGAGGCTGTCGTGGGCCTGGCGCTGTTCACGCCGCTCAACCCTGAGCCCGAGGTCGTGCATGTCGCCTTGAGCGCGCACAGCCCCAAACCTGAGTTCAGCACCCGCATGCGCCTGGCGCGCAGCCAGCGTATCGTCGCCGTGGCCAAAGCGGCCGACGGGCGCTGCTGGCAGGCGAGCGTGGATGTCATCGTGACGCTGGCCGCCTGCGTGGAGCCCTGATGGCGACGCGCGCTGTCATCACCCTGCCTGCTGCCATCAAGGCCGGTGAGCCTTTCGAGGTGCGCGTGACCGTCGCCCATGCGATGGAGACCGGCTACCGCAGCAGCGACGAAGGCGCCCGCCTGCCGCGCGACCTGGTGAGGCGCTTCGAATGCCGCCTGGACGGCGAACTGGTGTTTGCCGCCGACCTGTTTGCGGCTGTTTCGGCCAACCCCTATCTCGCCTTCTGGCTGCGGGCTGAAAGACCTGGCGAGTTGAGCTTTGTCTGGCGCGGCGACAACGGCTTCGAGCACCGTGAGACGCGATCACTGAACGTCGGCCCATGAACACAGCCACAGAGGCACAGAGGCACAGAGGCCAGGCGCTTGCACGAGTTCTCTGTGTCTCTGTGCCTCTGTGGCTGTGTTGCTTGACAGCTCATTCCGACGAGCGCCGCTCCGGCCGCGACACCATGAGCCCGGCATTGCGAACTCTGCAGGCCGACGACGCTCAACACCCCGCCCAGCTCGGCCTGGCCTTCGGGAGAGATCTGTGGAGCCAGGGGGCCAAGTCCTGCGCCAGCTGCCATGGCGAGCCCGAGAAGCTGCGCGGCGCGGCGGCGCGCTACCCGGCGTGGGACCAGGGCCTGCTCGACCTTCCCGCCCGCATCCAGCGCTGCCGCGTGCGCCACCAGCAGCAGCCGGGCTGGGCGCCCGACGCCGAGCCGCTGCTCGCGCTGACCGCTCTCGTCGCCCAGCAGTCGCGCAGCATGCCGCTCAGCCCGCCGCGCGGCCCCGAGCTGGACGCAGCTGCCAAGCAAGGCCAGCGTCTTTACACGGCCCGCATCGGCGCGCTCAACCTGTCCTGCGCCCAATGCCACGACGAGCGTGCGGGCCTGCGCCTGGGCGGCAGCCTCATTCCCCAGGGCCATGTCGACGACTACCCCGTCTTTCGTCTGGAATGGCAGTCGCTGGGCAGCCTGCAGCGCCGCCTGCGTGGCTGCCTGAGCGGCGTGCGCGCGACAGTGTGGGACTGGGACAGCGCCGAACTGCTGGCGCTGGAGGTGTATCTGTCGCGCCGCTCGGCTGGCATGGCGATGCAGCCGCCGGGTGTGCGCCCCTAACAAGCAGGGTGACTGTTACACCGCGTCCTTCCTAGTATGGGGCCATGGCAGTCACGACAACAAGGCGCGAACCGACACTGGAGCGTCTGCGGCTGTCGGTGGGCGAAGCGCTGGTTTTCATCGACCTGGCCAGTGGCGACCTCATCACGACGGGTCTGCGCTGCAGCCTGGTGCAGCGTGGCGGTGGCCGGCTGCTCGGTCGTTCGGTCGTCACCCCGTCGGGCCTGCATGTGTGGCCGGACCTGCCCGAGCGCTGGCGCCAACCGCAGGAGGGCGTCTGTGCCGACGTGCTGGTGCGCGATGAACTGCAGCGTTTCCAGCCCCTGAACCTGCCCTGGCCGCTGCCGGTCCGACCGGTGGGCCAGATCCTCAGTGACCGGGTGCTGGGAGGCATGCGCATGATGCGGGTGGGCTTGCTCAGCGCACCGACACGCAGGCCGCCGCCGGGTGTCTGCAGCGTCTACGGTCTGCTCACCTGGCAGGGCGACGGCGAGCCGGCGGCCTGGGCCCGCGTGTGCCTGATCGATGGCGAAGGCCGTGTGCACGAAGGCGCGAGCGATGCTGAGGGCAGGCTGGCCTTGCATCTGCCGCCGCCTCGCCCGGGCGGCGTCGGAGCGACAGTGCTGCAGGTCTTCGCCGATCCGACGCTGGGCTTGGCTTCAATGGGCTTGGGCGCGCCCGATGTGATGGCCTTCGCCGACCAGCCGGCGGTGGTCGCGCTGGCCGACGTCGAAGGGCAGGCGGCTTTTGTGCCGGGCGTCGTGGCGGCGCACGAGCCCCTCATCCTCGCCAGTCATGGCCTGCCGCCCGCGCATCGCGAGCTGCGCCTGGCGCCTGTCTGACGCCGCGCTTCAGCGCTGTTCCAGCTGGCGCTTGCCGAACAGCACCTCGCGCGCCTTGTCGTCGGTCAGCGGCTTGCGCGCACCGGCCAGCACCTCCACGCCACGCTGCACGGCCGGGCGCTTGGCGATCTCGTCGAACCAGCCTTTCAGATGCGGGTAGTCGCCCATCTCCACGCCCTGGTTCTTCCAGGAGCGCAGCCACGGGAAGACGGCGATGTCGGCAATGCTGTAGTCCGGCCCACCGAGATAGGTGGCATGGGCCAGGCGCTTGTTGATGACGCTGTACAGGCGCTTGGCCTCGTTGGTGTAGCGATCAATGGCGTAGTCGATCTTCTCGGGCGCGTAGATGCGGAAGTGATGCGCCTGGCCCAGCATGGGGCCGACGCCGCCCATCTGGAACATCAGCCACTGCAGCACCTCGTATTTGCCACGCACGTCGGCGGGCAGGAGCTTGCCCGTCTTGCCAGCCAGGTAGAGCAGGATGGCACCGCTCTCGAACAGCGAGATGGGCTGGCCGCCGGGGCCGTCGGGGTCGGTGATCGCGGGGATTTTGTTGTTGGGACTGATGGCGAGGAAGTCGGGTGCGAACTGCTCACCGGCGCCGATGTCCACGGGATGCACCCGGTAGGCGAGGCGGCACTCCTCCAGCATGATGTGCACCTTGTGGCCGTTGGGCGTGGGCCATGAATACACTTCAATCATTCGTCGCCTCCATGCGGTGTGCCTAGCAAGCAGGCCCCATTCTCAGACTTCCTCACGACTCATGGTGGTAAAGCAAGTCAAGCACTGGCTCGTGACGCGCGCCAACGCGTCGCGCTGGCGTCCGATCGAGGACTGGGCCGAGGCACGCGGGGCCGGATTCACGCAGACGCGGGACGGGTTGGGCTTCCTCGTCGAGCAGCCCAAGGCGTCGCCGGGGCCGCTGCGCATCGAATGGGGTGTGTCGCAGCGCAGCTATCTGCCTGGCTTTGAGCTGCGCATGCGCTGTGAGATGGGCCTGCACCATGACCTGCAGATGATGGTGCTGTGCCGGGCGCTGATGGAGAACCTTGAGCGTGCTGTCTTCGAGGCCTACACCGACACGCTCAAGACCCGCGTCGATACCGACACGCCGGAAGAGATGCGCTGGCTGGTGATGTTCCCCAAGTTCAACAACGCCGCCTCGCAGATGCTGCGCCAACGCTATGGGATCGTCGGCGTGACCAAGGATCTGACCGGCGCGTGGATCGAGGGCGAACTCAGCGAAGCCCTGGTTCAGGCCAGCCAGGACCTGCTGCCCGAAGGCCATCCCTTCGTGCTGATGGCGATGCGCGGCAACCTCTATCTGCGCACGGAAATGAGTGAGGCCGACCTGCCCAGGCTGCAGGCCCTGGTGAAGCTGCTGGAAGTCGCAGCGCGTGAGGCGCAGCGCGTGAACGGGCGGCTGTCAGACAGCGGGGCCTGGCCGACGACGACGTCGATCGCCTGGACGCCCTCGACGCGCCCGGGGGATGTGACCTGAGGCCGTCCAAGGTCTCAGGCCTTCTGCGCGAAGCTCCAAGCTAGATCCGCTAGCGGTCGGGCGCTTTTGGCCGTCTCCCTGGCCTGGGCGCTGGAGGCCGTGCCGTCCACCACGCGTTTGGCAATGCCCTGCACGATGGCCGCGATGCGGAACATGTTGTAGGCCATGTAGAAGTTCCAGTCGGCCATGACGGTGCCGGCGTCCCCACGGCCGGTGCGCTCACAGTAGCGCTGCACATACTCGCGCTCGCTCGGAATGCCCAGTGCAACCAGATCCTTGCCGCCCAGGCCGCGCGCGGCGCCCGAGGTCTGGATGTGCCAGCTCATGCAGTGGTAGCTGAAGTCGGCCAGCGGATGGCCGAGCGTCGAAAGCTCCCAGTCCAGCACGGCGATGATGCGAGGCTCGCTGGGGTGGAAGACGACGTTGTCCATGCGGTAGTCGCCATGGACGATGGCCACCTCGCTCTCGTCGCGGGCCGAGGCCGGGATGTGGGCCGGCAGCCAGGCCAGCAGCGAATCCATCGCCGGGTTGGGCTCGGTGACGGAGGCCAGGTATTGCTTGCTCCAGCGGCCGATCTGACGCTCGAAGTAATTCCCCGGCTTGCCGTAGGCCGCGAGGCCCACGGCCTTGAAGTCGACCTGGTGCAGGGCCGCGATGACCCGGTTCATCTCGTCGTAATGGGCGGCGCGCTCGGCATGGGTCATGCCGGGCAGGCTCTGGTCCCACAGCACGCGGCCGGGCATGAAGGACATGACGTAGAAGGCGCGGCCGATGACGGCCTCGTCCTCGCACAGCGCGTACATGGCGGGCACGGGCACGTCGGTGCCGGCAAGAGCCCCCATGACCTGGAATTCACGCTCGATGGCGTGGGCCGACGGCAGCAGCTTGGCCACCGGGGCGGGTTTGCTGCGCATCACGTATTGCGCCCCCGGCGTCTTCAGCAGATAGGTCGGGTTGGACTGGCCACCCTTGAATTGCTCGATGGCCAGGGGCCTGACAAAGCCGTCAACGTGCGCGGCCAGCCAGGCTTCGAGAGCCGTGGTGTCCAGGGCTTGGGCAAGGGGACGGGTGCCGGTGAATGCTTCCATGGATGTCTGGGTAGAGAACGCCAACTGTCCATTCTGCGAGTCGAGGCCAGGCTGCCGTGTCTCCTCGGCGCCAGCCTTATCGGGATGCGGCTGCTAGCAGCTTCTCGCGGCTGAGCACGACCAGGCGGGTCGGCTCGACGCGCACCGCGCCTTCGCGTTCGAAAGCCTTGAGCTCCTGGTTGACGCGCTGGCGCGAGGCGCCGAGCAACTGGGCGAGGTCTTCCTGGGCCAGTTGCAAACCGATGCGGATCTCATCGCCCTCCTGCACGCCATAAGAGCGCGCCAGCAGCAGCACCTGCTTGGCCAGGCGGGCGGCCAGTGGGCGCGTGTTGAGGTCCTCGATCATGTCGAACATCAGCCGCAGCCGGCGGCAGTTCAGCCGCAGCAAGGCGTCATAGAGCTCGGAGTGGGCCTGCAACAGCGCGCGGAAATCGGACTTGCGCACGCACAGCAGCGTCGTCTCGCCGTGCGCATAGGCGTCGTGGGTGCGGGGCAGGCCGTCGAAGAGGGCGATATCGCCGAACCACGTGCCTGGCTCGACATAGGTCAGCGAGATCTGCTTGCCGGCCAGGGACACCGAGCTGACGCGCACGGCGCCCTTGGCCACGGCCGACCACTCCTCGGCAGGCTCGCCGCGGTGGGACAGCATGGTCTCGTCGGGCAGGCGGCGCACGAAGGCGCGCTGCAGGATGTCGTTGCGCAGGGTCTCGGAGAGCTTGGAGAACCAGGCGCCCTGATCGATCTGCTGGCGTTCGGCGGGGGTGAGGCTGAGTGCGTTCATGGTCTGGGGGCATTGTGCCGCCCGCGGTTCCCTGGGAATGGGGCCATTGGCGAGGTGGCCCCATGCTAGAGTGATCCGCGCCGTCTTCACCCCCTCGTTCAACCGATAGCTAGCCGCCCGCAGTCAATGCCCTTCACGGCCTTGCGCCCGACCTTGCTGGGTGCTCTCACACCCACTTTGGCACTGCTGCTTGGCCTGGCGCCAGACGCCCAGGCTCTGGGCCTGGGACGGCCGCAAATTCATTCTGCCCTCGGCAAACCGCTGGACGCCAGCATTCCGCTGACGCTGGCGGATGGTGAACGACTGACCGATTCCTGCGTGCGCGCCGAGGTCTCTGCTGGCGACGCACGGGTGCCGGCTGGGCTGTTGCAAATGCGTATCGAGGGTGAACCCGGCCAGCAACGCATTCGCCTGCAGAGCCTGGCGCGCATCGACGAGCCGGCCCTGCGCATCACGCTGGCTCTGGGCTGCCCGCTGCGGCTGACGCGCGAATTCAATGCTTTCGTCGACCCTGCGGCCGATGCCGCCACAGTGCCGGCACCGCCCGCGCCTGCGGCGCCGCCAGTGGTCGCCCCGCCGACGAGCGTGATGGCCGAGGCATCGCCCGCACCGGCGCCAGGCCCGGTGGTACGGCAAAAAACCCGCTCCAAGCCGCGCGCCAGTGGCCCACGCCTGGTGCTGGAACGGCCTGAGGTGCTGGTGGCCGAAGCGCCGCGGCCCGTCCAGCCTGCCGCCAGCGCGCCCGAGATGGAGCTCACGCCCGAGCTGGAAGCCCAGATCGCTCAGCTTGAGCAGACCGTGGCCCAGCTGCGCGCCGACCTGGAGGCACGGCTGCTGGCCGAAGCCGCCGCGGCCTCGGCGGTGGCCATACCGCCGGCCTCCGCACCGGCCGTGGCACCGCCGCCCGTGGCGGTGCGCAGCGCACATGCCTCGCCCTATCGCGACCCCATGACCTGGGTGCTGACGTTGGGGCTGAGCCTGCTGGCGGGCTCGGCGGCTTTCTATTTCAGCCGCTGGCGCGATCAACGGGCCCGCCGCGAGCTTGCCTATTGGCGTGCCCTGCATGCCGCCGAAGGGGCCGGCCTGCCGGCGGTGGTGCCACAGCACTCGCCGGGCATGGCGCCGCCTGTCGTCGGCCAGGCCGCGGCGCTGCCGGACGAAGGCCAGCACCAGGTCACGCGGCCACAGCCTCGACCGATGGCGTGGCCGCCGGCGCCCATTGCATCACCGCCACCACCCGCTGTCGCACCGCCCGCGATGGACATGCAGGCGACCATGCGTCTGCCGGTCCAGGCCGCGGCCGCGCCGGTGCTGTCCAACGAGCTGACCGTGGCGGACGAGCTGCTGGACCTGCAGCAACAGGTCGATTTCCTGCAGCTGCTCGGCCAGCAAGAAGCGGCGGCCGACCTGCTGGCCACGCGGTTGGCGCGTGGCAATGCCGGCGCCATGCCCTATCTGATGCTGATGGAGCTCTGCCAGCAGCGCGGTGAGCCCGAGGTATTCGCTGAGCTAGTCAAGCAGTTCGAGCAGCGTTTCCGGGTGCTGGCGCCGCAGTGGTCGCAGAGCCTGGCGCGTGGCCGCAGCCTGGATGCCAGCCCCAGCGTCATCGCTCATCTGCAGGTCGTCTGGCCTGAACCGGGCACCGCTTTGCAGATGCTGCAGGACCTGCTCGCCCGCGGCGGCGGACCGGGCGTGCCGAGCTTCGAGCTGCCCGCCTACCGCGATCTGCTGACCCTCTACAGCGTGGCGCGCGATCTCTTCGAGGCCGGCCTGCGCGGTGAGGAGGTGGACCTGATGCTGCCGATCGACTCCAGCTTCGGCCGCCAATCCTGAGGCCTGAGGCCTCATGCCTGCCAGCTTGCATGCTGGCAGTCCTTCATCGGGCGTCAAACAGGCCGCAGGGCCTGTTCTCGGTCCCAACTCAGATCCCGAAGTCGGTCGAGTCGCCGTTCATGGCCTTCTCGATGAGCTTGCGTGACAGTCGTTCGGACAGCAGCTCAGCAAAGGCGTACACGTAGTTGCGCAGATAGGCGCCGCGTTTGAAGGCGATGCGCGTCACGTTGCTGCCCAGCAGCGTGCCCAGCGGCCGCGCGACCAAGTCGCTGTTGGCGGGCTCCTCGCGCATGGCCATTTCGGCCACGATACCCACGCCCATGCCCAGGCGCACATAGGTTTTGATGACGTCGGAGTCGATGGCCTCCAGCACCACATTGGGCGTCAGATGACGCGAGGCGAAGGCCTTGTCGACGCGGGTGCGGCCCGTGAAGCTGGGGTGGTAGGACACCAGCGGCTCGCCAGCGAGCTGTTCCAGGCTGACGCGCTCGACGCTGGCCAGCGGATGGTCGCGCGGCACGACCATGACGTGCTGCCACTCATAGCAGGGCAGGGTGACAAGCTCCGGGTACTGGGCCAGGGACTCGGTGGCCAGCCCCAGGTCGGCGGTCTCGTCGAGCAGCATCTTGGCGACCTGGTCCGGGCTGCCCTGGTGCAGGCTGATGCGCAGCTGCGGCAGGTTCTTGCGCAGCTGGGCCACCGGCGCAGGCAGCACGTAGCGGGCCTGGGTGTGGGTCGTCGCGATGGAGAAGGTGCCGCTGTCCTGGCGCGAATACTCCTCGCCGATGCGCTTCAGATTGCCGACTTCGCGCAGGATGATCTCGATGCAGGCCAGCACCTGCTGGCCGGGCTCGGTGATGCGGCGCAGCCGCTTGCCGTGGCGCGAGAAGATGTCCACGCCTAACTCCTCCTCGAGCTCGAGGATGGCCTTGGACACGCCCGGCTGGGAGGTGAACAGCGCCTTGGCTGTCTCGGTCAGGTTGAGGTTGCGGCGGGCCGCTTCCTGGACGAAGCGGAATTGATGCAGGTTCATTCGAGTATTGCCAGGCAGGCCAGGCTGATGGCGTTGAGCACGGCTTCCTGTTCACCCAGCGGCGCATGGAGCAGCCATTGAATGGCGTCGCCATGGCGCTCGCGCAGGCGGTCGAGCAGGGGCGGGATGTCACGGCGCACATGGCCACCGGTGCCGAGGAAGAGCGGCAGCACATGGACGCGTGTGCAGCCGGCCGCGGCCAGCTGCTCGGCCGCTTCCTCGATGCCGGGCGACATGAACTCAAGGTAAGCCATCGCCAACGGCGTGCCGGGACGCGCGGCGCGCAGCCGCTCGGCAATGGTCTCGAAGGGCCGCGCCCAGGCCGGATCGCGGGCGCCATGGGCGAAGAGCAGCAGGCCTTCCATCAGCGTCCGCACGGCCGCCCGAAGGACGCTGGCGCCCCCTCGGGGGGCTGAGCCCGCGCACGCAGCGTCCGGTGGACGCTGCGTGGCTGGCGAAGAGCCGGGCCACTGGCCTGGCGCGGCCTGCAAGGCAGGGCACGAAGTGACCGTGGGGGCTTCATCAGCGGTATCTGACGAGCCAGGTGAAGGCCGCCATCGACAACCCGAGGTAGAGCAGGCTGGGCGTTGCCGCGACGACCCAGGGTGTCCAGTTCTTCAGCAGGCCCAGATGGCCGGTCACGTTGTTCAGCAGCACGAAGCTGATACCCAGCATGATGCCGCCGAAGACCTTGATGCTGATGCCGCCCGAGCGCCCATGCAGGTAGGCAAAAGGCAGGGCCAGGGCCACCATGACGAAGCAGGCAAACGGATAGAAGGCCTTGCGCCAGAACTGGATGTTGTGCGCCTGGGCCGACTGCTCCTGGGCCGACAGATGCTTGGTATAGCGGTAGAGCTCCAGCGTCGACATGGACATGGCCGGCAGCACGGCCGCGGCGATGACGCCGGCGTGCAGGGAACTCTGCCAGTCGAGCTTGTCGAGCTGCTGCTCGCTGATGACGACGTCGCCGACGCTGCCGCTGGCCGTCGCCGTGCCGGGGTTCCAGACCGTGCGCTTGACCGCCTGCAGATGCCACATGCCCTGAGCGTCGACGTCGACCTTTTCCGCTTCGGTGCGCGACATCAGCCGGCCTTCGGCGTCGAACTCGAAGATGCGCACATCCTCCAGTTCGCCGCCGCCGCCAACGCGGCCAACCTTGACTGAATAGCTGCGCTCCCGACCATCGATATTCTGGTGGTCCTTCAGCCAGGCGCCGCGCTTGGCCGGGTTGCTGTCGTGCACGAAGCGGGCGCGCATCTCGTCCCCCTCGCGTTCGAAGCGCGGCGCCACGTAGTCGCCGACGAAGAAGGTGAGCGCCGCGAACGCGGCGGCCAGGCCGGCCAGCAGGGCCAGGGCCCGCGCGGGACCGAGGCCACCAGTGCGCAGGATGGTGAACTCGCTGCTCTGCGCCAGTCGGGCCAGGGCGACGATGGCGCCGATCAGCACGGCGATGGGGAATAGCTCGTAGAAGTGGCCAGGCAGCTCCATCGCTGCGAGCACGGCGGCCTTGCCCGCACCCGCGCCGACGCGGGTCATGCGCTCGATCTCGTCGACGAAGTCGATAAAGAAGAACAGCGACAGGAAGGCCAGCGCGACCATCAGCACCGAACCGGCGATGTCCTTGTAGAGCAGGGCGCGGACGGTCCTCATGCCATCGCCTCTTTGCTTACGCGGCGGCGCAGGCAGAAGCGGTTGGCGTTGTCGCGCAGCCAGATGACGGCCAGGGCCAGGAACAGGGCACTGCCATGCACGGTCAGCAGGCCGCGGGGCAGGCTGGTGCGACCGTTGCCTACCCAGGACTGCGACAGGTTGATGAGATTGAAGTAGATGACGAAGGCCAGTAGCGCAAACAGCAGATTCCAGTTGCTGGCGCGGCGCGGGTTGGATGCCGACAGGCCGACGCCGAGCAGGGCCATGTTGAAGCCGGCGAGGATCATGCCGAAGCGCCAGGCCAGCTCGCCCTGGTTCTTGGGCGTGGGCAGGCGCAGCAGGTCCAACGTCGCCATGGCCTTGGGCGGCAGCTGGTTGGCATTGGCCAGCACCTGCGGGTCGGTCATCACCTTGTACTGCTCGAAGCGTGCCAGGCTTTTCTCGCCGGTCTTGAGCTGGCTCTCGTTGCGCTGGCCGTGATCCAGCACGAGGAAGCGGTCATCGCCTTCCATCTCGAGATGGCCGCGGGCCGAGGTCGTCACCGACTCGCGTTCGTTCTGGTTGGCGAGGATGAAGACATTGCGGCCGGTGGCGGCGTTGTCGCCGTCGCGTTCGATGAAGAAGACGCGGCTGCCGTCGCGCGAGGTCTGGAACTGGCCCGGCGCCACGCGCGAGAGGTCGCCGCGCTTCTGATAGCGGTCCCGCAATTCGGCGCTGTTCTGGTTGCCCCAGGGCCAGACCAGCAGCTCGAGCACGATGACGCCGAGCAGCACCGGCCAGGCCATGCGCAGCACCGGGCGCACGAAGCGCGACAGCGGCACGCCGCTGGCAAACCAGATCGTCATTTCCGACTCGCGATAGGAGCGGCTGAGCGTGATGACGACGGCAACGAACAGCGACAGGATGAGCATGGTCGCGAGGTGGGCGATGGTCGCGTAGCCCATCAACAGCACGACGTCCTGAGGCGCCACATTGCCCCCCGCGGCCTGGCCCAGCGTGCGGATCAGCGTCGACGTCAACATGATGGTCAGGATGACCACCAGCGTGACGCCGAAGCTCTTGGCCAGCTCGGATCGCGTGGATGAATCGAATAACATCAAAAGTACTTCTACCTACTTCTGGTCATTATGGACTTCAAGATTCAAACCGCTGAGCTCGATGGGCTCGCGGGCGCCGGTGCCGACGCCCTGGTCGTCGTGCTCGGCGGTGAGGCGCTGCCCAAGGGCCTGGATGCAGTGGTTGCCCGTCATGCGCAGGCGGCCATCAAGCTCGGCGACTTCGCGCTGAAAGGTGGCCAGGCACTCACGCTGACCCACGCCGAAGGGGTCAAGGCGCCTCGCCTTGTCCTCGTCGCCAGCGGCAAGACGACGTTGGCTGCCGCGCGCGCCGCATTGGCTGCAGGCCTGGCGCAGATCAAATCCCGTGGCGTGGTCAGCGCGGCTGTCGCGTTTGTTGGTTTCGACGCCGGCAACGTCGAATTGCTGGCCGAACAGACCGCCCTCGCGGCCACGGATGCGGTCTATGTCTACCGCCACACCAAGCCCAGTGCGCCGGCAGCCCCCAAGCTGGCCAGGCTTGCCCTGCTGGTCGGCAAGGCTGACATCAAGACGGCCAAGGCCGGCCTGGCTCGTGGCGAAGCCATTGCCGCCGGCGTCGAACTGGCGCGCGAATGCGCCAACCGCCCGGCCAACTTCGCGACGCCGACCTATCTCGGTGAGGTCGTGCAGGGCCTGGGCAAGGCCCATGGCCTGAAGGTCGAGGTGCTGGACAAGAAGGCCGTCGAGAAACTCGGCATGGGCAGCTTCCTGTCCGTCGCCCAGGGTTCGGACGAGCCGCTGCGCTTCATCGTTGCCCGCTATGAAGGCGCGGCCAAGACGGTGGCGCCCGTCGTGCTGGTGGGCAAGGGCATCACCTTCGACACCGGCGGCATCTCGCTCAAGCCCGGTGCCGAGATGGACGAGATGAAATTCGACATGGGCGGCGCGGCCAGCGTCATCGGCACGCTGCGCGCCATCGCCGAACTCAAGCCCAAGCTCAATCTGGTCATGATCGTCGCTGCCTGCGAGAACATGCCCAGCGGCCGCGCGATCAAGCCGGGCGACGTCGTCACGTCGATGTCCGGCCAGACCATCGAGATCCTGAACACCGACGCCGAAGGCCGCCTCATCCTGTGCGATGCGCTGACCTATGCGGAGCGCTTCAAGCCCGCGGTCGTCGTGGACGTGGCGACGCTGACCGGCGCCTGCGTCATCGCGCTGGGCGGCGTGCGCAGCGGCATGTACGCCAGCGACGACGAACTGGCCGCTTCGCTGACCGCAGCGGGCGACGCGGCCCTCGACCCTTGCTGGCGCATGCCGCTGGACGACGAGTACGCCGAAGGCCTGAAGAGCAACTTCGCCGACGTGCCCAATATCGCCGGCCGCGCGGGCGGCTCGATCACGGCGGCCAAGTTCCTGCAGCGTTTCACCAGCAAATACCGCTGGGGCCATCTCGACATCGCCGGCACGGCATGGAAGGGCGGCGCTGCCAAGGGCTCGACCGGCCGGCCGGTGGGCCTGTTGACGCACTTCGTGTTGAGTCACGCGAAGTAAGTGACCCAGCAGGTCAGTTTCTACAGCGACGCGGCGGACCCGCTGCACTTTGCCTGCCGCTTGATCCGCCGCGCCCTCGCGTCGGGCAAGCCGGTGGGTGTCTGCGTGGGGGCGGCGCAGGCAACTCGTCTAGACGAGTTGCTGTGGAGCTTCGACGCGGCGGATTTCATCCCGCATCGGCGTTGGGACGGCGCCACGGCGCCCGCGCCGGGCGAGGTCCTCTTGGTTGATGACGCGGCGCGTCTGCCACACCGCGGATTGCTGTTGAACCTGCGCGACGGCATGCCTTCGGATGCGCTTGCATTTGAACGCGTGCTGGAGGTCATCGGACAGGCCCCCGAGCGCGTTCAAGCTGGGCGTGCGCGCTATCGCGTCTACCAGCAGTCGGGAGCCAAGCTGGACCACTTTTCCGCGGCGGGTTGACAACGCTGCGTCCACGCTTTCCCGAATGAGAGCCCCCCGGATTTGGGGTATGTTCAATTGGTTGAAAAATCAACGGTTCTCTGTTTGTTCCTCTCTCTTTCAAACTGGAGTTGATCCATGCAAATCAAGTTGAATATCGTGGTGGGTGCAGTTGCAGCACTGCTCAGCGGCGCTGCCATGTCGCAGGACCTGGTCGTCAAGATCGGCCACGTCGCACCGACCAGTGGCGCGATTGCCCACCTGGGCAAGGACAACGAACTGGGTGCCCGCCTCGCCATCGAGGACCTGAACGCCAAGGGCGTCATGATCGGCGGCAAGAAGGCCAAGTTCGAGTTGCTGGCTGAAGACGACGCCGGCGATCCGAAGCAAGGCACCGCTGCTGCGCAAAAGCTGGTCGACTCCAAGGTCAACGGCGTCGTGGGTCACTTGAACTCGGGCACTTCCATCCCGGCCTCCAAGGTCTACAGCGACGCCGGCATTCCGCAGATCTCGCCGTCGGCCACCAACCCCAAGTTCACCCGCAACGGCTACAAGACGACCTTCCGCGTCGTGGCTGACGACGTGCACCTGGGTGGCACGCTGGGCCGCTACGCCGCCAAGGACCTGAAGGGCAAGTCCATTGCCGTCATCGATGACCGCACGGCCTATGGCCAGGGCGTTGCCGACGAGTTCGAAAAGGGTGTCAAGGGCGCGGGCGGGAAGATCGTCGGCCGCGAATTCACCAACGACAAGGCCACGGACTTCACCGCCATCCTGACCTCCCTGAAGGGCAAGAAGCCCGACGTCGTCTTCTTCGGCGGCATGGACGCCGTGGCCGGCCCGATGCTGCGCCAGATGAAGCAGCTTGGCATCGAAGCCAAGTTCATGGGCGGCGACGGCATCTGCTCGGGCGAACTGCCCAAGCTGGCCGCTGGCACGATGGCCGATGGCCAGGTCGTCTGCGCCGAAGCCGGTGGTGTCGAGGGCGAAGCCAAGAAGTCGATGGACGACTTCAAGGCCAAGTTCAAGGCCAAGTTCAACGTCGATGTGCAGATCTACGCGCCGTACGTCTATGACGCCGTCAATGTGATGGCGGCTGCCATGGTCAAGGCCGGTTCGGCTGACCCGGCCAAGTACCTGCCTGTTCTGGCCAAGACGGCCGGCTACAAGGGTGTGACCGGCACCATCGCCTTCGACGAGAAGGGCGACATCAAGAACGGCGCCCTGACGCTGTTCACCTACAAGGGCGGCGCCCGCGAGCAGATCGCGGTCGTGCGCTGATTCGGATTCGCGTCCAGAACGCCCGCCTCGGCGGGCGTTTTTCATGACGAACCCGCCCTTGGCGGGTTCGTCGCTTTGAGGAGCTCCAAAATGGGATCGATCAGATTCAAGGACGACAAAGGAGTGCTCGTTGCGACAAGCCTTACGGCCGATCGTGAATACTGCCCAGAAAATAAGCAGGGCAATATTTGATTTGCTCGAAAACCGGACCTCGCCGCCGCAAGAGCGCATGAATCGGGTTTCGTCGGATTTCAATGTGACGCCTGTGCGTTTCGCACGTTTTGCAGCGGCTGGCGCCATCCCTGTCATGGTGTTGTCGCCCGCTTTCGGTTCTACTGCGGCCCGTTGTGAAAATGACCGCGGCGGAGACCTCGCGGGCTGCGGCACGACGCGGATTCAAGGGGCAAGCACCCTCTAAACGGGGGGCTTTCAAGCCAGGGGGCCAGAGGCATGATGCCGGCGCGATCAAGGGTTGGTCGGATATGTCCGTTGCGGCGTGTGGCCGAAACGGGCATTCAGAGCCGGCCGGGCGGTCTCCGAGGAGGTCTGCGCAGTCGAGGTTGTCATCGAGGTGGCGATACGGCAGGCGGTCTCCGCGCTAGGGTGAATGGAATATCGATATTGATTCGAATTCCATTGATCGGATTGCAGATGCGGGAACGCCAGTAGTAATGATCGGGGAATGCAAATGATTCGAATATTCAACCATTACCTGCATAAGCAGACCTTGCTTCAGGTCTTCTTCGATCTCGGCCTGATAGTTTTCGCCGTCATTGCGGTCGTGCTCAGCCAAGGTGAGTCGGCGCAGATGGTGCTGCCGTTCGCGGCGTCGCACGGCCTGTCACTGGCCGGTTGCATGTTCGTGATCAATTCGGCTACGGGCTTCTACCAGCATGTGCACAACCGCTCGATCACGGAGTCCTGCGCCCGGGCCCTGTTCGGGCTGCTGTTTGGCCTGCCGCTGGCCTATGCCATCTTCAGCCTGGTGCCTTCGAACACCAGCCACCGCGACATGCTGACCCTGGTTGCCATGAGCGCTGTCGCCGCAGTCATGGTGCATCGTGTCTATGCGGCCCATTCGGGTACTCAGGCACGCATGCGCAGCCGCATCCTGATCTTCGGCACCGGCATTGCGGCGCGCTCCGTCGGCAATACCTTGCGCGCCTCCGATCCGCATGCGCAGATCGTCGGTTTCTACGCCGGCCCCAACGAGGACCAGCCCGAAGTGCCGCGGGCCGAGATCATCAATGACGGCGCCAACCTGACCGAAGCTGCGCTCAAGCACAACGTCGACGAGATCGTCGTGGCCCTCAGCGAGCGCCGCGGCGGCAGCATGCCGTTGCGGCAACTGCTGGATTGCAAGCTGTCCGGCGTGCGCGTGGTGGATATCGCCACTCACTTCGAGAAGACACTGGCCCAGATCAACATCAAGCATGTCAATGCCGGTTGGCTGGTGTTTGGCGACGGCTTCAGCCAGGGCATGCTGCGCGCCGCGATCAAGCGCGTGTGCGACATCGTCTTCGCCGCGCTGATTCTGGCGGTGACCTGGCCCATCATGCTGATCACGGCCCTGGCCATCCGCTTCGAATCGCGTGGGCCGATGCTCTACCGTCAGGAGCGGGTGGGGCTGAATGGTGTGCCCTTCAACGTCATCAAGTTCCGCAGCATGCGCACCGATGCTGAAAAGGACGGCAAGCCGCGTTGGGCCACCAAGAACGACGACCGCGTGACGCGTATTGGTCGCTTCATCCGCAAGGTTCGCATCGACGAACTGCCCCAGCTCTTCAATGTGCTGTGGGGCGAGATGAGCATGGTCGGCCCGCGCCCGGAGCGCCAGTTCTTCGTCGACGAACTCATCAGCAAGATCCCCTATTACGCTGTGCGCCACAGCGTGAAGCCGGGCGTCACGGGTTGGGCCCAGGTGCGCTATGAGTACGGCTCGACCATCGAAGACTCGGTCGAGAAACTGCAGTACGACCTGTACTACGTCAAGAACCACTCGCTCTTCCTTGATCTGCTGATCATGCTGGAGACGGTGGCCGTGGTGCTGACTGGCAAGGGCGCTCGCTGAGCGCGGCGGCGCTTCGGCGTAAGCGCCGATGCCCGGACGCCAGGGGCATGCTTGAATGATGCATGTCTCTTGTCGCCGATTTGGACTCTGCCCCGGGCGCCATGATTGAGGCGCTGGCTCCCTTCCTCTCCTTGAGCAGCCTTGGCGATCTGATCTGCTGTGCGGCCTACGGGCTGTTCGCGCTCTACTTCGCGCAGCGGCTGCTGCGGGGCAGCATGCCCGTCTCCGTGCTCGCCATGGTGTTCCTGGCGGCGCTGACAGCCAGTTCGATCTGGGCCGGCCTGGCGCTGATGGATGAACTGAGGCATTGGTCCGACCGCTTGCCGACCTGGGTCGTTCCGGGCCTTGACCTGCTGCGCATCAGCTTCTGGTTTGCCTTCATGCTGATGCTGCTCCCGCCACCGCGGCGGGGCGGTGGCCTGGGTTGGTTGCGTCCGCTCGCGGTCGTCGCGGTGCTGGCGCGTCTGGTGTTGCTCCTGGTCGGCGAGAGCGTACCGGCGGAGAGCCTGGCTCGTCCCCAGGCCTTCGCCGCCTTGGGCTTGGCAGTGCTGGGCCTTGTGATGGTCGAGCAGATGCTGCGCAATGCGACCGGTGACGCGCGTTGGAATGCCAAGCCGGTCTGCCTGGGGCTGGGTGCCATCTTTGTCTTCGACCTCTTCATCGGGTCGCAGGCCGCGCTGTTCCAGCGTTTTGACGGTGACGCGATCAGCGTTCGCTCGCTGGTCCATGCCGCGGCGGTGCCGCTGCTCTATGTGGCGTCCCGCCGCTATGCCGACTGGCTCGGCAGGCTGCATGTGTCGCGGGCGGCGGTCTTCCATTCGGCGACGCTGCTACTGGTCGGCGTCTACCTGCTGATGGTGGCCGGCGTGGGCTACTACGTGCGGTACACCGGCGGCGAGTGGGGGCGGGCGCTGTCCGTAGCCCTGGTTTTCGTCGCGCTGGTGGCACTGACGCTGCTGATGGCCTCCGGGTCGATGCGTTCGCGCCTGCGTGTCTACATCAGCAAGAACTTCTTCAGCTATCGCTACGACTACCGCGAGGAGTGGCTGCGGTTCACCCAGCTCTTGTCCGGCAGCGCAGAACCCCAGCACACGGCCGAAACCGTGGTGCGCGCCCTCGCCAACCTGGTCGAAAGCCCGAGCGGCATGCTGTGGTTGCCGCGTGCCGCGGGTGGCGACTTCGTGCAGGCCGCCCGCTGGAACCTGCCCGCCGAACTGGGCAGCGAGGCGCACGATGGCCCGCTGGCGACGTTCTGGCGCGAGCGCGCCTGGATCGTCGACGTGGATGAGTGTCGTGAACGCCCTGAGGCCTACCCCGGCCTCGAATTGCCGGCCTGGCTGGCCGACGAGCCACGTTGCTGGCTGCTGGTGCCCCTGCTGGTGCGCGAAGCCTTGATCGGTTTTGCGGTATTGGGGCGGCCGCGTGTGGTTGTCGAGGTGAACTGGGAGGTGCGCGACCTGCTGCGCACGGCCGCCAGCCAGGCGTCAGGCTATCTGGACCAGGCCCAGGCCACGGAGGCGTTGCTGGAGGCGCGCAAATTCGATGCCTTCAACCGCATGTCGGCCTTCGTCGTGCACGACCTGAAGAACATCGTCACCCAGCTCTCGCTGATGATGAAGAACGCCAAGCGCCTGCGCGACAACCCTGAATTCCAGCAGGACATGCTCGATACGGTGGAGAACTCGCTGGAGAAGATGCGCCAGTTGATGCTCCAGTTGCGCGAGGGCGACAAGCCGCATGGCGTGACCAGCGGTGTCGACCTGGAGCAGATCGCCAAGCGCCTTGCGGCTGCGGCTTCCAGCAAGGGCAGGGTACTGGAATTGACGCTGCAGGGCGGTGTCAGCACGCGTGGGCATGCCGAGCGCGTGGAGCGCGTGCTTGGCCATGTCGTGCAGAACGCCTTCGATGCCACGCCCGCGAGCGGCCGGGTCTGCCTGACCCTGGATGCCCAGGGCAGCCAGGCGCGCGTTCGCGTGGAGGACAGCGGCTGCGGCATGAGCGAGGATTTCAT